>NZ_JBWLKL010000004.1:0-456184 GCF_059026065.1 Streptomyces sp. A18 | reverse complement strand
TTGGCACGCTGTTGAGTTCTCAAGGAACGGACGCTTCCTTTGTACTCACCCTCTCGGGCTTTCCTCCGGGCGCTTCCCTTCGGTGTTTCTTTTGTTCTTGCGTTTCCGACTCTATCAGACTCTTTCGTGTCCGATTTCCCTCGGTGCCTTTCCGGTTCCTGCTCCGGCCTTTCGGCTTTCGCGTTTCCCTTTCCGGCGGTTCCGACTTTATCAGAAGTTTTCGGCCGGACTTACCGGCTCGGAGTTCCGATTTATCGGGAGTGGCTTCTTGGCCTATGAGATTCAAGAAGCAGGCAGATATTAACTGCCGCCGCTGGACTTGTCCAGCTCTACGCAACTGTTCGAATCTACCTCCCCAGGCCTTCCGTGTCAACGGTTTTTCTGGGGCGTCGAAGACACTAGCAGGTCAGCAGGGGCCGACGCACATCACGCCGCGGTGGGCACCGTGGCGCTGCGTTCCGTGGGGTCAACGTCCCCTGTGGCTCCGGCTCGTGCCGCCTTGCCGCCCAGGACGTAGACGTACGCGAGGAAGGCCAGCTCAGCGACGATGCCGATGCCGATGCGGGCCCAGGTCGGCAGGCCGGAGGGGGTGACGAAGCCTTCGATGGCGCCGGAGATGAACAGGACCAGGGCCAGACCGACGGCCATGCCGAGGGCGGCTCTGCCCTCCTCGGCGAGGGCCGTTCGGCGTGAGCGCGGGCCCGGATCGATGAGCGTCCAGCCGAGGCGCAGACCTGTGCCGGCGGCCACGAAGACCGCGGTCAGTTCCAGGAGGCCGTGTGGAAGGACCAGGCCGAGGAAGGTGTCGAGGCGACCGGCGGAGGACATCAGGCCCATGCCTACGCCCAGGTTGAGCATGTTCTGGAAGAGGATCCAGATGACGGGGAAGCAGAGGAAGCCGCCCAGGACCAGGCACATGGCCGCTGCCTGGGCGTTGTTCGTCCAGACCTGGGCGGCGAACGATGCTGCCGGATGGCTCGAGTAGTACGACTCGTACTCGCCTCCGGGGCGGGTGAGTTCGCGCAGTTCGCTGGGGGCCGCGATGGAGGACTGCACTTCAGGGTGCGTGGATATCCACCAGCCGATGATCGCCGCGAGGAGTGTCGAGAGCAGAGCGGTGGGGACCCACCAGTGGCGGGAGCGGTAGACCGCCGCCGGGAAACCGTGGGTCAGGAAGTGCGTGGCGTCGCGCCACGAAGCACGGCGGGTGCCTGTCACCGCGCTGCGCGCGCGTGCCACCAGGCGAGTGAGGCGGCCCGTTAGCTGCGGGTCAGGGGCACTGGACTGGATGAGCGAAAGATGGGTCGCCGTGCGTTGGTAGAGGGCGACGAGTTCGTCGGTCTCGGCTCCGTTGAGGCGGCGCTGGCGGCGCAGCAGGGCGTCGAGTCGGTCCCACTCTGCTCGGTGGGCGGACACGAAGACGTCGAGGTCCATCAGGTGGCTGCTCCTCGTACTGCGGCGCGATGCTGCCTCAGCTTGGCAGACTGGCCGTTCCGAGGGCAGGGCAGGGAAGGGCGGCTGACGTGAGTGAGCTTGTGACGGGCGAGGCGGTGGCGCTGGAGCTGCGCCCGGCGAAACTGCCGAGCCGTGGGCTCGCCGTGCTGATCGACCTGGTGGTGGCCTGGGCGGTCTACCTGGGGGTGACCGTCGGGGTCGTGGCCTCTACGTCCTCGTTGGACGACGCGGCGGCCGCGGCGGTCGCTGTCGCCAGTTTTCTGTTGATCCTGGTCGGCGGACCGATCGCCGTGGAGACGCTCAGCCATGGGCGGTCGCTGGGGAAGCTGGCGTGCGGGCTGCGGGTGGTGCGGGACGACGGGGGGCCGATTCGATTTCGGCACGCGTTGGTGCGGGGTGCGGTGGGGGTCGTCGAGATTCTGCTGACGTTCGGGGTCGTCGCGTGCATCGCTTCGCTGGTCTCGGCACGGGGACGGCGACTGGGCGATGTGTTCGCGGGGACGCTCGTCGTCAGGGAGCGGGTGCCCACCGCGCAGGCGGCCTTCATTCCTCCGCCACCGCCTTGGCTGGCGGGAAGGTTCTCCGGGCTCGACCTGTCCGGGGTGCCTGAGGGGCTGTGGCTGGCGATCAGGCAGTACTTGACGCGGATGGGGCAGTTGGATCCACAGGTGGGCTGGGCGATGGCGGAGCGGCTCGCAGGGGATCTCGCGGAACGTACGGGGGCGCCTGCTCCGGAGGGTGTTCCGCCGGCTGCGTACCTGGCCGCGGTCGTGCAGGAGCGGCAGACGCGGGACGCTCGGCGGGCGTTCGGCGGGGGCGGGGCCGGGGCCGGGGGCGTGAGCAAGGCGCCAGTTGGTCCGCAGTACGTCGCACCGCCGGGGCCGGGGCCTGGGCCTTACGCGGCCCATCCGGTTCGCTCGGTTCACCCAGCCCCTCCGGCTGGGCCCGAGGGCGGGCAGGAGGGTGCGGAAGCCGCGCCTCCTGGGACCGGATTCGTGCCGCCCGCGTAGGACTGGCTGGGTGGTTGGCTGACTGGGTGGCTGGGTGGCTGGGTCAGGTGAACGTCGAGGGCGGGGTCTCCAGGTTTTCGAGCTCGATGCCGGGGGCGGAGAGTACGACGTCGCCGGTGATGTGGATGGCGTGCTGTTCGCCGGTGTCCAGGGCTGTGACCTGGTATTCGTCCACGATCAAGGGGCCGTTGTCAGTGCTGTGTGCTTCGCTTTTCAGCAGGGCCCAGGACTGGTCGAGGGTGCGGGGGGCGAGGACCGGGTCGGTGAAGGCGACGAGGCGGACGCGGGTCGCGGGGGAAGCGGGGGTGAGGCGCAGGAGGCGTGTGGTCGCGATGAGGAACGCGGGGGATGTGCCGGTGAAGGCGTGGGCGGGAGCGTTGTCTTCGGTGGCGTGGGTGCCGGTCGGGTCGGTGCGTACCCAGGTGACGCCGTCGATCGCCGCGGCGCGGATCTGCCAGTCCCCCGCGTGAAGTTCGAGGCGGATGGGGCGGCCCAGCTCGTCGAGGGCGAGGTCGACGGATCCGGTGGGCTCGCCTGAGGGGGCGTTCCGCTGGGAGACGTAGCGCCAGCCGGAGGGGCCGGGGGCGCAGTGGAAGTGTTCCTCGCCGAGGGGGGTGTGGTCGTGCGTGTCGTGGAGCGAATAGTGGCCGCGGGGCATGGGGACTCGGTCCTTGTCGGGGCGGGTTCTGGGCCAGGGGCGGATCTTGCTCAAGTGCCGGGGCAGGTCGCATGTCGCATGCCGTAGGTCGGCTGTGCGCCACCAGGAGCTGTGTGCCGAGCCAGCCCGGCTCGCAGGTCGTAGGTCGGCTGTGCGCCACCAGCAGCTGCGGGCCGAGCCGGGCCGGCTCGAAGCCAAGGTAGGTCAGCCACCGTCGTCCCGGTCCGGCCGGGGCCCTGGTCAACTGCGGTCTGCACGGCCCCGCCTGCCCACGGGCGCAGGCCCCCGCCCAGTGGGCGGGGGCCTGCGGATGAGCTTGACCGGGCCGAGGTGGGGCGTCGCCCCTCCTGATGGCCGGGGCTGTCAGTAGCGGTAGTGGTCGGGCTTGTACGGGCCCTCTACCTCTACGCCGATGTAGGCGGCCTGCTCCGGGCGGAGCGTCGTGAGCTTGACGCCGAGTGCGGCCAGGTGGAGGCGGGCGACCTTCTCGTCGAGGTGCTTGGGGAGCACGTAGACGTCGGTCGGGTACTCCTCCTGCTTGGTGAACAGCTCGATCTGGGCCAGCGTCTGGTCCGCGAAGGAGTTGGACATCACGAAGGACGGGTGGCCCGTCGCGTTGCCCAGGTTCAGCAGGCGGCCCTCGGACAGGACGATGAGGACCTTGCCGTCCGGGAACGTCCACGTGTGGACCTGCGGCTTGACCTCGTCCTTGACGATGCCGGGGATCTTGGCGAGACCCGCCATGTCGATCTCGTTGTCGAAGTGGCCGATGTTCCCGATGATCGCCTGGTGCTTCATCTTGGCCATGTCGCTCGCCATGATGATGTCCTTGTTGCCGGTCGTCGTGACGAAGATGTCGACCTTGTCGACGACCTCGTCCAGCGTCGCGACCTGGAATCCGTCCATCGCGGCCTGCAGCGCGCAGATCGGGTCGACCTCGGTGATGATCACGCGGGCGCCCTGGCCGCGCAGGGACTCGGCACAGCCCTTGCCGACATCGCCGTAGCCGCAGACGAGGGCGGTCTTGCCGCCGATCAGGACGTCCGTGGCGCGGTTGATGCCGTCGATCAGGGAGTGGCGGCAGCCGTACTTGTTGTCGAACTTCGACTTCGTCACGGCGTCGTTCACGTTGATCGCCGGGAAGAGGAGGGTGCCGTCGCGGTGCATCTCGTACAGGCGGTGGACGCCCGTCGTGGTCTCCTCCGTCACGCCGCGGATCTCCGAGGCGAGCTGGGTCCACTTCTGCGAGCCCTCGGTGATGGTGCGGTTGAGGACCTGCAGGACGACGCGGTGCTCGTCCGACTCGGCGGTGTCCTCGGACGGGACCTTGCCGGCCTTCTCGTACTCGACGCCCTTGTGGACGAGCATCGTGGCGTCGCCGCCGTCGTCCAGGATCATGTTCGGGCCGCCGGTGGGGGTGTTCGGCCAGGTCAGCGCCTGCTCCGTGCACCACCAGTACTCCTCAAGGGTCTCGCCCTTCCAGGCGAAGACCGGGATGCCCTGGGGGTTGTCCGGGGTGCCGTTCGGGCCGACGGCGATGGCGGCGGCCGCGTGGTCCTGGGTCGAGAAGATGTTGCAGGAGACCCAGCGGACCTCGGCCCCGAGAGCCGTCAGGGTCTCGATGAGGACGGCGGTCTGCACGGTCATGTGCAGCGAACCCATGATGCGGGCGCCGGCCAGCGGCTGGGCGGCGGCGAACTCCTTGCGGATCGACATCAGGCCGGGCATCTCGTGCTCGGCGAGGGTGATCTCCTTGCGGCCGAACTCGGCCAGGGAGAGATCGGCGACCTTGAAGTCCTGGCCGTTGGTGAGAGTCGTCATTGGTGAGCTGCTCCTCGTGGGGGTTGATCGAGGGTGGGTGGACATGGCTGACCTGCGACGACGGCGCAGAGAAGCACCGGCGCAACAGCAGCGCAGTCCGTCGGAGGCCCTCTCTCCCTCGGTCGGCCCGTGGAGGCACCGCCCGACCGCCATCAGCAGCGACGTCTGGCTCGGTCACAAAGCTACACCGATTGGCCCAGCGAGCCCCAGCCCGCCTCCCTGCGCGCTCCCTGCGCGCCGGAGGGGGCGGGGCGGCCTCGGGCAGGAAAAGAACGGGGCCGCAGACCCGCCCATTCGGGACCTTTGCGCTTTTGAACCTGCGCGCATGTGTTGCAGGATGCCTTGAGATCGGGAACATTTGCGCGATCTTGTGTGACGAAGGTGTTAGGAGATCCACGTGACCCATCCGGCCGATCCCCCCATAGGCGGGAGCGACAGCGAGCGGAAGAAGCTCAAGCTGCTCGCGGTGACCGCCTGTCCGACCGGTATCGCCCACACGTACATGGCGGCGGAGAAGCTCTCGCAGGCGGCGGAGAGCCTCGGCATCGACATGAAGGTGGAGACGCAAGGCTCCATCGGCGCCGAGAACGTACTTTCTGACAACGATGTCAGAGACGCCGACGGCATCATCATCGCCGCTGACAAGGACGTCGACCGCGAACGTTTCGTGGGCAAGCGCGTGCTGTCCGTCGGGGTGTCCGAGGGCATCAGCCACCCGGAGCGCCTGATCGAGCAGGTGCAGAGCGCGCCGGTGCACGGCGGAGGCGGAGGCGGCGGTTCCGCCGAGCCGCTCTCCAGTGGAGGCGGGGGCGGCAAGGAGCGGAGCCTCGCGTACAAGGCGCTGATGAACGGCGTCTCGTACATGATTCCGTTCGTCGTGGTCGGCGGGCTGCTGATCGCGATCTCGCTGTCGCTCGGCGGGCACACGGACCCCCAGGGCGGGCTCGTCATCCCTGACGACACGTTCTGGAAGCACGTCAACGACATCGGTGTCATCGGCTTCACGCTGATGGTGCCGATCCTCTCCGGCTATATCGCGTACGCGATCGGCGACAGGCCCGCGCTCGTGCCAGGCATGATCGGCGGCTGGATCGCCAACACCGGCGAGCTGTACGACTCCAAGGCGGGCGCGGGCTTCATCGGGGCCATCGTGACCGGCTTCCTCGCCGGCTATCTGGTGCTGTGGATCAAGAAGGTCAAGGTCCCGAAGTTCGCCCAGCCGATCATGCCGATCATCGTGATCCCCATCGTCGCGACGACGGCCCTCGGGCTCTTCTTCATCTACGTCATCGGCAAGCCGATCGCGTGGGTCTTCGAGCATCTGACCGACTGGCTCAGCGGCATGACCGGGACCAGCGCGATCCTCCTCGGCGCGATCCTCGGGCTCATGATCGCGTTCGACATGGGCGGTCCGGTCAACAAGACGGCGTTCCTGTTCGGCGCGGGACTCATCGCGACCGGCAACCAGACCGTCATGGGCATGTGCGCCGCCGCCATCCCCGTCATGCCGCTCGGGCAGGGCATCGCGACGCTGATCCGCAAGCGCCTCTACAGCGAGCAGGAACGCGAGACCGGTCTGGCCGCCCTGTTCATGGGCTTCTTCGGCATCTCGGAGGGTGCGATCCCCTTCGCGGCCGCGCGGCCCGCGCAGGTCATCCCCGCGAACATGCTCGGTGGCGCCGTCGCCGGTGCGATCGCCGGTCAGGCGGGCGTCGAGGACGCCGTGCCGCACGGCGGTCCGATCGTGGCGGTCCTGGGTGCCGTCGGCGGCGTACCGATGTTCTTCATCGCGATCGCCATCGGTGCCGTCGTCACGGCGCTGACCACGGTCACGCTGGTCGACATCAGCGAGCGCAAGCGGCGTGGTGCGCCGGTCGTCGGCGTACCGGGCGGTCCCGAGCCGGTGCTCGCGGGAGTGAGCGCCGGAGCCGTCGCCCCGAGCGGTGCCGACGCCCTGCGGAAGGCCCCGGCGCCGGCAGCAGCCCCCTCCCCCAAGGCCGAGGACGTCCTCTCCGGCTACCTCACCGAGCAGACCGTGAAGGTCCAGCTGGACTCCGCCGACAAGGACTCCGCGATCCGCGAGATGGCGAACCTCCTCGCCGCCACCGGCAAGGTGAACGACGTCGAGGAGCTCGTGCGGACCGCTCTGCGCCGCGAGGAGCAGGGCACGACCGGGCTCGGCGAGGAGATCGCCATCCCGCACGCCAAGACCGACGCGGTGACCGCGCCGGTCGTCGGGTTCGCGCGGTCGGCCGAGGGCATCGAGTGGGGTGCGCTCGACGGTACGAAGGCCAAGCTCATCTTCATGATCTCCGTGCCGGAGGCGGCCGCGGGCGACGAGCACCTGCGGATTCTCGCGCTGCTCTCGCGCAAGCTGATGGACACCGGCTTCCGCGAGCGGCTCGAGGCGGCGCCCGACGAGGCGGCGGTCATCGAGGTGCTGCGCGAGGTTCAGTAGCAACCGCAGCAGCAGACGCCAGTACGTCGATGGGGCCCCGCACCGTGCAGGTGCGGGGCCCCATCGACGTACGTACTGCTGAAGCTGCCGTACTGCTGAAGAAGATCAGTGGCCGCCCGGCGACTTCGCCGGGTTCGTGCCGTCCGCGGCCGCCGTCTCGTCGTAGATGTCCGGCTCCAGGTAGATCACGCGGGCGATCGGGACCGCCGCGCGGATGCGCTCCTCGGCGGCGTTTATGGCCACGGCCACCTCGGCGGCCGTCTCGTCGTGCCGCACGGCGATCTTGGCGGCGACGAGCAGCTCCTCGGGGCCGAGGTGCAGCGTGCGCATGTGGATGACGCGGGTGACCTTCTCGCCGTCGACGAGCGCCTTCTCGATCTTCTCGACCTCTTCCGTGCCCGCGGCCTCGCCCAGGAGCAGGGACTTGGTCTCGGCGGCGAGGATGATCGCGATCAGGATGAGCAGGACGCCGATGCAGAGCGTGCCGATGCCGTCCCAGACGCCGTCGCCCGTCGCGAGCGCGAGGCTGACGCCGACGAGGGCCAGGATCAGACCGACCAGCGCGCCCAGGTCCTCCAGGAGCACGACCGGCAGCTCGGGGGCCTTCGCGCGGCGGACGAACTGCGTCCACGTGAGGTTGCCGCGGGTGTGGTTCGACTCCTGGATGGCCGTGCGGAAGGAGAAGGTCTCGGCGATGATCGCGAACACCAGGACGCCGACCGGCCAGTACCAGGCCTCGATCTCGTGCGGGTGCTTGATCTTCTCGTAGCCCTCGTAGATCGCGAACATGCCGCCGACCGAGAAGAGCACGATGGAGACCAGGAAGGCGTAGATGTAGCGCTCACGCCCGTACCCGAACGGGTGTTGCGGGGTCGCCTCGCGCTGCGCCTTCTTGCCGCCGAGCAGCAGCAGCCCCTGGTTGCCCGAGTCCGCGAGCGAGTGCACGCTCTCGGCGAGCATCGAGGACGAGCCACTGAAGAGGAACGCGACGAACTTCGCCACCGCGATCGCGAGGTTCGCGGCGAGTGCCGCGACAATCGCCTTTGTTCCGCCTGACGCGCTCATGTGTGCCCGTTGTCCCTTCGACTGCGTACGTTCATGACCCACCGTCGGCTTCGCTGCCGACCGGCCGGGCGCTGCTTGCCCGCCCTTTGCGGTGGGTCATTGTTGCAGCACGAGGCGCTGGTGGTGAGTCAGGCCACCACAGTGGCACGGAAGACCGTGCCGACTCCGGACACTTCGGCCTTTTCCTCCGCGGGAACGAACACGGACTGCCCGGGGGTCAGTTCCCCGGCGTCGCCCACGCGGACCGAGCCCGCGACGCAGAGCAGGATCTGCGGGGTGACGGCCGTGAGGTCGTGGGATGCGGCGGCGCCCTCCGGCAGGACGAAGCGGGAGAGGCGGAACTCGTCGATGGGGGTGTCGTAGACCTCTTCGCCGGTGGGTGAGGCCTCCGGGCGCAGGACTCCCGGATCGGTCGCCTCGAAGCGGACGATGCGCAGGAGTTCGGGTACGTCGACGTGCTTGGGGGTCAGTCCGCAGCGCAGGACGTTGTCCGAGTTCGCCATGATCTCGACGCCGAGGCCGTCGAGGTAGGCGTGCGGGACTCCGGCGCCGAGGAACAGGGCCTCGCCGGGCTGCAGTCGGACGTGGTTGAGGAGCATCGCCGCGATGACGCCGGGGTCGCCGGGGTAGTGGTGCGCGAGACCGGCGTACGGGGTGTAGGCGCCGCCCAGGCGCTCGGCCGCGGCGGCGGCGTCGGCGACGGTCGCGGCCATCTCTGCGGGGTCCGCGGTCAGAACGGCCGTCAGGACCTCGCGCAGCGCGCCCTCTTCGGGCTTGGCGTGCAGGAGATCGACGTACGGCTTCAAGGAGTCGACGCCCAGACCGGCGAGCAGGTCCGCGGCTGCGACGGGGTCTCGGAAGCCACAGAGGCCGTCGAACTCCGTGAGCGCGCAGATCAGTTCGGGCTTGTGGTTGGCGTCCTTGTAGTTGCGGTTCGGGGCGTCGATCGGGACGCCGCGGCTCTCCTCGTCCTCGTAACCCTCCCTGGCCTGCTCCAGGTCGGGGTGCACCTGGAGGGAGAGCGGCGCGCCCGCGGCGAGGAGCTTGAGGAGGAAGGGCAGGCGAGGGCCGAACCTGGCGACCGCCGCCCGGCCGAGCTCGCGCCCCGGGTCCTCGTCGATCACCTCGTCGAGCGGTCCGCGCCCGGTGCGCGAGGGCGCGCCGGGGTGGGCGCCCATCCACATCTCGGCCTGCGGCTCACCGGTCGGCTCGACGCCGATGAGCTCCGCGATGGCGGTGGTGGAGCCCCAGGCGTAGGGGCGGATGGTGTTGGTGAGGCGGTCCACGGAGGGGTTCTCCCTTACGTACGTACGCGGTGCAGGCGGTGCGGTGCGATGCGGTGCGGGGGCTGCGGTCATGACCGGGCTGGGGTCATGATCCGTCCCTCGGGGCGAGCGCCAGGTAAACGGCGGCGAAATCCGTGACGGCGATCAGGTCCGCGAGGGTCTCCAGTTCCTCGCCGTCCTCTGGCTCGAGCTCGCTGATCGCGATGTCGTGGCCGTGGGCGAGCTCGCGGGCCGCGGGCGCCGCGCTGAGGCCTCCGGCGTCCACGGGGCGGTCGCGGAGCAGGACGACGCGGGCCCGCAGCTGCTGGGAGTCCTCGACGCGGTCGCGGAAGAAGTCGTCGCCGCCGCCGCTCGGGGCGAGGTTGCCCGCGAGCAGGGCGCCGTGCGCGGGCAGCGCCTCGGGCAGCTCGCCCGCGACCGCCGGGTGTCCGGCGAGCTCGGCGAGCGAGGCGGCGAAACGGCGGCCGACGGGGCCCGCGAGGCGGCCCTCGGTCCAGATCACCGGGAGCGCTTCGGCGAGTTCGGCGGCGAGCGTCTTGGCGGGGTTGCTGTACGTCGCGATGACCGGGCCGCAGCGTTCAGCGACGTGGTCGAGGCGGTCGGCGATCTTCTCAAGGGTCTCGACCGGCGCGGTGATCAGGCCGGTGCGGTCCAGGAGGATGAGGAGCGGGGTGAGCAGGGCCCAGAGGGTGGCGGGGGCGGAGGCGGCGGCCTCGTCGTCCAGGCGGCGGGCCTCGTACGACTCGGAGGCGCGCTCTCCGTCGTGCGGGGCTTCGTACTCCCCGTACGGGGATGTGGCCATCGCGACCGTGAGGCCGTGCGAGCCTTCCACGCCCTCGGCCAGCGGGGAGCGGGCGGGGGCTACGGCCACGACGGTGCAGCCGCGGCGGTAGGCCTGTTCCGCGAGGAGTTCGAGGCCTGGTTCCGTGCCGTCCGGGGTGGCGACGAGCAGCAGGTCCAGGGGGCCCGCCCAGCCGGGGAGCGCCCAGCGCAGGGCGCCTGCGGCGGGGGCCACGCCGGTGGGGGCGAGGCGGATCACGGGGCAGCCCGCTCCCGCGAGGGTGCCGAGCAGATCGGCCACGCAGGTGGCCGCGGTGCCGGGGCCCGCGATGAGAATGGCGCGGGGGCGGCCGTCGGGCTTGAGCTGCGTGAGCCCGGCCTCCTTGGCGTGCCGCACCGCTGTGCGGACGCGGGCGCCTGCTTCTGCGGCGCCGCGGAGGAGGCCGCGGCGGTCGGCCACGGCGAGGGCCTCGGGGGCGTCGAGCAGCGATTCGTCGAGCATGGGGTCGGGCCTCCGATTCGCCGGGCGGCGGGGCGGAGCGCCGCCGGTCACACTTCTTGTCGTTTCGCCGTTACGCCTGGCCTGCGAGGGCTTTGCAGGCCTTGTCAGGGCCTTGCGCGGGCCTTACGCGGGGCGGCGGGCCTCGTCGACGAGGAGTACGGGGATGCCGTCGCGGACGGGGTAGGCCAGGCCGCAGTCCTTGGCCTTTGCCGTGCAGACCAGCTCCGCGTCCGCCTCCTTGAGGGGGGCGTGGCAGGCCGGGCAGGCGAGGATCTCCAGGAGGCCGGCTTCGAGCGGCATGGGGTGGGTCCCTTCGAGCGGGTGGGGTGGGGAATGTCGCCTGGTCAGCCTACCTCCGGCCCCTGGGCCTTGGGCGGGCTTCCCGGCTGGGGCTTCTTCCTGGCCCCTGGGCGGGCTACCTGGCCGGGGCTTCGCCCCAGGCCCCCTGGTGGGGCACGCCGTCGTATGCGTCTGCGGGCCGGTGGGCGTTTCTGCCCACCCGTTCCGCCTTGCGGGCCGGTGGGCACAAACGCGGCGGCGGTCAGGGTGGGCGGGAGCGGCGGACTCCCACAAACGCCGGCCACCTCAGTTTTGGCTCACGCCCTGATGATCGCCAAAGCCTCGTCCCTTGCCCTTGTCATCGTTGCCTCGTCCCTTGCCTCCACGTTCAGGCGCAGGAGTGGTTCCGTGTTGGAGGCCCGGACGTTGAACCACCAGTCCGTGGCCGTCACCGTGAGGCCGTCCAGGTCGTCGATGGTGACGCCATCCGCCGCCTCGTACGTCGTCCTGATCGCCGCGAGGCGGGCCGTCTGGTCGTCGACCGTGGAGTTGATCTCGCCGGAGGCGGCATAGCGGTCGTACTGCGCCACGAGGGCCGACAGCGGGCCGTCCTGGTCGCCGAGCGCCGCCAGGACGTGGAGCGCGGCCAGCATGCCCGTGTCCGCGTTCCAGAAGTCGCGGAAGTAGTAGTGCGCCGAGTGCTCGCCGCCGAAGATCGCGCCCGTCTTGGCCATCTCCTCCTTGATGAAGGAGTGGCCCACGCGGGTGCGGACCGGCGTGCCGCCGTTCTCCCGCACGACCTCGGGGACCGACCACGAGGTGATCAGGTTGTGGATGACCGTGCCCTTGCCGCCGTTGCGCGCCAGCTCGCGCGAGGCGACCAGGGCCGTGATCGCCGACGGTGAGACCGGATCGCCGTTCTGGTCGACGACGAAGCAGCGGTCCGCGTCGCCGTCGAAGGCGATGCCCAGGTCGGCACCCTCCTCGCGCACCCGCTTCTGCAGGTCCACGATGTTCTTCGGGTCCAGCGGGTTGGCCTCGTGGTTCGGGAACGTGCCGTCCAGTTCGAAGTACATCGGAACGAGCGTGAGCGGCAGGCCCGCGAAGACCGTCGGGACGGTGTGCCCGCCCATGCCGTTGCCCGCGTCGACGACGACCTTCAGGGGGCGGATGGAGGTCAGGTCGACCAGGCCGCGCAGGTGCGCCGCGTAGTCCTCCAGGGTGTCCCGCTCGGTGAGCGTGCCCGGCGTGGCCGCCGGCGCCGGGGCGCCGGACTCCGACCAGCCCTCCACCAGGGAGCGGATCTCGGCGAGGCCGGTGTCCTGCCCGACCGGAGCGGCGCCCGCGCGGCACATCTTGATGCCGTTGTACTGCGCGGGGTTGTGCGAGGCGGTAAACATCGCGCCCGGCAGGTTCAGCGCGCCCGACGCGTAGTACAGCTGGTCCGTCGAGCACAGGCCGATCTCCGTGACGTCCACGCCCAGCGCCGCGGCGCCCCGCGCGAAGGCCCGCGAGAGGCCGGGCGACGACGGCCGCATGTCGTGCCCGGTCACGATCGCTGCCGCGCCCGTCACCTTCGCGAAGGCCGCGCCGAACAGTTCGGCGAGCGACTCGTCCCACTGGTCAGGGACGACCCCGCGCACGTCGTACGCCTTCACGATCTGGGACAGATCAGCAGTCACGGCCAACCCTCTCTGCAGGTTCTGCGAGTTCAGCGGTTTCGGAGAGCACTCGGAGAGTGCTCGTCGGTCACCCCAAACTACCCGCAACGAATGACAACCAGCTGTGAGTGCCGGGAAGCCGGCTCACGCTGTCGTCACGGCAGCATCCAGCCGAGCACCACCGTGCTCTGTCCCACCACGATCAGACACATCACCAGCAACAGGCCGAGGCTCCATGGGAGCACCTTGCGCAGCAGATCGCCCTCCTTGCCCGCGAGGCCGACCGCCGCGCACGCGATCGTCAGGTTCTGCGGGGAGATCATCTTGCCGAGCACACCGCCCGAACTGTTGGCCGCCGCGAGCAGTTCGGGCGAGAGCCCGGACTGCTGGGCCGCCGTCACCTGGAGGGCGCCGAAGAGAGCGTTGGCCGAGGTGTCCGAGCCGGAGACCGCGACGCCGAACCAGCCGAGCACCGGCGACAGGAAGGCGAGCCCCGCGCCCGCGGCCGCCACGAAGTGGCCGATGGTCGCGGCCTGTCCGGACAGGTTCATCACGTACGCGAGGGCGAGCACGGAGGTCACGGTGAGGATCGCGAACCGCAGCTCGTGCACGGTCGCCAGCCATTCCTTGACCGCCACGCGCGCGTGCACCCCGATGACGGCCGCCGTGCCGACGCCCGCGAGCAGCACGAGCGTCCCGCCCGTCGCCACGAGCGGCAGCGAGAAGAGATTGCCGCCGACCGGTTCGCCGTCGGGTCCCGCGACGTCCAGGAAGGGCCAGTCGAAGGTCTGCGTCGCCTTGGCCAACAGGTCCTTCACCGGCGGGATCTGGGCCACCGAGAAGATGGCGACGATGAGCGCGTACGGGGCGTAGGCGCGCAGGATCTCCGGGCGCGGGTCGTCGTGGTCCAGGTCTTCGCTGCGTACGCCGGTGAGGACCGCGACGCGTACGGGCTCCTCGGCGGGCTTGCGCGCGCTGGGCACCGCCATCAAAGCGCCCGCACCCGCCAACGCCGCCCCGATGTCGGCCAGCTGGGCGGAGACGTAGTTGGACGCGGCGAACTGCGCGGCGGCGAAGGCGAATCCGCAGACCAGGGCGGGCACCCAGGTCTCGCGCAGGCCGCGCCGCCCGTCCACCAGGAAGACCAGGAGCAGCGGTACGACGAGAGCGAGCAGCGGGGTCTGGCGGCCGACGACCGAGGCGACGGTGTCCAGCGGAAGGCCGGTGACCTGGGCGAGCGTCACCACGGGCGTGCCCATGGCGCCGAAGGCGACGGGCGCGGTGTTGGCCACGAGGGCGACGACCGCGGCCTTGACCGGGTCGAAGCCGAGCGCCACCAGCATCACCGCGGAGATCGCGACGGGCGCCCCGAATCCGGCGAGCGCCTCCAGCAGGGCCCCGAAGCAGAAGGCCACGACGAGTGCCTGGATGCGGGGGTCGTCCGAGAGCCGTCCGAAGGAGCGGCGCAGGATGTCGAAGTGCCGGGTACGGACGGTCATCCGGTACACCCACAGGGCGTTGACGACGATCCACAGGATGGGGAAGAGCCCGAAGAGGGCACCTTGCGCGGCGCCGGACGCGGTCTGGCCGAGCGGCATCCCGTACGCGATCCAGGCGACGAGGGCGGCGACTCCGAGGCCGATGAGGCCCGCGTGGTGGGCCTTCATGCGGACGGCACCGAGCAGGACGAGGACGGTGAGGAGGGGCAGGGTCGCGATGAGGGCGGACAGGCCGAGCGAATCGGCCACGGGCTCCAACTGCTGCACGTACACGGACGGCTCCCCGGTTTCCGTGATGCGGAAAGTGATCTCTCACGAGTGGGGGAATGCTCGTGTCGACGCCATGGGCACGTCAATGGGTTGTGCACGAGAAGTTGTTCAGAAATAAACGACAGGGGTCTACGGAGACACGAGGCCGCGGAAGCAGAGGTCTACGGAGAGACGCGTCGTAGGGAGAGGCGCGCCTTGCGGGGAGGAGCGTCTTACGGAGACGGCGCCGTACGGAGAGGGGCGCTCAGGAATCCGGTGAGCGCAGCACCCGCAGATGGCCGCGGCGTGCGACCTCCATCGGGTCCGCCCTGCGGGCTCCGCCGCCGGCCTCCGCCGCGCGCTCCTGCGGGCGGGCCGCCTCACGCACCGCGTTGGCGAGCGCTTCGAGGTCGTCACCGCTGGGGCGGGCGGGACCGGAGGCGTCGGCGAGGCGGACGACCTCCCAGCCGCGGGGCGCGGTGAGGCGCTCGGAGTGCTCGGCACACAGGTCGTAACAGTGGGGTTCGGCGTAGGTGGCGAGGGGGCCGAGGACCGCGGTCGAGTCGGCGTAGACGTACGTCAGCGTCGCGACGGCGGGACGGCCGCAAGCGGTGCGCGAACAGCGACGTACAGGGCTCACGATGTTGGACGGTACCGCACTCTTGAGCGGGCCGCGACGACTCTCCGGGAGGTCACCCCACCGTGTCGTGGTGTGATCCCCGCCACGGCACGCTCGCGGGACGCCTCGCTGACCTGCGGTGACACAAGAGGCCTGGGTGACCAGTGGTGTTGAATCCGGTCACCACTTGGCGCAAATCCCGTCATTCGACGCGAGATCGACGGTCCCGGAGAGATACGGAATCGGGCCCAAGTCTGGCCGGAACGGTCATCATGCGACACGGCGCGCGCCGCAGAGAAGCCGTACGGAAGCCGGGCGGAAGCCGGTACGGAAGCCGGGCGAAAGCAGGGTGGAAGCTGTACGGAAACGGCGATCTCGAGGACTACTCTTCGTCAGTGATGGACGACCCCGTACAGCCCCGCACCGCAGACCCGAGGCCCCGCCGCCGCGACCGCCACGGCAGGGGCATGCGCGGCCCCGTGGCGCCTCCCCAGGTGCCGCTGTCCGCGAGCCGCGCCGAGGTCTTCACCGACCTGGTGCAGGACTCCGTGGAACGCCTCGAGCGGCGGTGGCCGCAGCTGAGCGAGATCGAGTTCCTGGTGCTCGATGTGCCCGCACTTGGACGGGCCGGGGGCGCGGGCGACGACGACTGGAACGACGACGTCGTGCCGCTCGGGGGCACGATCGAGGCCTCCGACGGGCGGCCCGCCCGGGTGGTCGTCTACCGGCGCCCGGTGGAGATCAGGACCAAGGGGCGGGAGGAGCGGGCCGCGCTCGTCCACGAAGTGGTGGTCGAACAGGTCGCCGAGATCCTCGGGCTCTCGCCCGAGTCGGTGGACCCGAGGTACGGCGAGGACTGAAGGCCTGCCGAGGCCTATTTCTGCAGCACCTTCAGATCCTGTTCCGCCTCGGGCACCGACACCGTCCCCCTGTCGTCCGGCAGGGTCTGGACAGTGAACATCGGGACGCCTCCCTGCGGGTCCTCCAGCATCCGGGAGGCGTGGACGTCACCCCCCGACACCGGTTCCACCGTGAGGGCGTACGTGCCCTTGAGGCCGCTCGGGACAGGGGCCTTGACCCCCAGCGTCGTGCCGCCCTTGACCGTGTACGTCTTGCTCGTCGACGAGCCGCCCTCGCTGCCGTCCGACGCGGTGACCTTCACCTTGCCGGTCCTGCCGGGGGCGACGAACGACAGCGTGGAGCCCTTCGAGTGGTTGTCGGCCACCGTCGCGCGCGTGCCGATCGCCTTCGTGGCGGGGATGAAGGCCGTCTCCTGGTCGGCGCCCTTGCCGCGGGTGACCCGCAGGGCCGCCACCACCGGCGCCGCGTCCTCGGTCGGCGTCAGGATCAGGGAGCCCGCCTCGCCCTTGGTGACGTCACCGAGGTCCACGGCGGTCGTCATGCCGGACTTGACGTGCAGGTTCGCGTGTCCCGCCGGGCTGATCGAGCCGGAGGGCGCGGCCAGTTGGACCTTCAGGTCCGCGTCGTCCGCGCCGGGCGCGAAGGCCACCAGACGTACGGAAGTGGCGTCCTTGGGGATGCCGGGCAGGACCAGACGGCTCGCTGGGTCGGCGGACGGGGGCAGCCAGTCGCCGCCGAGCTTGTCGTCCGATGACTGCACGGCGGCGGCGACCCGGCCGCTGCGCGCGGTCACGTGCATCGTGAGGTTGGTCTGCTCCTTGGGCGAGAGCGTGGACAGCAGGACCGGGACGCTGGAGTGCGGCTGCACCTGGATCGCCTCGCCCACCTCGGTCTTGAGGGCGCCGTCCTTGCCGTACAGCTCGACGTCGACGATGGCCGCCGAGTCGTCCGGGTTCGTCAGGTGGACGTAGTCGCTGCGGTCCTTGTCGGTGCTCGCGCCCGGGAACCAGAAGTCCGTGTCGGGCGCCGTGCAGTTGGTGCCCTGGAGGCCCCGGCCGCTGCCCACCTCGTACTTGGTGGTCTGCTGCACGGTCCAGCCCGGGGCCAGCTTGCCGTCGGCGGTGCCGAGGAGCGCGGGCGACTCTCCACCGGACTCCTCACCGGTGACGGGCTTGCCCGGTGCCTTCGAGGTCAGGAAGGGCTTGTCGTCCTTCTTCTTTTCCCTGGCGGAGCCCTCCGGTGTGACCTTCAACGCCCTGGTGGCGGGCAGCAGTTCCGCCTTGCCCGCCTCGCCGGAGCCCTCGCCCTTCGGCGTGAACGCCGTGTACGAGGTCTCGGCGAGGTCGGACGAACTGGGCACCGGGCAGAGCAGGCTCGACCGCTCGACGGGCAGCCGCGCGGCCGCCTTCGCGCCGTCGTCGCCGCTGCCGTCGGGCGCGTTGACCACGGCGAATCCGGTGACGGCGGCGAGCGCGGCCACGGCTGCGATCAGGGACTGGGTCGTGCGGTTCACTGCTGGCTCCCGTCGGGGCGCTCACTGTCGGTGCCGTGCGGCGGCTGCGGGGGCTGCGGCGGCATCGGGGGCTGCTGCGGCCCGTACGCGGCGTCGTACGGCTGGCCGTACGGCTCGCCGGCGCCCTGCACGCCTCCGTAGGCGTACGGGTCGTACTGGCCGCCCTGGTAGGGGTCCTGGTACGCGGTCTCGTCGTACGAGCCGGCCGGATACCGCGCGTCCTGGTACTGCTGCTCGCCCTGATAGGTGCCGTAGCCGGCGCCCGGGTGGGCGGGGGCTTCCCACTCGCCGTACGACTGCGACTGCTGCTGGGGCACCGCCGCGTAGGCCCCTTCCTCCTCCGGAGGAGGAGGCGGAGTACCGGCGTCGTCCTGCCCGGCGCCTGCCTGCGCGGCCTCCTGCTCCGCCTGCGCGGCCCGCAGCCTGCGCGCCCTGCGCCCCTCGCCCTCGACCGGCTGCGCGGGGATGACGGGCTCGTCGGGGAGGTCGTCGTCCACGTGGCGGCGGCGTCCGGGAAGGGCGAGCACCACCAGGACCACGGCGAGCGCGCCCTGGGCCCACAGCCAACCCGTGTGGCCCATGGGGGTGTCGTACGTGACGTCCAGGCGGCCGCCCGACGCGGGCAGGTCGAAGCCCTGCGCCCAGCCGTCCAGCGTGGTGCTGGTCAGCGGGGTGCCGTCCAGGGTCGCCGTCCAGCCGTCGTCGGCCGCGTCGGCGAGCCGCAGGGTGCGGCCCTCGTCGCCCGCCGGGATGTTCGTGTGCAGCTCCACGGGGCCCGCCGCCACCGGCAGGGGGTCACCGGACTCGGGGACGATCGCGGCGCGTGCGACCTGCCGGTCCACGCGCCACAGGGCGCTGCCGTCCTCCTGGCTGAGCCGGGTCAGGCCGGGGGTGGAGTCCAGGGTGCGGCTCATCTCGCGGGGCGCGCCGTCCCGTACGAGGACGTAGCGCACGGCGAAGCCGCCGAGCTGGTCGGCCTGGTCGGCGCCGGAGCCCGCGAGGAGCCGGGCGACGATCTTGTCGAGGCCTTCGTTCGAGCCGCCCGCTTCGGCGAGCTCGGCGTCACCGAGCCGGGCGCCGGAGCCGCGGACGAGTGTGTACGACACCTGGGCGGCCGACTCGCTGTCCAGGACGAGCGTGCGGGCCTGGTCCTGCGTGCCGCTCTCCTCGGCGACGAACGCGGGTACCTGCACCGGGTCGCGCCGCTCCAGGGGGCCGTCGGCGCCACGGATCATCCATCCAGCGGCGACGAGCAGCGGCCCGGCTGCCGCGGCGAAGGCGATGAGGACGGCGACCGGCTGGCGCCAGCCGAAGCTCTGCTCGGCGACACGTGTGCGTGCCCCGTCGGCTCCTAGCGCGGCGGCGGCCAGGAGCGCGATGCCGTAGCCGAGGGTCGCGGGGCCTGCCCACGCCGAGCTGTTCGAGAGCGCCGCGAAGACCAGCGAGACCAGCGCGACGACCCAGGCGGTGCGGACGGCGAGCTGCCGCTCGGTGCGCAGCAGTGCGGCAAGGGCGGCGAGCACGATGCCGATGAGCAGCAGCCCGTCCACGGTCCCGGGGCCGCCGGGGCTGCCCCCGAGCAGGTCGAGCCCGGTCGCGGAGCCGGTGCCGAACTCGAGGCCCGCCTCACCGAAGAAGCCGAAGGGCAGCAGCGAGAGCGACCACGGCGCGAGGATCAGGAGCGGGGTGCCGAGCGCGGCCAGGAAGCGCAGTCCGTACGCCGTGATGTCGCCCCTGCGCACCACGAGGAGCGCGAGGCCGAGCACCAGGGCGATGGGCCAGATGATCGGCGTGAAGGCGGTGGTGATCGTCAGGAGCAGGGCGAACGCCCATGAGGCGCGCCAACTGCCGCGCGCACCCTCCGAAGAGGTCAGTCCGCTCGCGGCGATGCCCGCGCGCGCCATGAGCGGCAGCAGGATCGCGAGGACGGCGGTGCCGATGCGCCCGCCCGCGAGCGCGCCCGTGGCGGCCGGCAGGAAGGCGTACGAGACCGAGGCCCAGGCGCGCAGCAGGCGCGAGGTGACCAGCGGCCGTGAGGCGAAGTAGGCGGCGAAGCCGGCCAGCGGCACCGAGCCGACGAGGAGCACCGTGACGGCGAGCCCGGTGGACCCGAACATCAGGGTGCTGAGCCCCGCGACGAGCGCGATGTACGGCGGCGCCGACTGCGTGCCGCCGGTCCCCACGGGGTGCCAGGCGTCCAGATAGCGCGCCCAGAGACCGGAGGAGTCGCCGGGCGCGGGCAGCAGCGCGCCGCCCGCGAGGGCACCGCTGCCGAGGAGTTCGCGGCAGGCGATGAGCGCGGCGAAAAGCAGCACTACGAAGAGCATCGGTCCCGGCTTGCGGGCCACGCGCTTCAGGCGTGCGAACTGCTCGACCTGGAGGAAGTCGGCGTCGTCCCCGCCGGGTCCGGACTCGACGGCTCCGTGCCGCCCCGCGCCGGTGACGGCTTCGGGGTCGGAGCGGCCGACGACATTGCCTGCGACCTGTTCGACGGTGGCGCGCACCGTGGCGCCCGGCGGCGGGAACAGCGGCCTCATCTCGGCCGGTTCGAGCGCCGACTTGCCGCGCCGCTTGCGGGCGCCGACGATCCGTCCGGGCCGCAGCAGCGTCCCCAGGAGACCGGCGACCTCGTCGACCGCCTGGCCCGGAACCTTGCCGACCAGATACGCGACGGTGCGCAGCAACGTGCCGAAGACGAGCCGGAAGAGCACCCAGGGCAGCACGGCCGTACGGGCGTTGACGAGCAGGGTGTAGGCGGCGCCCGCCTTGTCCACGCGGTGCGGCGACGTCGACGTACGCCCGACGCAGTCGACGGTGCGGCGCTCGCGCGAGGAGGCCTCGGCGTGCCGCACGACGGCTTCGGGGGCGATCAGCACGCGGTGTCCGGCGTTCTGGGCGCGCCAGCACAGGTCGACGTCGTCCCGCATGAGCGGAAGGCGCCGGTCGAACCCGCCGAGCTCGTCGAAGACATCACGCCGGATCAGCATCCCGGCGGTCGACACGGAGAGGACGGGCCGTACGTGGTCGTGCTGGCCCTGGTCCTGTTCGCGGCGGTCGATGCCGGTCCAGCGGCGGCCGCTGTTGGCGATGGAGACGCCGACCTCGAGGAGCTGGCGGCGGTCGTACCAGCCGCGCAGCTTGGGGCCGACGATCGCGACGTCCTTGCCGACCTCGCGTTCGTTCTCCACGACGCGGAGCAGTTCGGCGAGGGCGCCGGGCTCGGGCGCGCAGTCGTCGTGCAGCAGCCACAGCCACTGTTCGGGCTCGCCGTGCGGCAGTTCGGGAAGGTCGTAGGTCTCGTCTCGCCAGGTCCGGCTGACCGGGTCCCAGCCGCTTGGACGCTTCAGATACGGCAGCTCTTCCGGGGTCAGCACGCCGGCGGTGCGGTTCGCCTCGTCGACGGCGGTGCCGAAGCCGGAGCGCCGGGCCAGGTGCAGGACGCGGTCGGGGCCGAGTGCCTCGGTGACCAGGCGGGCGGAGTCGTCCGCGCTGCCGGTGTCCGCGGCCACGGCGTTCTGCACCGGGCGCTCCTGGCCGAGCAGACCGGCCAGGGCGTCGGGCAGCCAGCGGGCGCCGTCGTGGGAGACGATCACGGCGGTGACGACGTGCCGCGGGAACTCAGGAGCGGCAGCGTCGTGGTGACTGGCTGCCGAATGGCTGTGCACGGACATCGAGGTACGGGCCCCGGTTCGATGGACTGCGGTGGACGCCTGCGCTTCATGGGGGCGCCGGGGCGTCTCGGACGGGGCCCCACACTAACGGCTGGCATCACAACAGCCCGCCGCCTGTGGATAACCCACGGGCGTCGGGCTGTTCCTTACGTAGGGGTGTGTGCCGTTTGGTCGGCAGGTCGGTCGGGCGGAACCACCTCGTGTTCAGACGGCGGCCTTCTTCAGGCGGCGGCGTTCACGCTCCGAAAGGCCGCCCCAGATTCCGAACCGCTCGTCGTTCGCCAGTGCGTACTCAAGGCATTCCGAGCGAACCTCGCAGGCGAGGCAGACCTTCTTGGCCTCTCGCGTGGAGCCGCCCTTCTCGGGGAAGAAGGACTCGGGGTCGGTCTGGGCGCACAGCGCGCGCTCCTGCCAGCCGAGTTCCTCGTCCGCGTCCTCGACCAGCAGTTCCTGAACCAGCTCGGTCATGTGCGCCCCTCGTCTGTCTGTGCGTCCCCGTGGTGCTTGCCGTTACCGATTTCGGCTGAACGACACGAGTGAAATTACAAGTGTGCCGATCCGGGCCAGTCAAGCCGAGATCTGCTATTGGGCCCCTTATTCACCCTGCGGAACCAAGGTAATGCGGAAAGTGTTCAAATCGGCATAAACCCCGTCACCTTGCCGGCGGCCCATACCGAGGTCCGTGATCACCCCTCATCAGGGAAGGACGCCACGGAGATCGATCCCGTTGCGACCGGTCCACCGAAGCGAAGGGGATCACATTCGGGTCACGGGATCACGTCGGGGTTTACGCGCCGGTTGAAGCGCGATGTGTCCGGTGCGCCCGCTGCACAAACCTTTCACCTGCGAGAGCAACCGGATGAGGTGAAACATATCCCACATAGCGGACATAGAGTTGACAGGGAAGGTGTGAGCCGCTGTCCTAGTGGGCATGCTCGCAAACTTGGCACTCTCGACGACCCGCACCAGCGGGCTCCTCGGTGCTGCCCACGCGCGCTGTCTCTGTTCCTGTTCCAGCTGTTGAGCCTTCCCGCTTCCAGCTGTTGAGCCCGCTCCGGCGCCCTATCGCCGTCCGAGCCGCTTTTCCCTTCTGTGACCTTGTAGCCCCTTCTGTTCCCTCGCATCAGCTCCCTAGCGACTCCCAGCACTCACGTTGAGGAACCACCGCACCATGAACAGCGACAGCGACCTCCAGATCGCCGGCGACATCCTCGAAGTCCCGCACCTCCTGCAGCCCGCCCGCGAGCACCCGGCCACCGTGGCCGAGTTCGTCGGCCTTGCCCGCACCATCGCCGCCGACCGCGCCCAGTGGGCCCACCTCGTCGAGTACGACGCGACGAGCCGCTGGTACCACCGCCTGCGCACAGGGCCGGGATACGAGGTCTGGCTGCTCTCCTGGGTGCCGGGCCAGGGCAGCGGGACGCACGACCACGGCCTCTCCTCCGGCGTACTCACGGTCCTGGAGGGCGAACTGACGGAGCGTACGGAGCGCGGTCAGCGCGCGCTCGGCGCCGGGGCCCAGCGCGTGTTCGCGCCCGGGTACGCCCACGACGTCGTCAACGACGCCCTGGAACCGGCCGTCAGCCTGCACATCTACTACCCCGGTCTGACCGACATGCCGATGCACGCGGCGCAGTGCGGCGTGCGGGCCACCGCTCCGGCGGCCGGAGATGTCGTAACCGCCTGACGCACTGTCGTACCTGCCTGACATGCTTGGTGCCATGCGCATTGTGGTCCTGGCCGGCGGTATCGGCGGCGCCCGTTTCCTCCGCGGGCTCAAGAAAGCCGCGCCTGACGCGGACATCACGGTCATCGGCAACACCGGTGACGACATCCACCTGTTCGGGCTCAAGGTCTGCCCCGACCTCGACACCGTGATGTACACGCTCGGCGGCGGCATCAACGAAGAGCAGGGCTGGGGACGTACGGACGAGACGTTCAAGGTCAAGGAAGAACTCGCGGCGTACGGAGTGGGACCCGAGTGGTTCGGGCTCGGCGACCGTGACTTCGCCACGCACATCGTGCGGACGCAGATGCTGGCCGCCGGATTCCCGCTCAGCGCGGTCACCGAAGCGCTGTGCGAGCGGTGGCGGCCCGGCGTGCGGCTCATCCCGATGTCGGACGACCGCGTCGAGACGCACGTCGCCGTCACGGTCGACGGCGAGCAGAAGGCCGTGCACTTCCAGGAGTACTGGGTGCGCCTTCGGGCCTCCGTGGACGCGCACGCCGTCGTGCCGGTCGGCGCGGACCAGGCCAAGCCCGCGCCCGGCGTCCTGGAGGCGATCGCCGACGCGGACGTCGTGATCTTCCCGCCGTCCAACCCCGTGGTGAGCGTCGGGACGATCCTGTCCGTGCCGGGGATCCGCGAGGCCATCGCCGACGCGGGCGTGCCCGTCGTCGGGCTCTCCCCCATCGTCGGGGACGCGCCCGTGCGGGGCATGGCCGACAAGGTGCTCGCCGCGGTGGGCGTGGAGACGACGGCGGCCGCGGTCGCCGAGCACTACGGGAGCGGGCTGCTCGACGGATGGCTCGTCGACACCGTGGACGCGGGTGTCGTGGAGCAGGTCGAGTCGGCCGGGATCCAGTGCCGGGCGATCCCGCTGATGATGAGCGACGACGACGCGACCGCCGAGATGGCGCGCGCGGCGCTCGCCCTCGCGGAGGAGGTGCGGGCGTGAGCTCTTCCGAGGCCGGGGCTTCGCCGTCGTACCGGGTGTGGGCCGTTCCCGGACTGCCCGAGGTGCGTCAGGGGGACGACCTCGCCAAGCTGATCGCGGCCGCGGAGCCGGACCTCACCGACGGTGACGTACTGCTCGTCACCTCGAAGATCGTCAGCAAGGCCGAGGGGCGCGTCGTCGAGGCGGGTGACCGCGAGGCGGCCATCGACGCGGAGACGGTGCGGGTCGTGGCGCGGCGCGGGGCCCTGCGCATCGTCGAGAACCGGCAGGGGCTCGTGATGGCCGCCGCCGGTGTCGACGCCTCGAACACCCCTGCGGGGACGGTGCTGTTGCTGCCCGAGGACGCCGACGCGTCGGCGCGTGCGGTGCGGGACGGGCTGCGGGACGCGTTGGGCGTGGACGTGGGCGTCGTGGTCACCGACACCTTCGGGCGGCCCTGGCGCAACGGCCTGACGGATGTCGCCATCGGGGCCGCCGGCGTGCGGGTCCTCGACGATCTGCGGGGCGGGTCCGACGCGTACGGCAATCCGCTGAGCGCGACGGTCGTCGCCACCGCGGACGAGCTGGCCGCGGCCGGTGACCTGGTCAAAGGGAAGTCCGACGGGCTGCCGGTCGCGGTGGTCCGCGGGCTGCCGCACGTCGTGGGGGACACCGAAGAGGGGGCTCGCGCCATGGTGCGCGGCTCGCGTGACGACATGTTCCGGCTCGGGACGTCCGAGGCCGTGCGGGAGGCGGTGACGCAGCGGCGGACCGTGCGGGAGTTCACGGACGATCCGGTGGATCCCGGGGCCGTGCGGCGGGCCGTGGCGGCGGCGATCACCGCGCCCGCGCCGCATCACACGACGCCGTGGCGGTTCGTCCTCCTGGAGTCCGAGAGCTCGCGGGTTCGGCTGCTGGACGCGATGCGGGACGCGTGGGTCGCGGATCTGGAGCGGGACGGGAAGTCCGCGGAGTCCATCGCCAAGCGTGTGCGGCGGGGCGATCTGCTGCGCCGGGCGCCCTACTTGGTGGTGCCTTGTCTGGTGATGGACGGCTCCCATACGTACGGGGATGCTCGGCGGGACGCGGCCGAGCGGGAGATGTTCGTGGTCGCCGCGGGCGCCGGGGTGCAGAACTTCCTTGTCGCGCTCGCCGGGGAGCGGCTCGGCTCCGCCTGGGTCTCGTCGACGATGTTCTGCCGGGATGTCGTACGTCGGGTCCTGGAGCTGCCGGGCGACTGGGACCCGATGGGGGCTGTTGCCGTGGGGCATGCGGCGGGTGAGCCCGCGGCTCGGGCCGCGCGGGATGCGGGGGACTTCGTCCGGGTGCGGTGAGGGGGCTCGCCGGGGGCGTTGGACTGTGCAGGCTGTGCGGGCTGTGCGGCTGCGGGGTCTGATTTCGGCTGCCGGCTTGTGGGGGCTTGTCGCGCAGTTCCCCGCGCCCCTTGCGGGGCCTCCCGTAGAGGCTTGGCCCGGCGTTTACCGCGCCCCTTGCGGGGCGCATCAGAGTGCCGCGATGTTCCCCACCCGCATACGCGGCTGTCTGCGGGGCGGGGTGTGGCCGCTCAGGAGGATCAGGCGGGCCGCCCGGTGGCGTTGGCCCTCGTAGGGGGCGAGGAGACGCAGCATCTCCTCGTCGTCCGCCGTACGGTCGCCCGCCAGCGCGTAGCCGACGATTCCCGGCAGGTGGAAATCGCCCACCGTGACCGCGTCCGGGGCGCCGTTGCTGCGCTGGATCGTCTCCGCCGACGTCCACGGGCCGATGCCCGGGATCAGTTCCAGGCGGGCCTGGGCCTGGAGCGGCTCCATCGTCGCCGCCTCCTCCATGCGCGCGGCCACGCGTGCCGCGCGCAGGATCGTCGACGCGCGTTTGTTGTCCACGCCCGCCTTGTGCCACTCCCAGGACGGAATCAGGGTCCAGGTCCTCGGGTCCGGCATGACGTACATGCGGAGTTCGGCGGGGGTCGGGCCCGGTGCCGGTTCGCCGTACTTGCGGACCAGGAGGCGCCACGCGCGGTACGCCTCGTCCGTCGTGACCTTCTGCTCCAGGATCGACGGGATCAAGGACTCCAGGACCAGGCCCGTGCGGATGAGGCGGAGACCGGGGCGGCGGTGCGCTGTTGCCGCGAGCAGGCGGTGGCGGGGGGTGAAGGCCTCCGGGGCGTCGGACTCGCCCATCAATTGCGGGAGTTGGTCCAGGAGCCAGGTGGCGCCCTCGCCCCAGGCTTGCGCCTCCACCGTGCCGCCGCGCGCGGCCACCCGGAGCGTGCCGGGGCCCTCCGGGGTGCGGCTTGCCCGCCAGGCCGAGCCGTCCGGGGTCGTACGGAACGTGGGGTCCGCGGGGCCTCTGCGGAGGGGGCCTACCGTCAGGGCCAGGTTCAGGGGATAGGGCGGGGTCCAGGTGCGGGTCCGTCCCGTCGTCGGGTGACGGGGGGCGCCTTGGGGCACGACCGTTTCGCCGCCGCGCACTGTGGTGCGGGTGGGGGTGGAGCGGGGGGCGAAACGGGATGACATCTGTATGAGGGTAAGGGCTTTTGTTTCCCCGGCCCCGCCCCTTCCCGAAACCCGCTGGCGCGGGGGCCCTGCGTGCCCTCATCACCGGCTCCGCCGAGTTCGTCCTCAAACGCCGGACGGGCTGAAAGACCACCGGACGGGCTGGAGGACCACCGGACGGGCTGCCAGAAGCGAAGCCCAGCTACTGGTCCGACGAGAACCGCACCGCCCCCGCCGGCACCCTCGCCCCGCACCACACCCGTACGCCGTCGCGCAGTTCGTTGTCGGCGCCGACCTCCGCGCCGTCGCCGATCACCGCGCCCGCGAGGACCGTGCGGGGGCCCACCCTCGCGCCCTCGCCGATCAGCGAGTCCGTGACGATCGCGTTCGGTTCGATGACCGCGCCCGCGAGCACCGTGCTGCCGTCCACCCGTGCGCCCTCGCCGATCACCGCGCCGTCGCCGACCACCGTGCCGCCGGTGAGCTTGGCGTCCGGGGCGACCCTGGCCGTCGGCAGGACCAGGCGATCGCCGCAGCGGCCGGGGATCGCGGGGGACGGCGCGCGGCCGAGGACGAGGTCGGCGGAGCCGCGTACGAAGGCCTGGGGCGTGCCCAGGTCCAGCCAGTACGTCGAGTCGACCATGCCCTGGAGGTGGGCTCCGGAGGCGAGCAGGTCGGGGAACGTCTCGCGTTCGACCGAGACCGGGCGGCCCGCCGGGATCGAGTCGATGACCGAGCGCCGGAACACGTACGCGCCCGCGTTGATCTGGTCGGTGACGATCTCCTCGGGGGTCTGCGGCTTCTCCAGGAAGGCCTGCACCCTGCCCGTGTCGTCGGTCGGCACGAGGCCGTACGCGCGGGGGTCGGTGACCTTCGTGAGGTGCAGGGAGACGTCCGCCCCCGACTCCTCGTGCGTCGTGACCAGGGCGCGGATGTCCAGGCCCGTGAGGATGTCGCCGTTGAAGATCAGGACCGGCTCGTCGGGTCCCGAGCTCAGGCGCGATGCCACGTTGCGGATCGCGCCGCCCGTGCCGAGGGGTTCGGTCTCCGTGACGTACTCGATGTGGAGGCCGAGGGACGAGCCGTCACCGAAGTACGGCTCGAAGACCTCGGCGAGGTACGAGGTCGCCAGGACGATGTGCTCCACGCCTGCCGCGCGGGCCCGTGCCAGCTGGTGGGTGAGGAACGGGACGCCCGCCGCCGGAACCATCGGCTTGGGGGTGTGCACCGTGAGCGGACGCAGCCGGGTGCCCTTGCCGCCGACCAGGAGGATCGCTTCTGTCACCTGTCGTCTCTGCTTCCTGCTGGGGCCGGCCGAACTTGAGTCGCGGCCGGCCAGTGTATGCAGATGGCTTTGCAGATCGTGCAGTGCGCTGTGCGGGTCGTGCGGTGTGCCGTGTGGTACCGGTCGTGCGGTGCGGCCCGGCCTCAGCGGCCCTGGAGGCGGGCCGAGGAAGAGCGGGCCGTGCCCAGCTTCTTGTACAGACGAGCGCCGGGGCATTCCGTGGCGAAGCCGTCGCGGTGTCCGGAGATCACATGGAGCCGGACGTTCGTGCCTTTCCTGTACAGATTGCCACCGCCGGACTTCAGATATGTCTTTCCGCGCGGGTTCGCGCCGTGCAGGCCGAGCTTCCACGCGGTCAGCCGCGCGACCGCCTTCACGGCGGCCGACGGCGGACTGGAGGAGCCGAAGCTGCCGAGGACGGCGATGCCCGTGCTGTTGGTGTTGAAACCGAGAGTGTGGGCCCCGAGGACCGGCTTGGCCACACCTCCGGCGCGTCCTTCGTAGATGTTTCCGCACTTGTCGACCGCGAAGTTGTAGCCGAAGTCACGCCAGCCGCTGCTCTTGACGTGGTAGCGGTAGATGCTGCGCAGCACGGAGGCCGCCTGTGAGCAGCGGTAGTTGTTGCCGGTCGCGCTGTGGTGCACGAAGGCGGCCTTCACCGTCTTCGAGTACCCGAACTGCCTCTCGCGGAGCTTCTCGTCCGCGCCCCAGCCCTTGCGCGTGATGATGCGCGGCCGGGGTCCCACGTAGGGCCGCGCCTTCCCGGCGGCATCCTGCGGGCCGCCACGGGCCGCGATCAGGTCGGACTCCGTCTCCTTCTTGCTGAGCGCGGGGATGGCGGCGGCGCCCATCGGGGCGAGGTCGGCGTTGACCGCGGAGGACGCGGCGGTCTCCGCGGTCAGGGCCGGGGAGCGGGGGTTCTCGGGTGCGGGGCCCTGCGGGGGCGGCTCGGCGCCGGGGTCGACGAGTTCGAGTCGCAGCCCCGAGGGGAGGGCCTGTTCCCCGGGAGAACCGGCGCTCGCGCGGTGCTCCGGCACCTCTCCGCGTACGCGGATCTCGACGGCGTCCGAGTCGCCGACCCACAGCGGTGCCGTGGAGCCGCGGACCTTGCCCGACGCGCGCTCCGGGGTGTCCGGGTCGGCCGCGTGCTCGTGGTTGTGGGTCTCCACGGACTGCCAGCCGGACCAGGTGCCGGTGCCGGTCGCACGCGTGCGGACCTGGACGCTGCCGTGCAGTTCGTCGTCCGGGTCGTCCCAGACGACGCCGACGAGGGAGAAGGGCCGGACCTCCCGCTGGAGCAGGCCCTGTTCGCGGGAGGCGCCGCCGCCCGTGGAACGGTCGGAGCCGAGTGGGGCGAGCGGGAGGGACTGGGTGCTGCCAGGGATGGATGGTGCGAAGCGCGCCGCTGGCGACTCCGCGGCCGGGGTCGCGGCGCTGGCGCCGGACGACGGCAGAGTGAGGGGAAGGGCCAGGGCGGCCGCGCACGTGACGCCGATCGAGGAAGCTAGAAATCCACGCATACAACCGATAGTTCGCATAGCAGAACACATCTGTCCATTGGGGAATTGACGGGCCGTCTGTTCGTGTCCGCCGAACCGGTGGCCCGCACTCCCCCGCCACACCCGGCGGCGGCAGGGCACCCGCGTACCCTTGCGCCCGTGAACGCCACCGACCGCACCCCTGCCGACCTGCTGCGTTCCGCGCTCGCCGCGGACCCGGGCCGCCCGCTCATCACCTTCTACGACGACGCCACGGGCGAGCGCGTCGAATTGTCCGTGGCCACCTTCGCCAATTGGGTGGCCAAGACCGCCAATCTGCTCCAGGACGACCTGGCCGCCCAACCCGGCGACCGGCTCGCGCTGCTGCTTCCCGCGCACTGGCAGACGGCGGCCTGGCTGCTCGCCTGCTCGTCCGTCGGTGTCGTCGCCGACGTGGGCGGCGACCCGGCAGGCGCCGACCTCGTCGTCAGCGGGCCCGACTCCCTGGAGGCGGCGCGGGCCTGCTCCGGCGAGCGGGTCGCCCTGGCGCTCAGGCCGCTCGGCGGGCGCTTCCCGCAGGCCCCCGCCGGTTTCGCCGACTACGCGGTCGAGGTGCCGAGCCAGGGCGACCGTTTCGCTCCGTACGCTCCCGTGGACCCGGACGAGCCCGCCCTCGCCGTCGCCGGCGCCGGCGAACTGACGGGTGCCGAGCTGGTGGAGCGGGCCCGCGCCGACGCCGGTGCGCTGGGGCTCGCGCCCGGCTCCCGGATCCTCTCGGGTCTGTCGTACGACACCTTGGAGGGCCTGAGCTCCGGTCTGTACGCCCCGCTGGCCGCCGGCGGCTCCGTGGTGCTCTGCCGCCACATCGACCGGCTCGCCGAGGACGGCCTGGCGAAGCGGATCGAGGACGAGCGGGTCACCGCCACCGCCAAGTAGTCCCTGCCCGGCGGCGGGTCTCCCCCGCCGCCGCCCCGCCCCCGCTGTCCCCCGTTCGGCCCACACGAGCCCCTGGCCCGCAGGCCCCCGGCGTCACGTCGGTCCATGGTCGTAAGAGCGCACCATGCACCGACGTCGCTACGAGGGGTGGACGTATACGTGTCCGACACCGCAGGCACGCCCGCCGGTCCGGAGCACCCGGATCCGGATGGCGCCCCGCCTGAGCCACTGGGCACGTACGCACCCGGCGCGGGCTCCAGCCCCACGGGTGAGGGCGTCGCCCGGCGCAGGCGGCGCTGGCTGCGCTGGACGGCGATGGGGGTTGCCGGGCTCGTGCTGGTGGCCGGGGGCGCGGGCTGGGCGGTCTACAAGAAGCTCGACAGCAACATCACCAAGGACACCGACGCCGCGGCGGAGCTGGCACGCTACGAGAAGGAGCGCCCGACGCCGCTGGTGCACGACGCGCAGAACATCCTCCTGATCGGCTCCGACACCCGCTCGGGCCGGGGCAACAAGAAGTACGGCCGCGATCCGGGCACCCAGCGCTCGGACACCACGATCCTGCTGCACCTCGCGGCCGACCGGAAGAGCGCGACCGCGGTGTCGATCCCGCGGGACGTGATGGTGGACATCCCCAGCTGCCGCAAGGCCGACGGATCGCGGACGCGGGCCCGGTTCGCGCAGTTCAACTGGGCGTACCAGTTCGGCGGGACGGCCTGCACCATTCGTACGATCGAGAAGATGTCGAGGATCCGCGTCGACCACCACATGGTGGTGGATTTCGCCGGGTTCAAGGACATGGTCGACGCCGTCGACGGCGTACAGGTCTGCCTCAAGAAGCCGATCAACGACAAAGACGCGCGCCTGAAGCTCCCCGCGGGCAAGCACACCCTCAACGGCGAACAGTCGCTCGGCTACGTGCGGGCCAGAAAGAGCATCGGCAACGGCAGCGACACCGACCGGATGGACCGCCAGCAGCAGTTCCTCGCGGCGCTCGTCAACAAGGTGCAGAGCAATGACGTCCTGCTCAATCCGGCGAAGCTCTATCCGGTTCTCGACGCGGCCACTTCTTCGCTGACCACGGACCCGACCCTTGCGAGTTTGCGTGGTTTGTACGAACTGGTGCGCGGCATGCGCAACATCCCCACAGAACAGGTGCAGTTCCTCACCGTGCCCCGGCGTTCGTATGTCTACGACCCCAATCGGGATGAACTCGTCGAGCCCGCGGCGGACGAACTCTTCACCCGCCTCCGAACGGACGCACCCCTCCAAGTGACGCGCGAGGAGCCCGAAACGGCCCCTCGCGACGCGCGGGCGGACGGCTACGAAGACTCCGAGGATGCCGACGGTTCGGACGGCGGCGAGAAGCCGGACGACCCTTCTCGTACGCCGAGCCCCGCTCCCACATTCCGGGGCAACACGGCTGCCGGAACGACCTGCGAGTAAAGCCATCCTCAAGCGCAAGACCGCCCACACAAAGAAATGGGGCGGATTGCCCAGTTGTAGGGAAGTGGAATTTGTCACCGGCGTCGTTCGCCGCTGAACCGGCCGGATAGTGTGAGCGATCCGGTGCGCCGGGCCCTTCATGGCCGCGCACCCTGAACGACTGACCGAGCGCCTTATCTGAGGGGGGAAAGGCGCCGCGTGGCCCCGACGGAGGACGCAGCTAACCGTGGACGCGCAAGGCCGTGGGCGGGCGGAGAACATCGACCCCGCAGACCAGTGGGTACTCAACCCGAACACCGGCGATTACGAACTGCGACTGAGCCCTTCCGCAGGGCAGTCGGCAGTGCCTGGACCCCGCAGATCACCGCGGTCCTCGCCTCGCCAGGGAACGCGCGGCCGCGATGGCCGACGCGACGAGCCCCGTGACGAACAGCGCGACGTGCCGCCGCAGCGCAGGCGCCGGGCTCCGCAGCCGGAGGCCGCGGGCGGGCGCCGCAAGCAGAAGCCGAAGAAGGCCAAGGGCAAGAAGGTCCTGATGTGGACGGGCGCTTCGCTCGCCCTCCTCCTGCTGGTGACGGGTGTCGGCGGGTACCTCTACTACCAACACCTCAACGGCAACATCAACTCGATCGCCGACGACGGCGCGAGCACCGGCGGCTTCAGCAAGGACCGTGCCATCAACATCCTCGTGATGGGCACGGACAAGCGCAGCGGCGAGGGCAACGAGAAGTACGGCGACAAGGGAAGCGTCGGCCACGCGGACACGACGATCCTGCTGCATGTCTCCAAGGACCGTACGAACGCCACCGCGTTGAGCATCCCGCGCGACATGATCACGGATATTCCGGACTGCCCGACCACGATGGAGGACGGCAGCAAGAAGACGATCGGCGGCACCCAGGGCGCCCGCTTCAACGAGAGCCTCGGGCAGAGCGAGCGCACGCCGAGCTGCACCATGCGTACGGTCACGGAGATCACCGGAATAGTCCCCGACCACTTCATGGTGGCCGACTTCAACGCGGTCAAGACGCTCTCCAGCGCGGTCGGCGGCGTGGACGTCTGTCTGGCCAAGGACATCGACGACCCGGACTCGCACCTGAAGCTGCCCGCGGGCAAGCACACCATCGAGGGCGAGGAGGCGCTGGCGTTCGTCCGCACTCGTCACTCCGTGGGCACCGGCGGGGACTTGAGCCGCATCGAGCTGCAACAGCAGTTCCTCAGCTCGCTGATGCGCAAGCTCAAGTCGAACGACACGCTCACGAACCCGTCGAAGATGATAAAGCTGGCCGAAGCGGGCACCGAGGCGCTGACCGTCGACTCCAAGATCGCGGACATCATGAAACTCCGTGACCTGGGCATGGAGCTCGGCAAGCTCGACATGAAGAACCTCAGCTTCGCGACCGTGCCGGTGATCGACAACCCGGCGGAGAAGGTCCACACGACGGTCGTCGTCGACAAGGCCAAGGCCGATCCGCTGTTCTCCATGATGCGCGCCGACGAGTCGCTGACCGCGGTGAAGAAGAAGGAGAAGAAGGAGAAGGCGGAGGTCGCCGCCCGGCTCAAGGGCAGCAAGTCCGCGGCCTCCGACGTGCGGGTCAACATCTACAACGGCAGTGGCAAGACCGGCGCCGCTCAGGCAACTCTCACGTACTTGCAGAACACTGAGGGCATGTCCAAAGCCAGCCAGCTCGGCAACGCGCCGTCCGACCTCAAGAAGACGACGCTGGAGTACGCCCCCGACCAGGCCGACCAGGCCCGGAGGCTCGCCGACGTCATGGGCCTGTCCGGCTCCGCGATGAAGCCCGGCAAGAGCGAGAAGAACTCGCAGGGGCTCCCCGCCATCAAGCTGACGCTGGGCAGCGACTTCAAGGGTGCGGGGGTTCCGATCAGCACCCCGTCGAAGGCGCCTGAGGGCATCCAGAAGGTCGAAGCTGACAAGACTGTGTGTGCCAAGTGACCTGAGGCGGCCATTCTGCGTCTAACTGGGCGCAGGATGGCCGTAATTCGGGGTAGCGCGGGGAGGGGCAGGGGATGGGGAAAAGCAGCGTGCGTGGGGAGGGGGCGCGACAACGCGCCCCGCACGCGAGTGATCTCGGCTTGGAAGACGGCCCGACGCACGAGGGTGGGGAGCCCTCCGCGGACAGCGGGCACCAGAGGCGCGGCCGTGGGGGTGGTGGCGGACGGACTCCGCGTCCGAGACGCCGGATACTCCGCTGGTCGGCAACGATCCTGTCGGTACTGATACTTGGCACGGCCGGCGCCGGATATCTCTACTACCAGCACTTGAACGGCAACCTGGAGACCGACGACCTGAACCTCGGCGAGCACCGGGCCCCCGAGCCCACGCCGAACGCGGCGGGCCAGACCCCGCTGAACATCCTCCTTATCGGTTCGGACGCGCGGGACTCCAAGGAGAACCAGAAGCTCGGCGGGGCCAAGGAGACCTTCGGGTCACCGCCGCTCGCCGACGTGCAGATGCTGCTCCACCTGTCGGCCGACCGCACGAACATGTCGGTCATCAGCATGCCGCGCGACACGCTCCTCGACATTCCCAAGTGCACCGACCCGGACGACGGCAAGGTCTACGCGGCGTCTACGCAGCGGACGATGACGAACCAGACGCTCGGCCGCGGCGGCCCCGGCTGCACGGTCGCCACCTGGGAGAAGCTCACCAACATCCACGTCAACCACTTCATGGAAGTGGATTTCGCGGGTGTGGTCTCCATGGCGGACGCCATCGGCGGCGTACCGGTCTGTGTGGACGCCAACATCCACTCGCGCGACAGCGCGGGCCACGGCTCAGGCCTGAAGCTCGAGAAAGGCACCACCGCCGTCAAGGGCGAGCAGGCCCTCCAGTGGCTGCGCACCCGCTACGGCTTCGACGGCGGCACCGACATCAGCCGCGCCAAGGCCCAGCACATGTACATGAATTCGCTGGTGCGCGAGCTGCGGAACAACGCCAATCTGAGCAGCCCCAACAAGCTCCGCAAGCTCGCCGAGACGGCCACCAGCGCGCTCAAGGTCGACGACGGCCTGGGCAGCGTCAAGAAGCTCTTCGACCTGAGCAACGAGCTCAAGAAGGTCTCGCCGGAGCGGACCACGATGACGACCATGCCGTACGAGTACGTGGGCGCGCGCGTGATCCCCAAGCCGGGCGACGCCGAGCAGCTCTTCCGCCTCGTACGCGACGACGTCTCACTGGACGGCAAGGGCAAGAAAAAGCCGGCCAAGGAGAAGGTCTCGGACGATCCGGCGGCCGATGACGGCGAGATCGCGGTGCAGGTGCAGAACGGCACCCGCACGAACGTCGAGCCCCCGGTCAGCGGGCGCGCGAGCACGGTCACCCAGATCCTCGCGGGGAAGGGCTTCGCCAAGGCGGCGGCCGATACGACGACGGCGCTCGCGCAGGAGAAGACCGTCATCAAGTTCCCCAGCGCCGACCTGGAGGGCGACGCCCAGCGGGTCGCCAAGTCCCTTGGCATGCGGCTGAGTTCGGTGAAGCAGTCGACGGACGTCTCAGGGGTCACCCTGGTCGTCGGTGCCGACTGGCGGGAGGGGAACGCCCCTCCCAAGCCGAAGCAGGACGACAAGACGCCGGAATCGGCCGAGGCGCTCAACGGCTCGGACAAGAAGGCGTGCATGCACGTGGACCCGAAGTTCACCTGGGAGTGAGCCGGAGGGCCCTGCCCCCGGCTCATCCGGCTGTGCTCAGGCCTCGCTGAGCACGGCCGGGCGCCGGGAGGCGATGACCTTCTTGGCGAGGGAGCGCGGGCTGGTCAGGAAGCCCCAGCCCCACGACATGTGCATGGTCGCGAGCGCCACCGGGATCTGGAGGCGCGCCTTCAGCGGAAGCCCCTTGCCCGCGGGCAGTGAGCCCGCAGCGATCGCCGCGAGGTAGCCGGCGGGGACCACGAAGCCCCAGGGCGTCACCGCGGCGCCCACGACGACGCCCGCCGCGATCGCGCAGACCGCGGTCGGCGGCGCGAGGTAGCGCAGGTTGATGGAGCCCTCGTGGTAGCGGGCGACGACGTGCCGCCAGCGGCCGTAGTCCTTGTACTGCTTGGCGAGCGCCTTCACGCTCGGCCGGGGGCGGTACTGCACCTTCAGCTCGGGCGAGAACCAGATGAGGCCGCCCGCCTCGCGGATGCGGAAGTTCAGCTCCCAGTCCTGGGCGCGGATGAACTCTTCGTTGTAGCCGCCCTGCTGCTCCAGGGCTTCGCGGCGGAAGACGCCGAGGTAGACGGTCTCCGCCTGCTGGGCCGCGCCCCCGGTGTGGAAGGCGGCGTTGCCCACGCCGATCTTCGACGTCATGGCGGCGGCGACCGCGTGCTCCCAGTCGTTCTCGCCCTCGGCGTGCATGATGCCGCCGACGTTCTGCGCGCCGGTCTCCTCGAGGAGGCGTACGGCCGTGGCGATGTAGCCCGGCGAGAGGATGCCGTGGCCGTCCACGCGCACCACGATCGGGTGACTGGAGGCCTTGATGGCGGCGTTCAGGGCGGCGGGTGTGCGTCCCGTGGGGTTCGGGACGGTCTGCACCTTCGCGCGGTTGCCCGCGGTCTCGGCGACCAGTTCGGCGGCGATCTCGTTCGTGCGGTCCGTGGAGGGACCGAGCGCGACGACGACCTCCATCTCACCGTCGTACTCCTGCTCGAGGATCGCGGAGACGGCAGCACGCAGGTGCCGTTCCTCGTTGAGCACCGGCATGATCACGGATACGGCAGGAAGCTGCACGTCGGGCGTCGCGTTCATCGGCGCCACGTTACCGCGAATGGGGGACACCGGCGCGCGCCGCCCGGCCTGCTGCCCCGGGTCGCAGATCGTATGGGCCTACGGTACTCGCGTTCCCCGGCCCATCGCGGGTCCCCTCGCCCGTCCCGGACGGGCCCGTCACCGCGGAGGTGTCCCCACACGTGCCCACACCGCCCCGCCGCTCCCCCACCCCGCCGCCGCGTGGCCCTCGACCGCCACGTGCGAGGCAGCCCCAGCAGTCCGCGGGGCGGCCGGTCAAGCAGCGCAGGCGGCCACGCTGGGCCATGCGGGTGGCGACGGGGTTCTCCTTGACCGTGCTGGTCGCGGCCGGGATCGGGCACGGCGTCCTGACCAGTCTCGACACGGAGATCGACCGGGTCGACGCCTTCAAGGACATGAAAAACCGGCCGGAGGGCGGCAACGGCATGAACGTGCTGCTCGTCGGCACGGACGGCCGGGACAAGATCACCAAGGCGGAGAAGCAGAAGTACCGGCTCGGTGGGGCGCCCTGCCACTGCACGGACACGGTCATGATCGTGCACATCTCGGAGGACCGGGACCGCGCCAGCGTGGTGAGCCTGCCCCGGGACAGCTACGCGGAGATGCCCGAGCACGTCGACCGGAACTCCGGCGACAAGCACAAACCGCATCCGGTCAAGCTGAACGCGGCGTACGCGGAGGGCGGTCCCAACCTCACCGTGCGGACCGTCGAGAACATGACGAAGGTCAAGATCGACCACTACATGGAGATCGACTTCACCAGCTTCATGAAGACCGTGGACGTGCTCGGCGGCGTGGAGATCTGCACGACCCGCCCGCTGAAGGACTCGTACACCGGACTCGATCTCCCCGTCGGCACGCACAAGCTGAACGGCGGCGCCGCGCTGCAGTACGTCCGCACCCGGCACGTCGACGGCTCGTCGGACCTGGGGCGGATGCAGCGCCAGCAGCGGTTCCTGGCGGCGCTGATCTCCAAGGCCACCAGCAGCGGGGTGCTGCTCAACCCGCTCAAGTTCCGTGACGTGTCCAGGACGCTGCTCGGCTCGGTCCGGGCCGACAAGGGCTTCGGCACGAACGAGATGCTGGCCCTGGGACGCGCGATGCGCGGCTTCTCGCCGTCGTCGTCGGAGTTCACGACGGTGCCGCTGCGCAGCAAGGGCGTGATGGTGCCGGGCATCGGGTCGACCCTGAAGTGGGACCCGCAGAGGTCCGCGAAGCTCTTCCAGGCGCTGCGCGACGACCGCCCCCTCGCCCCGCACGGCGTCAAGCGCAAGGCCGTCGTCGACGTGTCGCCGCAGCAGATCCGGGTGCAGGTCGACAATGCCGCGGGCACACCGGGCCTGGGCAAGCGGGTCGACACCGCGCTGCGGTCCACCGGCTTCCGTACGACGCGGACCCCGGGCAATTTCGTGGGCAAGCCGCTCAAGCGCACGGTCGTCGCGTACGACCCGCGCTGGGACCGCTCGGCGAAGTCCCTGGCGACGGCGCTGCCCGGCTGCCAGATGCGGGCGGTGAAGGGGCAGGGCGCGACCCTGAAGGTGCTCGCGGGCCAGGACTTCAAGCAGGTCAGGCCGGTACGGGCGGAGGACGCGTACCAAGGTGAGTTCGGGGCCCTGACGGGCGACCAGGTGGTGTGCCAGTAGGGCGGACGTGCCCGGAGGGCGCTCAGTCGTCGAGGCCCTCCGCGGCACGTGCCTGCCGCAGCTCCTTGATGGCCCGGCGGCGCGCGAGCCGGTGCGTACGCCGGATCTGCGCCTCCTGATAACGGCGCCGGTCGCGCTCGGTCTCCGGGAGCACCGGCGGCACACCCCGCGGCTTGCCGTCCGCGTCGACGGCGGCGAAGACGAGGTAGGCCGAGCCCACCTGCTGCGCGGGCGTCGACTCGTTCCAACGCTCGGCGAGGACGCGGACGCCGACCTCCATGGAGCTGCGCCCGGTCCAGTTCACCTGCGCCTTCACATGCAGTAGATCCTCTAAAGCACAAACACACGCTTACGCAACAGCGGCGAGGCGCGGCACCTGCACGGCCGCTACCTGCTCGGCCCTCTTCACAAGGGACACCTTGGGCCGCTTCATAAGTGACACCTTCCGGGGCGCCCACGGGTCCGGTTCCCACACCGGGTGAATCTCAACGCGGGATGTCGCTCGCTTGCCCCGGCCCCGGTCGATACGCACGACCGACACACGGCGAAGGATCTTCCGCAGGATGCCGTTCTTCTCCGCCACATTGAGCGTGTCCCACTCATCGAGCAGGCCGACAACGAGCGGTTGAAAGTCGATCTGTTGCGGCGTCGCCTCCACCTCGACGACGGCATCGAGAGCCTTCTCGGCCGCCGCCCTCTCCTTCCTGATCTTGTCGCGCGCCTGCTCGTACTCCCCCGGTTCGTATTCCTCCTGGTTCACCGCGTGGTGTGCGCGGAGCCGAGCGAGGCCGTCGCTCAGTTTCTTGATCTGTTTCGTGAGTCGTTCCCTTTCCCGCTTGGCGAGATCGCGCGCCCGGCTGACGTCCTGCTGTCGCTGCTGCACGGGTGGTACCGCGTCAACGGCCGGGGCTACTTCGTCGGCAAGGAAGGTGAGGACCTGCTTTTCCACCTTGGCTCGGGTGATGCTCACGCCCTCACAGGCGCTTCCGCCGCTCTTGATGTACCAATTGCAGCGGTAGCCGTATCCGTTGACGGTGCGACCCGTAGAGCCGCCCCGGAAGGCACCTAGGCCCCGTCGGCACTGGCCGTGCCGCATGAGCCCGGTGAGCGGGTAGGTTGCGTTTCGCTCGCGCGGCGCCATTCCCTTGATCAGTGACCGATGATCTAGGTACTCCTTCCACAGCCCCTCGTCGACCACGGCCGGTTGGGCACCAGGGAGGAAATGCCAGTTCTTGCACGTCGCAAGTTCGGTGCACTTGCAATCCAGATCGTGAGTCCGCAGCAGGCCGGCGGCAAAGCCACTGTCCATGTACTTGCGCAGCGCTGACTGTTCCCAGAGGTTTCCCATGGTGCTGCGGAAGCCGAGGGCGTTGAGCCATGCGCAGATCGCGGTAAACCCCTCGCCTCCGTAGACCTTGCGTTCGTAGGCTTCGAGCAGGATCTCGGCGGAGTCGGGGTCGAGGGCGTAGCGCTCTTTCTGGAGCGTTTCTGTCCTGGGGTCCCACCGGCGGTGCCAGATGTAGCCGAACCGCTTTCGCCCGGTGGCGGGGAGCCGTTCTGTGTTCCTGCGGTGCTCGTGGGTCTCGCGCCATTGTTCCCCGGCGCGGTTGCTTTCGAAGTTGCCGAACGCGAAGATCATTTCCCGCTGGAACTCGCCGATTGCCGTGTTGGCATCGACGGGTTCCGTGGCAGATTCGAGGCGTCCGCCTGCGTATTCGAGGCGGGCGAGGTTGACGGCGTTGCCGGTCCTGTTGCGTCCGAAGCGGCTGTAGCGCCATACGGCGATGCCGCGGGCGAAGCCTGCCTCTACTCCCTCGATGCCACGCATGATCTTGCGTTTGAAGTTGCGGCCGGTGGCGTCGAGGTCGACTATCCAGCCGATGATCTGGCGCTTGGTGCGTCTGGCCCATTCGAGTAGAGCCGACTTCTGAAGTTCGGGGCTGATCTTCTCCTCTCGCCATGTACTGACCCTGATGTACCCGATATACGGTTCGAGTTCGGAGAGATCATCCGGTATCTGCACGCCGGGTAGGAACGTGGCGGGCAGGTCGTCGGTCTGGAACGACTCGGGTACGTCTCGGAAGACCTTTTCTAGCTCTTCCCACGTGATGGGCTGCGTTGTTGGCGCTCGCATCATCGCGTTTGCATCCCCCTTGCTTGCTGCTCTGGCGTGGACAGCGAACTCACTGTGCCTTCCGTTTCCTCATGTCGTCTTCGTCGTCGTGCGGCCGGATCAGCCGCACGTTGTCGGGGAGGTCGCCGCGAGGGATGGTGGCGATTCCTTGCGTGTCTTCCTCCTCGACGCCCTCGCCACCATCCGGCGGTGCCGCCGGTGAGCCGAGGAGTCCTAGGGATACGTGTTGCAGCGCGAGCCGGTATCCGGCGCTGTGTGTTTCGGCGAGTTGGTAGTCGCTCGCGCGGGTGGCGCGGTGTGTAAGGCAGTAGCAGAGAGCGGGGATAGCAGCGACCAGGGCGATCATGCCGAGGCGGAATACGTCGTCATGGTTGTGGAGGACCCCGAGCGTCGCGACAACGGCGCCGAGTACAGCGATAGCGACCGATGGGACGTAGAGGCGTCGGGCGAGGCGGGGCATGTGCGGGTGTCCTCCGTGCTGATCGTTCAGTCGGCGAGTTTCTGCTCGCCTTCGTTGGGCGGGGTGCGGGCGAGGGTGCGCGTCATGCTGACGAACACCTTGCGTTCCGCGGGGTCTGTGATGCCGAGTTCGTCGGCGGCCTGTTCGGGTGTGATCTGGTGCTCGGTCATGGGCCTTTGCACTGCGGCGAGTTCGTCGGGGGTCAGGACGCCGGCGCGTACGAGCACTTCGGGGTAGGGCACGCGGATTGCCTCGGCGAGGGTCCGCAGGATTCGGGTATCGGTTGGCATCTCACCCCTGAGTAGGCGGGTGACCGTTGATGGACTGAGCCCCGAGTTTTCAGCGAAGGCTGTGCGGCCTCCGGACCGGGGGCCTGACATGTTGTAGCCGAGCTCTTCGAGGCGTCGCATCAACCACGTGCCGAAGTCGGCCGTATCTGGTGACGCTTGAGCGGGCGCGGGGGTTGTATGGCGCTTGCTGTTTTTCATGGTTGAAATGTAGCGCGTGAGTGTCCGTATGGACACGCCACGTTTTAGACACGGCGCTTTGCCCCATGACGCCCCCCTAGACGTACGGATTGATGGCGAACCGTCCCCTTCTGGTTCGCACACATGACCGAATATGCCATTCCGATCACCGCGCGTCAACGCGCCTGCATGATCAGTGACTTGACCGCTAAGTTTCGAACTTGAAAGAAAGCTGCTACTTTCTGTCTCGGCAGGTAACTACCGAGACAGAAAGAACGGTGCCTTCCGTTGTACGACCGCGCCCTCCTTCACACCGCCGCCCGCATGCGTGGCATCAGGAACCCGTCCCAGCTCGCCCGCGAGACCGGTCTCTCCGTGCCCACCGCGTGGCGCATTTGGAACGGCGTAGGCGCCCCCCGCGGCGACCACGCCGACCGCGTCGCCGACACCGTCGGTATTTCTGCGTCGCACCTCTACACCCGCGCCACCGCCGGGGCCGCCGCATGAGCGCCGCCCTCATCTCCCGCGAGCAGGCCATCGCCAACGCGCGTCGGGTCCTTGACGCCGCTCGCCTCCGCCGCGACCGCGACCGCGCCGCGGGCCGCCTGGCCCCCGAGGTCGAACTCGTACTGCGCCGCCTCGAACGCCGGAAGTCCCAGCAGGCGCCCGACCTCGAACGCCGCGCCGCCGCCTGACACGACGAAGGGCCGCCCGGATGCGACCCGGACGGCCCCTTTCCGACCGAACCCCGAGAGGTACCGATCGTGAACACGCCCGAGATTACCCGCCGCCCCTCCCGCGTGGCCCTTGCCGTACAGGGCGCCCGCCAGGCCCGCAGCGACCTCGCCCACCCCGTTGCCCTGCTCGCACGGCAGTTGGACGCCATCGCGCCCGGCGCCGCCCGAGTGCGGACTGTCCCCGTGACGGCCGCGCGCGACGGAGAGCAGCGCCCCGCGACAGCCGTCGCCCTCGACGACGCACTCGGCCTCCCCCTCACCGCCGACCGCACAGCGCACCGCGCCGCCCGCGACCTGCTGCGCCGGACATTCCCCGCCGCGGACTGGAGACGCCCGTACGTCTACGACGCCATCACCGGCGCCCTCGCCGTCGACGAGCCGACCATGCCCGAGGAGCTGCACCAGTGATCCGCCCCCAGCTCTCCGCCGACGGCCGCGCCGTGCGCCTCCCGCTCGCCGAGCAGGTCGACCCGCTGCTCGACAAACTCGCCCTCGCCTACGCCCAGGACCCCGACGCCGTCGGCCGCCTGCTCACCGCCCACGCCGCGAGCGTGGTCGCCCTCGACGTCGCGATGTGCAGCGAGGACGCCACCGACTACGGCCGCGCCATGCGTGCCGCCCAGGCCGACGCCACCCGCGAGGCCCTGCTCGACGACTGCCCGGCCGCCGTCGCCCTCGACCCTCTGCTCGACCCCGACGACGCGATCACCCTCGCCACCCGCATCACCAAGGCCGCCGCCCACATTCGCCACCGCACCGCACAGAACAGGAACACCCGCTCGTGACCGTGACCACCCTGCCCACCGCCCACGCCCCGACCGCCGTCGCCCCGGCCCGCGGGGGCGCCCTGTCCCTTAGCCACATGAGTCCGTACGAGGCGTGGCAGTTCTGCGAGTCCCTCGCGAACACTCCCCTTCTGCCGGACGCCTACCGCAAGCAGCCCGCCTCTGTTCTGTGGGCGATGGAGTACGGCCGCGCGCTCGGCCTCGACGTCGTGACCACCATCACCACGATTCACGTGATCAAGGGCAAGCCGACCCAGTCGGCCGATCTCATGCTCGGCCGCGCCCGTACCGCGGGCCACCGTGTCCGGATCAAGTCCGAGCGCACCCGGTGTGAGGTGCGTATTCAGCGGCACGACGACCCTGACGACGAGACGGTTATCGAGTGGGTCCTCGACGACGCCGTTACCGCGGGTCTGTGCAAGCTCGTTGACGGCCGCCCGCAGGCCCGTGACCAGAAGAACCAGCCGCAGCCGTGGGAGAAGTTCCCGCGCGCCATGCTGCGGGCCCGCGCCATCGCCGAGGCCGTGCGTTCGGCGTGCCCCGAAGTGCTGCACGGGGCGATCTATACGCCCGAGGAGTTGGGCGCCGTCGTCGACCAGGAGGGCAACCCGGTAGTCGTCGAGCGCGCCGACGCTCCGCCCATGCAGCAGGGTGTGACCGTCGTGCAGTCGACGCCGAACGGCCCCCCGGACGCGACCGCGGCCACGCGTGACTACCTCGCCGAGGCCGCGGAGACGTCCGACGTCGACCAGCTCGCCGCGATTCTCGCCGCCGCCGAGGCCGCCGGTGCCCCCGCGGACTACATGGTGTGCCTCGCCGAACTCCGCGACGCGCACGCCGCCGAGTCGGTCGGCCCTGTGCGCGAGCTGCACAGCGCGGCACAGGAGCGGGGCGCGCACCCCGACCACCTCGCCCGCCTCGCCGCCATCGGCGCCACCAAGCCGGGCGCCAAGAAGCAGGCCGACCAGGGCGCCCCGGCCGAGCAGGACCCGCCGACCCCGACGCCGCACTCGGTTTCCGATGCGGTCGCCGCCGAGGGCGCCATACCGGCGAGCGTCGTTACCGCCGAGCAGGCCGCCGCCGAGGCCGAGAACGCGCTCAGGCTCGCCGCCTCGCGCGCCAACCTGCCCACCCTCGACGCCGATTTCGAGCGCGCCTACGGCCTGCCGATCGAGCAGGCCCTCGCCGCCCAGCTCGACCAGTTCCGCGCCATGATCGAGAACGCCGGGGGCGCGAAGTGACCACGACTGAGCAGCCGTTGACCGAGATCGAACAGCACCACCTCGACACGATCACCGAGCGCATGGGCATGAACCGGATCGAGGCCGAGGAACGCGCCGCCCGCGGCGAGGACCCGCTCGACCCTGCGGACCCGGCGCCCGCCGTCGCGGGTCCCGCCGCGCCGGAACCGGCCGCCGTCCGCGATGCCGTCACGCGACAGGCCGTCCTCGGCGCCCTGCTCGACCAGGTCAAGGACGCCTACAAGGACGCCAAGCGCGAGGCCGACGACCTGCTCGAACGGCAGTACAAGGCCAGTGGCAGCACGAAAGTCGACGCCACCTTGCCCGACGGAACGAGGGTCGGTTCTGTCTCCCGCCAGGGAGGCGAGCGGGAAGCGACGGTTGTCGATGCCGACGCGTTCCGCGGATGGGTGCGCGACCACTTCCCCACCGAGCACGTCGTCGAGTTCGTCCCCGCCCAGGTCCTCACCAGCGTGCGCCCCGGATTCTCCGGACGCGTCCTATCCGAGGCGACCGCGGCCGGTGCCGCCCGGTACCTCGACGAAGCGTCCGGAGTGGTGCACGACGTGCCCGGAGTCGAGATACGCCCCTCGCGGGCCGCCTCGCACCGCCTCACCTACACCCGAGGCAGCAAGGCGCAACCGGCCGCGGGCCGCGAGTTGGTCACCGCCGCGTGGCGCACGGGCACCCTCGCCGACCATCTGCCCGCGCTCGCGCCCAGCCCGCCGGCCGCCGCCGAGGGCGAGCGGTGAGCGCACCGCGGTACGAGGACGAGCCGCCGCCGTCGTGCGAGTACGGCCGCCCCCGGTGTCACGCGCAGCCTGCCCGGCTCTACCCGTGCGGATGGCGATGCGACGAGCACCAGCCCGCACGCACTCACCACCGCACAACCCCGTGAACGGCCCTGGGGCGAGGTGTCGCCGGACCCTCGCCCCAGGCGCCCCCTGTACGACAGGAGCAACCGCCCGTGACCCTCGACGCCATGGATTGGGTGTGGACCCGTGCGAAGGCGCGCGGAAACGCCCGCCTGGTCCTGCTCGCCGTCGCCGACGCCACCACCGGCCCCGAGGCCACCGCGCGTATGGGCACGGCCGAGTTCATGCGCCGACTCGCCGCCTCACGCTCGACCGCGCGGGCCGCCGTCGACGCCGCCCTCGCCAGTGGCGAACTGACCGAGGACGAGCCCGCCAAGGGCAGCCGCGCGACCCTCTACAAGATCCCCGGAGCCGTCGGATACGCCCGCGCCGCCCGCTCTACCGGGCCGAAATCCGGCCCCACAACGCAGATGACCCCAGGGCCGGAATCCGGCCCCCTATTCGCTACCGGGCCGGATCTCGGCCCCCTTACCGGGCCGGAGTCCGGTCCCCCCGCCGAGACCCCCCAAACCCCGTACCGGGCCGAATCTCGGCCCCTTTGGGGACCGGATTCCGGCCCCCATCACTCACCCATAGAGGGATTGAGTGAAGGAGGGAGCGAGCGCGGGCGCGACGCGGTCGCAGTGATCCCGGAGTTCGCCCGCCCCCTGGTCGACCAGATCACCGCCGCCGGGGTCCTGGTCGCCTGGAATCTCGCCCAGGCCGAGTGGTTCATCGTCGACGCCCTGATGAAGCGGTCGGGCCTCGACATGCTCGCCACGGCCGCCGTGCAGGCCGCCGCCCGTAACCGCCGAGGCGTGTCGCATGCCCGGTACTTCCTGCGGGCGTGGCAGTCCCTGCCGCCAGCCCCGGCGCCCGGCACCGTCCCCGCCGCAGCCCCGGCCGCGCCCGCCTCGAACGTGATCCCCCTCGACCGCGCCCAGCCCCGCGGACGCGTCGCCCAGTCCGCCGACCACCTCGCCGCCGCCCTCGCCGCCATGGAGGCCCAGCAGTGACCCCCCGTGAAGTCGCCGCCCTGCTCGCCTACGTCGTCAAGCTCGACCCCCGGCTCGCCCTCGACGACCAGGCCGCCGCCGCCGACCGCCTCGCCCAGTGGTGCGACCTGCTGTCCGACGTCCCCGCCACCATCCCCGGATGGGACGCCGCCCGCGTCGCCCGCGACCACATCGCCCGCAGCCCCTACCGCATTCAGCCCTCGGACGTGTCCCGCCCGTGGCACGCCCACAAGGCCGACACGATGCGCCGCCACGTCGGCACGTTCGAGCCCACCGCACACCCCGAGATCAGCCCCGACGACGAGACCGGTGATGCCTTTGTCGCCGCTCTGCGGGCCGAGCGCGCCGCCGTCGCTTCCGGACAGCGGGCGCCCGTCACCCACCACGTCATCACCGCGGGACCGCCCGCCGTGCAAGTACAGCGCCGTCTCGCCGAGTTGGGCACCTACCTGCCTCCCACCGTCGCCCAAGCCCTCGCCGCCCACCGTCCGCACCGAGCCGAGCGCGAGCGTCTGGCCGCCGCTGGTCTGCCCGACGCCCTCGCCGTGGCGTGCACGTGGTGCGGCGCCGACACGGGCCAGCCGTGCCGGACCCGCAACATCCGGCCCGGCAAGGACCCACAGCAGCGCGTTCGCGCCCGTGCCGATTCCCACCCATCCCGCGTCGAGGACGCCCACGCCCACCACGCCCGCCGCCAGGAGCAGGAGACCGCAGCATGAGCCCCACCCCGAAGCAGGCCCGCACCCACCGCCGCAAGGCCGCGAGCGGCGACCGGACGAAGAACGTCAAGGCGTGGCGTATCGAGGCCAGTTGGGGCCATCGCCCCGACGCTCCGGTCATCGTCCGCACATCGGACCGCAAGCGGTCCCAGAAGGTGTTTCGCGACCTGGTCGACAAGGGCGCCTACGTGATCTACCAGGAACACGCAGGGTGGGACCGGTGGCGCACCGTGCGCGAGGCCGACGGGGCCGCACTGCTCGCCGAGCGCAAGGCCGAGCAGCAGCTCGCCGCCGCCGGGCACCCGCCGACCCCGCCCTTCTACCGGCCCGACGAGGAGGACCGTCACCGTTCGTGGCTCGCATGGTGGGCCGTCGCCGAGCAGGCCCGCGAACAGGCCCGCCTCGACGCCGTGCGCCAGGCCGCCGAGGGAGCAGCCCGACGGCGCCGCCTCGCCGCCGAGGTGAGCCGAGACGCCCGCGCCCTGATGAGCGCGCCCGCGATCGTCCGGCCCGAGAACCGCCAGCGCGCCCGGCACATCACCGGGGCGCAGCGATGACCCCGGCCGCCCTCGCCGTTGTCCGGGCCGCCGTCGAGGACGCGCAGCGCGAGCACGACCAGGCCGAGGCCGCAGCCGCCCGCATCGTGGCCGAGCTACGCGACCAGGGGTGGACCATCACCCGGCTCGACCAGGCCGACCGCAAGGCCGCCTAACACCGCAGGACAGGGGGGGCGCATCCCCCGCGACGTGGCGCCCCCCTACCTGCTAGCTTTCTGTCTCGGCAGAAAGACTTTCTGTCTCGGCAGCACACCCCCACATCCCGCAGCCCGCCGCACATCCCCCGGAGGTACGTCCCGATGGCTCGCACCACCCCGGCCGAGCGCTTCACCGCCAAGACGGCCCCGGGACCCGTGCCCGCCAACCTCGCCACCCCGTGCCTCTTGTGGCCCGAGGGCAGCCTCGACCGCGACGGATACGGCCGCTTCTGGGCCGAGGGCCGCGTCGTCCCCGCCCACCGCTGGTCGTACGAGCAAAACCGCGGCCCCATCCCCGCCGGCCTCGAACTTGACCACCTGTGCACCGTGCGCCGTTGCGTCGCCGACGACCACCTCGACGCCGTCGACCACCGCACCAACGTGCTCCGCTCGACCGGCCCCGCGGCCGTCAACGCCCGCCGCACCCGGTGCACGAACGACCACGACCTCACCGACCCGGACAACGTCCACGTGAGCTACCCCCCGTCGCACCCCAACGGCATGCGCAAGTGCCGCGCGTGCGCCCGCAACCGTGGCCGCCGCACCCGCGAGCCCCAACTCGCCCCCGTCGCCACCCTTCCCACCCGCACCACCCCCGAGAGGACCGCCGCCTAATGGCCGGAGAAACCCCGATGCACGTCGTCGGCAACGTCGTTGCTGACCCCGAACTCAGGTTCACCCCCGGCGGAGCCGCCGTCTGCAACTTCCGCGTAGCCAGCACCCCGCGCACGCTCGACCGCGCCACGAACGAGTGGAAGGACGGCGACACCCTCTTTCTGTCCGTCAGCGTGTGGCGCCAACAGGCCGAGAACGTCGCAGAAACGATCCGACGCGGCGACCGCGTGATCGTCGTGGGCCGCCTCGGACAGCGCCACTACGAGAAGGACGGCGAGCGGAAATCGTCGTACGAAATCCAGGCCGACGACGTCGGGCCAGCGCTCAAGAACGCTACCGCCCAGGTCGCCAAGAACAGCGCCCAGAACGGCCAGCAGCCACGCGCCCAGGGATACGGCCAACAGGCCCCCCAACAGGGCTACGGGGCCCCCCAGGGCGACCCGTGGGCGACGCAGCAGCCCCGCCAGGGATACGGCAACGAGCCCCCGTTCTAGATCACTCGCCGCGACCGGACGCGGGCCCGCCCACGTGCGGGCCCGCACGCGCTACCACCCACCACTGACACCCGGAGACACCCCGCCATGACGCCTCGCCCGCCCGTGGACGATGCCCCCGCGCTGCACCTCCCCGCGCTCCGCGTCGAGTGCCCCGCGTGCGGATCGCAGCCGAACGCCCTGTGCACCTCGCACAGCGGCACCCGCGAGCGCCGACACAACGTGCACCGCGCCCGCACCGCCGCACACGCCCAGGCACAGCAGTGACCACCGCACGACAGGAGCGCCCCACCATGACCGCCGCCGCCCGCGACTCTCACCGCGACGAACTCACGGCCCAGGACGTACGCGACGCCCTCGCGTTCAACAGTGCCGACCGCGACCCCGCCCTCGCCACGCTCCGCGACATCCTGCTCGACGCCGCCGAGCCGACCCCCGAGCAGGCCCTCGCCGCCGCCCGCATCATCCTGACCGCCCACGCCCATCACCTCGCCGCCCTGGTCGAGCGCGAGCACAACGACACCCAGAGCCGATGGGGTCTCAACCGCTCAAGTCGCGGCCTGCTCACCGGATACAGCGGCGCCCGCCGCGCCATCCGCGCGTACGCCGACCGCCTCGCCGACGAGCAGGCCCTCGCCGAGGGCGCAGCAGCCGACCAGGTCGAGCCGTGACCCCGGCCGCCGCCCTCGCCGCGAACCTCGCCGTTGCCGTCGCCCTGCTCGCCGCCAGCGTCCACCTGATCGCGTGGGGACTGTCCGGCGAGCCCGCCCGCGTCCACCAGGGCGACCAGTGACCGCCGCCCGGACGTGTCGGGCGTGCCGCCGCCCACTCTGCGCACCCTCGCCCGACGGATACGGGCCCAAGTGCCGCCGCAAGCACCAGTCGCCCAACGTCCGGGCCCACGGGGGCGACTTGTACGCCCTCGCCCAGCAGCCGCGCCCCGCCCCGCCCGAACACCCCACCCTCGACGACGCCCAGGAGCAGCAACCCGCATGAGCACCCGCCCCCAGCAGCGCGCCCCCAAGGGCCACTACCGCGACCGCACCGACCGGCGGGCCGTCGTCGACGTACTGCTCTCCCGCGCCCGACGAGGGGTTCTGTCCCCGGCCGAGGCCGCCCTACTCAGCGAGCACGTACGCGAGGAGCAGCGACTCGCCGACGAGAGCCGCCGCGCCATGGCAGGCACTACGCAGGCCCTCGAACGCCACCGCGAGGCCGCCCTCGCCGAGGTACGCCGCCTCTACCGCGTGGCGGGCGTAGACCGCGACCAGGTGCGCGCCGTCCTCGCCCGCGTCCGCAACGCCGAAACGCTCGGCCACGCCCTCGCCGCCGTCGCCGAACACGACGGCCTCTCACCCGCCCTCGCCCACATACACGCGCGCATCCTCGACCGCGCCGACTCGACCGAGGCCCGCCTCGCCGAGCAGCAGCGCGACCACGACATCGCCCTCGCCACCGAGCGCCGCCGGTCCGAGGGATGGAAGCAGCACGCCCACGACGCCGAGCGCAATGCGGGCCGCTACCGCATCGCCTGGTTGGCAGCCCGCCGCGACCGCTACGCCGACCGAGCCGCCATGGCCGCCGAGCTGCCCCTCGCGCAGGCCGTCGAGCGTGCGCGCGCCCTCGCCGCCCGGATGCGCGCCGGATCACCGCAGGGCGCCGCCGCCATCTGCGCCGACCGCATCGAGCAGGCCCTCGCCGACGAGCACCAGGAGCAGCACTGATGACCACCCCCGGCCAGCGTGCCGCCGACGACCTCGCCACCGTCCGCGAGCAGTGGGGCGACCTGCTCGCCGCCATCGCCGAGCCCCCGCGGTCCGCCGACTGGATGCCCTACGAGCGCCGCGGATTCCTCGACCAGCTCGCCGCCGACGACCGGGCCGAGGACGACCAGGCCCTCAACGAGGCCGCCGTCGGCCGTCTGCCCCTCATCCTCCGCGAGCACCCCGCGCCGGCGAACTTGCGGGCGCTCGATGCCGCGGTCGAGGTCGAGCGCGAGGTGTTCGACATGTGCGACGCCGTCGCCGAGCGCGTGCAACTCCCCGCCCGCGACCTCAACGGCCGATGGACCCTCGGCGCCGACCCGAGCGACCCGAGCCTGTGGCACGTGCCCACGTACCGCGACGCAGGACCGGCGAGCATCGCCTCGACCGGATCACGCGTATTCGGTCTCCACTGGGCCGCCGTGTGGCTCGGCGGTCGCGCCCTCGACGACGCGCTCGACCGCGACCTGTTCGCCCCCACCCCGGCGACCCTGGTCGACCAGATCGCCGACGTCGCCCACACCGCGCGCCGCCAGGTCGAGGGCGCCCTCGGCCGCACCGCCCGGACGATCACGCTCGACGAGCCGTGCCCGTTCTGCCGCGCGGGCCGCATCACCGTGCACAACGGGGGAGGCGACCCGCGGGCCGCCGTGGCGACCTGCTCGACCGGCCCAACGTGCCCGGCACCCGTCGATGCCGAGCGAGGCCGCCGAGCGTGGCGCGGGGCCGACCTGGTCGGCCTGTTGACCGCGCTGGAGTCCCGCCGAACACCCTCGGCCGCATAGGGCGACACACCCCCGGACGCACGTTCGGGGGTGCCGTCGTTCCTGGTTCGGCTCGGCCCGCATCACGGGTTGATAACTGTTGCTGTAACTATTACTGCAATCATTACTGCAATGGCTACTGTTGGCACTCCTGAAGGGTCCTCACCCCGACAGGAACCGCCGGACCTCACCCGGCACCACACCAACCAAGGGAGCGACCCCATGGGCAAGTACAACCCCGACACCGACACCGTCTGGTCGACCGCGCACAACGGCCGCATGGCGCACGCCTTCAACTCCGAGGGCCGCGCCCTGTGCAACCGCAGCATCCGGCCGCGCACGGACACGACGCTTCACGACGACTGGGGCACCCGCGCCAGGTACGACGATGCGGTGTCGACCCTGCACGCCCGGTGCGTGCAGAAGCTCGACGCCGCCACACAGGCCCCCGCCGAGCAGACCGCGCCCACCGCCCCCGCCGCCGCGCGCTCCGGTGAGGTCACGATTCCGGGCGCCCTCGCCGACCACCTCGCCGACACCAACCTCGCCACCGGGGCCGACGACCACGACCCCGCCAGCAAGGCCACCCGCGAGGCCCTCGACGCCGGACGCCGCGGCCGAGGCCGCACCCTGATCATCAAGCCGCAGAACACCGACGTCCTTAACGTCATCAGCGAGTACGCCGACAGCCTGCTCACGGCGGACGACGCCACCCGCGCCGAGCGCATCGCCGCACAGACGTGGGTCGAGCAGGCCGGACACGCCCGCAAGCAGGTCGCCGCGATCGCCCCCTCGGCGGCCGACCGCGAAGCCGCCGACGCCGCACGCGCGTCCGCCGACGCCTACATTGCCCGCGAGCACCCCAAGGTTGCCGCACTGCTCGACGCCGAACCGAGCAGCGCGGCCACGGACACCGAGGGGCAGCAGGCCGCCGAGGCCGAGGGCACGTGGCGCGGCGAGTGGATCGGCGAGCAGCCCACCGACGACGCCCTGTTCGCCGTCGAACGCCCGACTGAACAAGGCGCCCTGTTCGACAATCGCGCCGCTCAAGAGCCCACTCGCGAGCCGATCGTCGCCCGCGCGAGCTTCCGCCGTGAAGACCTCGACCGCGTCAAGGCCGAGGCCGCCGCCGACCGCGAGGCGTACCGCGCCCACATGGACGAGCGCCAGGCCGCCGAGCACCGCGCCCACGGCGCCCCCGTCCCGTCCGCCGTACAGGCCCGTATCGAGGCCCGCCGCGCCACCGAACAGGCCACCGAGCAGGCCACCGAGCGGCGCGTCGTCGAGGGCGTGATCGTCACCCACAACGGCCGCACGAAGGGCACCGCGCCCAAGCACGCGGCCAACTCCGACGCACTCGCCGCCCTCGCGGCCCTCGGCGCCCTGCGCCTCGCCGAGGTCACCGACCACACAGACGTGGCCGCCGAGCCCGGCGACCCCGACCACCAGCCCGACGCCTGGGGATTCCTCGCCGAGCCCCGCGGACACGGCCGCATCGCCCTGTACTGGCTTGAGTCCGGCCGCTACGTGACCCGCGACGGCAAGCCGTGGGCCGTCGAGCTGAAGATCGGCGCCGACAAGCTGAGCGCCGCCGGGTGGAGGATCGAGCCGCACACCCGCCGTTGCGTCATGGCTTGGCGCCCCGAGTAGCCCACCCGACCGGCCCGCCCTCACCCGAGGGCGGGCCCGCCCCGGACCGACAGGAGCAACCCAGATGAGCAACGAGCAGCCACCCCACGACGACGCATACGAGACCGGCCGCGCCTACTCATCCGTTGAGATCACTCGCAAGATGAAGGCCAGCCGACCCAACCCCATCGAAGGCGCCCGCGCCTATGCCGAGCGCCTGCTCGCCGAGGTGATCCAGCACGAGCGCGACAGCGCCGCCCGCCGAGCAGCCGAGGGCGACCCCAACCCGTACGACCTCGCCCCGTACGCCGATGTGCACGACCTCGCCGAGCAGTACGACGGCGCACGCGCCAGGACCGAGGACCCCGCGGACCTCGAACGGTTCCTCGACAACCTCGCCGACGACCTCGACCTCTCCGACGTCCGCGCACTGCGCACCGCCGCGACCGCCGTCGCCGAGGCCATGGGGCGTATCGCCCTCGCCGCCCGCGAGGACGGTATGAGCGCCGACGAGATCGCCCAGAAGACCGGATACACCGCTTCCCGTGTCGCTCAGTTCCTCCGCGAGGAGAAGCAGCGCCGCGCCGCGGCTCCGCCTGCCGATCAGTGGCACGCGTTCGTGACCGTCGAGGAGCACGACGGAAACGAGTGGCGAGAGCTGACCAACGAGAGCGTTGCCACCGCGGAGACGCCGACCGCCCTCACCCGACGGGTACTCAGCACCGCCCGCGAGAGCCTGACCGCCGACACCGTGCGCGTACGGGTATGGCGATTCGGCGAGAGCGAGGGCGAGCACCTCGCCGAAGCCGTCCACACGAACACCGACCGCATGCCAGACACCCAGTAACCCAAAAACACTGCGGGCCCGCCCGGTTCCTCACAAACCGTTGGGCGGGCCCTGACCACCGAAAAGGAGCGACCCCAAACGATGGCTACCGCCCAGCGTAACCAGAAGCCCGGCCCGCCCGAGCCGGGTACCCGCCCCTCGATCCGCGTCGACGAGCAGCTCGCCGCCGACCTCGCCGTTGTCATGCGTACGGGCGTCAACCTGTCCGATGCCGTCCGACGCGCCGTCCGACAGCTTGCCGACCAGTACCGCACCGCATGGGCGAACGACGTGTGCCCGCCCGGCACTCCGCCCGTCGTGCTCGCCTATCAGATGGACGACCCGCAGACGCTCGCACAGCGCGCGACCAGCCGGTATGACGCCACGTCCGACGCGCGACCGACGCCCCGGAGTGCCGATCGCCGCTTGCCCAATGCGCCCGTCGGACCCACGTACCCCGCTTGACGCCACCGCGCCCCGCCCGTCCGACAGGCGGGGCGCATTCGTCCGACACGACAGGATGACCACATGACCGGCGATCCGATCGCGTTCCTGCACGCCCGCCTCAACGAACGCGCCGCCAAGGCCGAGGCCGCCCGCCATGAAGGCAAAGGGCTCTGGACGCAGCCCTACGACGAGGAGCCCGGCCGCATCCACGACGACCGCGGCGAGGTAGTCACGTACGACGAGGGAGCCCCCACAGAGGCGCAGGCCGCCCACATCATCGCCAACGCCCCGGCTCGCATCCTCCGCGACGTTGAGACCGCCCGCGGCTTGCTCGCGCCGCACGAACCGACCATGCAGCCGAGCAGTGACTCGGATGTGGACGACCGCTCTACGTGGCTCCCATGCTGCGGCGCCTGCCAAGTCACCGTTGCGCACCCCGGAGACTGGCCGTGTGAGCCCGTGCGTCTGCTGCTCGCCCCCTACGCCGACCACGCCGAGTACCTCGATGACTGGCGTCTGTAGCGGCGACCGGACGCGCCCCAATCCCACGCGCACGCGAACCGAACGAGCTTGCGCCGTTATAGTTCCGTGACCTAATGTGGGGGCCGTCCCCGGCGTGCCCGGAAACACCCCCGCGCGGCCATCTGGGGGACGGCATCGCAGGGGATGCCGCCACGGCGTAGACCGGCCCGCATCAGGCAATCATGAACTTGGCCGCGCGGCCGACTCACCGCGCGACCGACACGGGAAGGAGCGGGAGCCCTTTGACCGGGGGCTCCCGCTCACGCCGTCGATCACCCTCGCCCCGCATGCCCCCGCCGCGGGGCGTTTTGCATGCCCGCGTCCAGAGTCCGCCGCCCCCGCCCGCGCTGAGGAGCAGCACCAGGAGGTGACCGCCGATGGCGCGCCCCATCACGGACGCCGACCGCCGCCAGGTGCGCGAGCTACACGCCGCGGGCAAGTCCCGCAACGACATCGCCCGCACGCTGAAACGTTCCCCCTCAACCGTTTCGAAGATCGCCGCCAACCTCGACCCACCCCTGTCGTTCGATCGGGCCGAGCAGGTCGAGGCCGCCACCCGCGCCCGCACCGCCGACCTCGCCGCCCGCCGTGCCGCCCTCGCCCTCGCCCTACAGGGCGACGCCGAGCGCCTACGCACCCAGCTTTGGGCGCCCACCACGCACGGCGAGTTCGCCGGCCGCGAGGGCGAGTGGCACGAAGCCCACCTACCGCAACCGCGGTTCGGCGACCAACGGGCGATCGTCGGCTCGGTACAGACCGCCGTCGGTACCTCACTACGTCTCGCACCCGTCGAGGGCGGAGAGAACGCCGAGGAAGTGCGCAGCATGCTGGGCGCCCTCGGCGAGGCACTGACGCAGGCCGCCAACGACGACCAGGCCCACGACGACGGGGGCGACGCCGGGGGGTGAGCCGCTGTGCTCGACCTCGACTGTCTGCCCCTGTCTCGCAAGCAACTCCGCAGCATCGGGCAGGCGACCGCCCGTATCAACCTGTGGCACGGCAGCGTGCGCAGCGGCAAGACGATCGCAAGCCTGTTGGCGTTTGTGATCGCCGTTGCCACCGCCGGACCGTCGGGCCTGATCATCGTGTGCGGGCGCAGTCTCCAGACGATCGAGCGGAACATCCTCGAACCCCTGCAAGACCGCGCTCTTTTCGGTCCCCTTGCCCGGCACGTCGTGCATACCCGCGGGGCGACGACGGCGACGATCCTCGGTCGCACCGTGCACCTGATCGGCGCCGCGGACGCCCGCGCCGAGGGCCGCCTACGTGGCCTCACCGCGCAACTCGCGTACGTCGACGAGGCAACCCTCCTGCCCGAGGGCTTTTGGGTGCAGCTTCTCGCCCGTCTGTCCGTGCCCGGCGCGCGCCTGTACGCCACCACAAACCCGGATAGTCCGCGCCATTGGCTCAAAACTGGATATCTCGACCGCGCCCACCAACTCAACCTCCGAGCCTGGCATTTCAAGCTCGCCGACAACCCGAGTCTGTCGCCCGAGTACGTCGCCGACCTCGCCGCCGAGTACGTCGGTCTGTGGCGCCGCCGCATGATCGACGGCGCGTGGGTGGTCGCCGAGGGCGCCATCTACGACATGTGGGACGAGGCCCGCCACGTCGTCGACGAGCTGCCCGACATGCGCCGGCACTGGTGCGGCATCGACTACGGCACGACCAACCCCTTTGCTGCGGTCCTGCTCGGCGAGGGCACCGACGGCCGTCTGTACGTGTGTGCCGAGTGGCGCCACGACTCCCGCGCCGCGCACCGCAGCATGACCGATGCGCAGTACAGCGCCGCCGTCCGCGCGTGGCTCGACGCCCTCGGCATCACGCCCGAGTGGACGTTCATTGACCCGAGCGCCGCCTCTTTCTCTACGCAGATGTGGCAGGACGGGCACCCTGGCCTCGCCCGCGCCACCAACGACGTCACTGACGGAATCCGGTCCGTGTCGAGCCTGCTCGCCGCCGACCGCCTGCTCGTGCACGACTCGTGCGAGGGCCTGCTCGCCGAACTCCCCGGCTACTCCTGGGACCCCAAGGCCACCGAGCGCGGCGACGACGCCCCGATCAAGGTCGACGACCACTCAGCCGACGCCCTGCGCTACGTCGTCCACTCCACCGCGCACGAGTGGCGCCACCTGCTCACCGCCCCCGCATCCGACACCACCACCAGGAGGTGAGCCCCGATGGCACTGCCCGAGAACGGCGCAGCGTGGCCGCCCCCGCAGTGGGCCCCGTACTACGACCGCATCGCCGTTGATGACGCCTGGTATTCCGGTGACCGTGACAGGTTGGCCCGCATCTACGGTCGCGAGCAGAAGACGCCGCGCCGCCGTCTGTGGAGCCGTCGCAGCAGCGCGCACCGTCCCAGCCGCGACACTCGCCTACACGTCCCCCTCGCAGGCGACATTGCCCAGACGTCCGCCGACATGTTGTTCGCCGACATGCCGAGCTTCATTGTCGAAGACGCTCGCACTCAGACCCGCCTCGACCAGCTGCTCGCCGACGGGCACGTACAGCAGATGCTCTTGTCGGCCGCCGAGCAGTGCGCCGCCCTGTCCGGGATCTACCTCCGATCGACGTGGGACCGCGACCTAGTCGATCGACCGCTCTTGACCGCCGTCCAACCGGACAACGCCGTGCCCGAGTTCAGGTTCGGCATGCTCGCCGCGGTGAACTTCTGGAGGGAACTTTCCGGCAGCACCACACAACTTGTGTGGCGGCACATCGAGCGGCACGAGCCCGGCCGGATCGTGCACGCCCTCTACCAGGGCAACGGCGACAACATCGGCCGGCGCGTCCCGCTCACCGAGCACCCTGATACGGCCGCCCTGGTCGGCAGCATCGAGAACGACGGCGAGTCGACCACGACCGGAATCCGGCAGCTCACCGCCTGCTACATCCCCAACATGACGCCCAACAGACTGCACCGGGGGTCGCCGATCGGACGCAGCGACTACGCCGCCCCGATCTATGACCAGCTCGACAGCCTCGACGAAACGTGGACGTCGTGGATGCGCGATATCCGCCTCGCCCGCGCGCGGCTGATCGTCCCTGACGGATACCTCCGCAGCCACGGACCCGGAAAGGGCGCATCGTTCGACGAGGACGCCGAGGTATACGCCCAGCTCAACATGCCGCCAACCGAAAACGGCGGCATCACCTTGAGCCAATTCGAAATCCGGGTCGAGGAGCACCAGCAGACGACCGAGGCACTGACCCGGCAGGCCACCCAGTCCGCTGGGTACGCCGCCCGTTCGTTCGGCCTCGACCGCAACGGCGGCCAGGCACGGACCGCAACCGAGGTCGACAGCGACGACGACAAGAGCATGATCACGCGGAAGAAGAAGGCAGGCCACTGGAAACAGGGACTTGCCGACGGCCTGTTCGCCCTGCTCGCCCTTGACGCCGTGCACTTCCGCAGCAGAGCGACCCCGGAACGTCCGCGGGTCGAGTTCTCCGACGGTGTCGCCGAGTCCCCCATGGACACGGCGCAGACCCTCGAACTGTTGAACCGTGCACAGGCTGTCTCGACCGCTACCAGGGTCAAGATCCTCAACCCGGAGTGGGACGACCGAGAGGTCGCCGCCGAGGCCGCCGCCATCCTTCGCGAGACCGGCGCCGCGGACGCCCCCGACCCCGGCGGAACGTACCCGCTCGCCGCCTGAGTGCCTGTGTCACATCGTTGCTTCGGGCAGATCCGCCCGAAGCAACGAGCCCCTGAACTGCATCAACAGGCCAAACGACCTGTCACGCAAGGACGTGACGCGGGCTCTTAGGCCGGAGGGGCCTCGGCGACGTTGACGGTGACCTTCCAATCGCTGCCGTCGGGACAGTCGGCCACGGCACCGTCTGCGTCTTTGCAGGTAGCCGTCGCCGTGATGCTGACTGTCCCCTCAGCAGCAGCCTTGAAGTCGCCGCGTTCGCCACTGAAGGCCAGTACGGCCTCGTCGGAACTCATGGGGTCGCCGTATGTCACGATCAACCCGCCCGTGCCTTCGGCCGACGCAAGGCGGACGGATACCTGATCGCCCACAAGGGCGTCGACTGACTTCCCGTTGGCATCGTTGGACAGCTGTACGGCGGCGGCGTGCATCACCGGTACGGCTTCGGCATCAGGCACTGCGGCGGGCACGGTGAGCGCCGTGACAGCGAGCGCGGCGGCAGCGAGCATGGTCCTGCTGAGCATGGAGTCCTCCTCGGACGATCGGAACGCAGGACCAGTCAACCGCCGCGCCTGCGTCCAATGTCGATCATCAGCGGCCGAGTCACCCGAACGGTCCTGCCCCGCCTGCGAGGTTCGGTTCAGCGCATGGTCGCAACGATCGAATACCGCCGATATACCGGCCTCGCCTGGCACCCGAATGAAGACACCACTCTTGGCATGGCTGGATCAGACACAGGGGCTGACACGACGGGGGGTGAGCCGTGCCAATTCACCCCGGCATGGTCGAGGACCTCGCCAGCACCACACGCGACACCTACGCCAGCGCCGAGGAGCGGCTGTTGGGCATCATCGCCCGTCAGCTCGCCGCGGGCCTCGACGCACCCGGATGGGTCGAGGCCAAGCTCGCCGCCGTGCAGCAGCTCAGGCGAGCCGCACAGGCCGTCGTCGACGAGCTGGGCCGCGCAACGCAGCTCGAAGTGTTCGACGCGGTCGCCGAGGCGTACAACGAGGGGCACCGCGCCGCGGTCGCCGAGTTGGGCGCCCTGTCCGACGACGCCCGTCGCCTGGTCGATGACCGCTTGCCCCAGGCCCAGGCCGTCGACCGCCTTGCACAGGAAGCGGTCGACGTCGTCACCGCGACGCACCGCGGCATTCTGCGGGCCGTCGTCGACGTCTTCCGGTCCGTCGTGGCATCCGTGGCCGCAACGCCCCTGCTCGGCACCGGCACCCGCCGCCAAGCCGTGCAAGACGCCCTGCGGCAGTTCGCCGATCGCGGGATACGGGCGTTCGTCGACAAGGCGGGGCGCCGCTGGTCGCTCCCCTCCTACGCCGAGATGGCCGTACGCACGGCGACCGCGCGGGCAGCGACCGAGGCGCACATGCGCACGCTCGCCGAGCACGGCGTCGACCTGGTCATCGTCTCCAACACCCCGCGCGAGTGCCCCCTGTGCCGCCCGTGGGAGCGCCGAATACTGACGATCGCAGGCCCCGCGGGGCCTCGCACGGTCGAGGTCGAGCACGCCGTCGAGGACGGCCGCATGATCTCCGTCCGCGTCGCCGGATCGCTCGACGAAGCCCGAGCCGCCGGGTTTCAGCACCCCAACTGCCGCCACAGCGTCAGCACATACACCCCCGGACTGACAACGGTGGAGGACGCCGAGAGCGACCCCGCCGGATACGAGGTCGGACAGCGGCAGCGCGCCATCGAGCGGAACATCCGTAAATGGAAGCGCCGCGAGGCCGTCGCCACTACCCCGCAGGAGAAGCGCGCCACGGCCGCCAAGGTGCGGGCGTGGCAGGGCGCCATGCGCCAGCACCTCGCCGCCCACCCCGACCTACGCCGACTCAGGCACCGCGAGCAGGAAGGCGCGGGCAACCTCCCCGCCACGCCCCGCCCGCCCGCGCCCGATCAGGTCGAGCGCGCCCGCGTGTGGTCCGGCGACGAGCGCACCGTGCGGGAGATGAGCGACGAGCAGCTCGCCGCCGCCTTGCGTACGCCGCTCGACGACCGCGCCCGTCGCCGCATCGAGGCCGAGGCCGACCGCCGCGACCTCGACGCCCTGCTCGACCGCGCCGCCCCCGGCGGACGTCTGGCCGAGGATCTGCTCGGCCTGTCCGACGATGACCTCGCCCGCGTGCTTGCCCACGTCGACGAGGCCGACCAGGTGCGCATCATGGCCGAGGCCGACCGACGCGACCGCGCCGGACACCTGTCCGACGTGCGGCCCGACCTGGTCGGCCTGTCCGACGCGCAGCTCGCCGCCCGCTACCGCGACACCAGCGGGCCCGAATCCGCGGCCATCGCCGCGGAGGCCGCCCGCCGCGACCTGCTCGCCCGGTTGTTCCCCGGCGGACGCCTGCGCGCCGATCTGTCGGACGCGTCCGACGACGACCTCGCGTGGGCGATGCAGTACGCCGACACGGGCGAACTACTGCGCATCGCCGCCGAGTTGGACGGCCGCGACTCCGTCGACCTCCCGCCGCCCGCCGACACCGGCGACGCCGTCGAGGACCTGCTCGCCGACCGCGATGCCCTCGCCGAAGCCATGGGCGACGCCGTCCCCGGACCGGCCGCCTGGGGCGCCCTCGCCGCCGACCAGGCCCTCGACGACCACGCCGACGACGACGCGTTCTGGGCCGACCTACGCGACGCCGCCGCCGTACTGCACCGCGGCGACGACGAGGACCAGGACGAGCGGCACACGGTCACGCGCCGCGAGGCCCGCGCCCTGTACGACGAGTACGTCTACCGGCAGTACCTGAAGGCCGAAGAAGACTGCCGCGGCTACCTGCTCAACAAGAAGGCCCAGGCCGCCGGACACAGCCCGATCGGTCTGTTCAGCGGGCCCGCGCGCATCGCCTATGCGCGCGCGTCCGACGAGCTGAAAGAGTGGTGGCAGGCACACGGCAGGCTCACGCAAGCCGAGTTCATCGAGCAGGCGACCGGCAAGGCCCAACGATGGGCCGACGGCGCCCGTAAGAACGAGTCGGACCACCAGAACAAGAGGTGACGTGACCATGGGCACGCGCGAAGAGATCGTGAAGGCAGTCACCACCGGCCGCGAGGCTGGCGACCGTGGCGACCCACCGACCACCTGCCCTTACCCGAGCACATCGACGCTCCGCACCGCGTGGATACGCGGCTACGCCGAGCGCCGCCCCCTCGCCGCCCAGGGCGACACCACCTGACAACCGAACACCGCAGCACCACCCCAAGGGGGCCCGCCAGAAGCGGGCCCCCTTTCGCATGTCCGCTTCCGCCCTGTCTCAGGAGAGCAACCGTGCCCGACCCCAACCCGAACCCGAACCCGTCGGCCGACCCCTCGACGGACCCGGCCACCCCTCCGACACCCCCGCAGCCGACTCCGCCCGCGCCCCCGATCACCCCACCGGCCCCGCCGCAGGGCGAGCCGCAGGCACCGGCCGAGGGCGACGTGTCCGCGCTCCCCGAGTGGGCGCAGGAACTCATCAAGAAGGCGCAGGAGCAGACCCCGGCCGAGCCGCCGCAGCCGACCCCGCCGGCGCCCGAGCAGGGCGCCGAGGGCGACCTGTCCCGACTGCCGAAGTGGGCACAGCAGCAGCTCACCCAGGCGCAGGAGCAGGCCCGGACTGCCGCCGTGCAGGCCGCCGTACTGCGGGTCGCGCCCACTGCTGGCGCCAACGCCGCCGCCCTGCTCGATTCCCAGTCCGCCATGAGCGCACTCGCTGCGGTCGACACCAACGACCAGACCGCCGTAACCGACGCGATCAAGGCCGCCGTACAGGCACAGCCGCACCTCACCGCAGCCGTCGGCCCCGCCCGAGGGGGCGCCGACTTTGGCAACGCCACCCCGCCCGAGCGCAAGCCCGGCTCCCTGCACGACGCCATCGCCGCCCGTCTGGGCGCCTGAACCTAGGAGCACCCCATGCCCGTCACTCTCGCTGAGGCGAAGAACAACGCCCAGGACGACATCGACGTTGCCGTGATCGACGAGTTCCGCAAGGAATCCGCGATCCTCGACTCGCTCACATTCGCCGACGTCGTCAACCCCGCCGATGGGGGCGACACCCTGACCTACGGATACCGGCGACTGATCACTCAGCCGACCGCGTCATTCCGTCCGATCAACACCGAGTACACCGCGTCGGAAGTCCAGACGCAGCGCTACACCGTTGACCTGAAGGTGATGGGTGGAGCGTTCCGCGTCGACCGCGTCGTTGCCCGGGTCGGCCCGGCCGCGTCCGGCGCCGTCACGCTGAACATGACCCAGAAGATCAAGGCGACCCGCACCCAGTTCCAAGACACCGTGATCAACGGCGATGTGTCAGTCGACGCCGAGTCGTTCGACGGCCTCGACAAGGCACTGACCGGAACGGCCACCGAGTTCCGCGCCGGGGTGGTCACTGACTGGTCCGACTTCGACACGAACGCGCGCGCCGAACACAAGGCACTCGACGCCATCGACGAGTGGCTTTCGCTGCTCGATGGCTCGCCCACCATCATCCTCGGCAACAAGCGGGCCCTTGCCCGAGTTCGCGCCGCCGCGCGCCGCGCGGGCATGTACACACAGAACCCGCTCGACGGCCTGCTCGGCCCGAACGGCCGCCCGATCGTCCGCGAGCAGTACGGCGACATCGTGTTCGCCGACCCGGGCGACAAGGCCGGATCGAACAACCCGATCATCCCGGTTGAGACCCGCACCGTCGGCGCGCAGACCAACGTGACCGGCCTTACCGACCTGTACGCCTACCGCGTCGGCCTCGACGGATTCTTCGGCGTGGCCTGCATGGGCGGAACCGTCGTCCGTCAGTGGCTCCCGAGCTTCGACACCCCGGGCGCCGTCAAGTTCGGCGAGGTCGAACTCGGCCCCGTCGGCGTCGCGCTCAAGAGCACCAAGGCCGCGTCCGTCTTCCGAAACGTCAAGGTGGGCTGACCCATGGCAGTGATCCGCACCCCAGTTGAGGGATTCAGCGGGCCCGGCGTAGCTGGCCTGCACTTCGTCGACGGCCAGGCCGAGACCGACGACCCGGCCGCCATCGCCTACGCCCGTCGCCGTGGCTACGACGTCGAGGACACCGCGTCCAAGCGCAAGCCCGCGGCGAAGCCCGAGGCCACGAAGGAGTAACCCCGTGTCCCGTGTCTACGCCACCCCCGAGCAGCTCACGGCGTGGACCGGGAAACCGGCTCCGCCCGATGCCGAGCGGCTGCTCGCCCGAGCGTCCGAGGACATCGACGACGCGCTCGTACGGGCCGTCTACCTCACCGACGACGCGGGCATGCCCACCGATCCGACCATCGTCGCCGCGCTCCGGGACGCCGTCTGTGCTCAGGTCGAGTACCAACTCGCCACGGGCGATGACGGCACCGGAGCGGCGGGCCGTTGGGACTCCGTGAGCATCGGGCCCGTCTCCATGTCCGGCCGCAAGGACGGACCGGCCGCCCCCGGCGACGTCGACCTCGCCCCACGCGCGCACCGCGCGCTCACGCGGGCGGGACTGCTACCGGGGGTGATCTGGTGACCCGCGTCCCCGGATGGCTGCTGCGCCACGAGGTGAGCGTCGAGCCCTACCTCGGCACCTCCGCCTACGGGCCCCGCTACGGGCCCGCAGTCACCGCGCCCGCCCTGGTGGCCGAGACCGTCAAGCGCGTGCGCGACCGCACCGGCGCCGAGACCGTATCGACCGCGCAGATCATCGCCGCCCCCGAACTCAACTGCCCGACCGGCTCACGGATCACGCTGCCCGACGGCCGCACCACGACCGCGCTCACCGTCGCCCACCACACCGCGCCCGGCCTGCCCGTGCCCGCCAGTACGGAGGTGATGTGCGAATGACGCAGCGAACCCGGCTGCGATGGAACGGCGACGCGATCCTCGCGGCGACCCGCCAGGGCGCCGCCCGCGGGCTGCGGCTCGGCGCCGAGCACGTCCTCGAAGTCTCCCGCCGCCGCGTGCCCATTGAAGAGGCCACCCTCGAACGCTCCGGGACCGCGACCGTCGACGAGAGCGCGCTTACCGCCGCAGTGGCCTACGACACTCCTTACGCCATCAGGCAACACGAAGAGATGGACTACCAGCACGACGCGGGCCGCACCGCGAAGTACCTCGAACGCCCCCTGATCGAAGAGGCCGACGCGGTCGGCGAGATCATCGCCGCACAGGTGCGGCGGTCGCTGCGGTGAGCTTCCTGCCCGACGTCGTCGAGGGCCTGGCCCGCCTGCTCGACGAGCACAACGTCGGCACCTACCGACCCGACGGCATCTATGCCGAGGGCGAGACCGCCATCACCGACACCGTCATGCCCGAGGGGCCCGACCGCGTCATCTGCCTGACCCCGTATCCGGTGGAGGAGTCCGCGGCCCTGACCGACACCGTGCTCGCCGTGCAGGTGCGCACCCGCGCGGGCCCCGACCCGCGCGAGGTGGCCGCCCTCGACGACGCCGTATTCAACGTGCTGCACGCCAGTGGTCGGCACACGTTCGGCAGTGCCCGTATCTCGCTGATCTACCGCTTTTCCTCCGCTCCGCTCGGCGCCGACGCCAACGGCCGCCAGGAGCGCACCAGTAACTACCGCCTGCGCGGCCACCGCCCGCACCCCCGCCTCGAATAGGAGGACCCCGCCATGAGTACGCCCACCCCGCCGGCGGAGACCGAGACCGCGCTCGCGCGCCGCTACCGCCTCGAACTCAACACCGGCACCGACACCACGCCCGTATGGACCCTGGTGCCCGGCATCCAGGAGTTCGCCCCCAAGGTCGAGCCCACTCAGCAGAAGTCGACGACCTACGACGACGAGGGGTGGGCGGACAGCACCGTGACCGAACTCGCCTGGTCGATCGAGGCCAAGATCGCTCACCGCTGCCACCCCGAGACCGGCGCGTTCAACGCCGCACAGGAAAAGATCCGGCTTGCGTCCGAAACGTTCGGCGTCGCCTCCCGCGTGCACGTGCGCTACTACGACCGCGAGGGCCGCGACGAGGCGTACGAGGGCCGCGCCCTGGTCACCTGGGAACCCGAGGGCGGCGCGTCCGACGACCTCGACACGGTCAAGGTCACGCTGACCGGCAAGGGCCCCCGCAAGAAGATCACCAACCCGGCTGCACCCGCCGCGGGCGGCACGTTCGCACTCGTCAAGGAGGTGGCCGCGTAATGGCGTTCGAGGCCCTCGACGAGCTGCTCGAAGAAACGTTGGTGCTCCCCATCAAGGGGCGCCGCTACACGATCCTGGCGCCCTCGGCCGATACCGGCCTGCGCGTGCAGACCATCGTGCAGGCCGCCGCCGTCGCCGCGAGCGGCGGGCAGGTGGACGAGGAAGCCCTCGGCGATGCCGCCGAGGGCGACCTGTACCGCGACCTGCTCGGCCCCGCCTACGACGAGATGCTCGCCGACGGCGTGTCCTGGCCAGCGCTCAAGCACGCCGCGCGTACCGCGATTGCGTGGGTGGTGCAGGACAAGGCCAGCGCCGAACGCGTCTGGTCCAGTGGTGGCGACCCTTCTCGGTTGGCCCCGAACCGGCAGCAGCGCCGATCGGGCGGGGCGAATACGACCCAGTCTCAGGGCTCCACGAGTGGTACGAGTGGCCGCCCGGCACCGGCCCGCGCACGGCGCAAGCGTCGCTGACCTGGCCCCAACTCCTCGACCAGTGGCCGCTGATCGAGGCTGACCTACACGAGATTTACGGCGTCGACGTCGGCGACCGGACCCTCATGCGCGCCCGCTCCTGGCGATGGCTGCGCGTGAGGATCTTCGGCCTGCTCTCGGCCGAGAGCAGGCTCTCGCGCCACTTCGCACCGCCTGAACAACCCCCGCGGTAGTCCGCTGCTGTAGCGGCCCGCGCCCACCACCAAGCACGACGGGAGGTGGGCGCGCGTGGCGCTGACCGTCGGCGAACTCACCGGCTATATCGATCTTGATGATTCCGGTGCACAGCGCGGCCTCGCGCGTACGCGGGCCGGACTCGACGAACTCACCCGCGGCACCGATGGCCGCTTGCGGGACCTGCGCGGCCGGTTCGTCGCGGACTCCGCCGCGATGGGCGGCGCGCTCGGCGACAACATCCGGTCCGGCGCGGTCCGCGCGGCCAAGGGCCTGGCCCTGGTCGGCGGCGCGGTCCCGCTGGTGGCCGCCGGAACGGCCGCGCTCGGCGGCCTGGCCGCGGGCGCCCTCGCCGCAGGTCTGGCCGTCAAGGCGTTCTCTGCTGCGGTCGGTCCGCAGATGGAGGCCGTACAGGGGGTCGCCGACCTCGCCGCCGAGGCGGAGAAGGCCGCCGCCGAGGGCGCCGAGGACGCGGCCGAGAAGCAGAAGGCATACACGGACGCGCTCGCCGAACTCCCGCCCGCGACGCGGGATGCGGCAACCGCGTTCATCGGCCTGAAGTCGGACTACAAAGCATGGTCGGACGCGCTGTCGACCACGACCATGCCCGTGGTCACCAAGGGCATCACGGTCCTGCGTGACCTGCTCCCCAGCCTGACCCCGTTCGTCGAGGCCGCCGCGACAGCCTTCTCAGGGTTCTTCGACGACGTCTCAGCGGGCGTCAAGTCCGCGGAGTTCAAGGAGTGGGTAAGCGAGACAGCCGCGGTCGCCGGACCCGCGCTCCGCGACATCCTCACCGTGATCAAGAACTTCGCGGTGGGGTTCGCGGGCATGCTGCAAGCGTTCCTGCCCGCCTCCGCGGGGGTGACCGGCGGCCTGGTCTCCATGTCCGCCGCATTCGCCGACTGGGGAACCTCGCTCGACGACTCCGCAGGCTTCGCGGCTTTCCTCGACCTGGCCGAGCAGGGCGGCACCACCCTGGCCAGCCTCGGCGGCGCGGCCGTCGAGCTACTCGTCGCCCTCTCACCGCTGCTCGGCGTCACGGTCCAACTCGCCCTGTACCTCGCGCAGATGATAAGCGCGGTTCCGACCCCGGTACTGACGGCGCTTGCCGTGGTCATCGGTTCCGTGACCGTGGCCACGAAGGCGTGGGCGCTGGCTCAAACGGTCGTGGCCGCCCGTAACGCGATCTGGACGAGTAGCCAATGGGCGCTCAACGCGAGCATGTTCGCCAGCCCGGTGTTTTGGATCATCGCCGCGATTGTCGCCCTGGTCGCCATCGTCGTGTTGATCGCAACCAAGACCGACTGGCTGCAACAGGCGTGGTCGGCAGCGTGGGGCTTCATCCAGACGGCGACCGATGCGGCCGTGTCCGGTATCGGAACGGCCCTGAACTGGTTCGGCAGCCTGCCCGGCAAGCTGGGCGGCTGGTTCGGCAGTGCGAAGGATGCCGCGGTTGCCAAGGTCGTTGAACTGACCGTCTGGCTCTCTGGTCTGCCGGGCCGCGCGGTCTCCGCCCTGTCCGGTCTGCCGGCCAGTCTGCGCGGCAGTGCCTCGCGCGGCTTTCAGGCGTTCCGCACGGCCGCCGGACAGAAAGCCTCGGACTTCATCGCGTGGGTTCGCGGCATGCCCCGCCGCATCGCAAGCGGCATCGGCTCTCTCGCATCCCTGCTCACCGGCAAGGGCCGCGATGTCGTGCGCGGCTTGTGGAGCGGCATCAAGGCCATGGGCGGGTGGATCAAAGACAAGTTGATCGGCTGGGCCAAGGCCGCGATTCCGGGGCCGATCGCTGACGCGCTCGGCATCAACAGCCCCTCCCGTGTCATGGCGCAGGAGATCGGTCAGTGGATTCCCGCGGGCGTCGTCGACGGCATCGAGTCGGGACAGGGCGCGGTCGATCGGACCATGCGCAATCTCGTCTCCACCCCCACCCCTGGACAGGCCACGGCCGCCGCGATGGCCGCCCACACCGGCACTGCCGGGGGCACTGGCGGGACCGACGGCGGGCGCCTGGTCCTCGACGTCACCGGCGCCGACGCCGAGTGGAAGCGCGTGATCCGCCGCATGGTCCGCGTCGACGGGCGCGGCTCCGTACAGACCGCATTCGGCGCCTGAGACCCCAAGGAGGTGCCACCCGTGGCGTTCCCTGATGACCCCCTCGGCGTGCGCGTCGAGCTGCAACTCGGCGGGGCGTGGCTGGACATCACCGGCGACGTCTACACCGAGAACCCCATCACCATCACGCGCGGGCGCCCCGACGAGGGCGCCCGCACCGACGCGGCTAGCTGCTCGTTCGTCCTGGACAACACCACCGGCCGCTACAGCCCGCGTAACCCGCGCTCCGACCTGTTCGGGCGCCTGGGGCGCAACACCCCGGTACGTGTGTCCGTCGCCCCGCTGGGCCCCGCTGGGCCGCGCCTGGTGCGGTTCGTGGGTGAGGTCCCCGGATGGCCCGTGAAGTGGGGCACCCCGTACGACGTGAGTGTGTCGGTGACGGCCGCGGGCATCCTGCGCCGTCTGGGCCAGGGTGCAGCGCCGCTGCAATCAGCGATGCGCCGCGAGTTCTCCAACCCCGCCCGCACATCCATCGTGGCGTACTGGCCGCTTGAGGACGGTTCGGGCGCGACTGAGTTCGCGTCGGCGCTGCCCGGCACGGCCCCCATGCGCATCACGATGACCGGGATCAAACCGGCCGCCTACAGCGGTCATCTGGCATCCGATGCGCTGCCCACGCTCGGCGAGGGTGCGGCCACCGGCACCGTGCCCCTCTACCCGACGACCGGGGAAAGCGCCCTGCGGTTCTTCGCCGCTTTCCCGGACACCGCGCCCGAGGCCGAGACCGTGCTCTGTTCATTCGCCACCACCGGACTCATCACGCGGTGGACAATCACCCTGCGCCCCGACGGACGGCTGTCCATGTACGGCCGCAACGCATTGGGCCTGCTGTTCACCAGCGTGATCACTGGCGGGAACTCCCTGCTCGGCAGAAGGGTCAACATCGGCCTTGACCTCATAGAAGCCGGTCCGGTGACCGACTGGCGGCTCTACTACGTCGACCTCGACACCTACACCTACGAGGGCGGCACGGTCCCGGCGTGGAGCGGCGACACCATCCACAACGCCGTCCGCCGGATCACCCACATCGGGGTGGGCGGCGGCAAAGCGGGCGAGGTCGCCATCGGACACGTGGTCCTCGCCAACACCACCGCCGCCTACAGCGCTACCGGCCGCGCCCTGATCGGATGGGCGGGCGAGAGCCTGTCCACCCGACTGCAACGCATCGCGGCCGAGGAAGAGATCCCGTTCGTCTACACCGGGCGCCCCAACGCGGCCGGTACCCGGTTGGGTGCGCAGCCCGTCGCCGCCCTGCTCGACCTCTTCCAGGAAGCCGCCGACGCCGACGGCGGCACGCTCCACGAGCAGCGCGACGCGCTGTCTCTGGCCTACCGCACCCGCGCCACCCTCTACACACAGGCGCCCGCGCTCACCCTCGACTACGCGGCCCGCGAGGTCATCGCCCCTCTCGAACCGGTCGATGACGACCAGGCCGTACGCAACGACGTCACGGTGCAGCGGACGGGCGGGTCCTCGGCGCGGGCCGTGTGTGAATCAGGCCCGCTGTCGGTCCTGCCCCCGCCGGACGGCATCGGCCGCTACACCGACAGCCGCACCCTGAACCTGTTCTCCGACGATCAGTGTTCGCCCTACGCGTGGTGGGGGCTGCACCGCGGCACGTGGGACGAAGCGCGCTACCCGTCCGTGTCGGTCGCTTTGCATGAGGCGCCGCACCTGGCCGAGATGGTCGCCGCGGTCGATGTCGGCGCCCGCGCCCGCATCCTGAATCCGCCGCCGTGGCTCCCGCCCGGCACGATCGAGCTGCTTGTCGAGGGCTACACCGAGACCCTCGGCGTGCGCACGTGGGAGGTCACGTTCACCTGCTCGCCCGGCGGGCCCTGGCTGGTCGCCACCCTCGACGACACCGAATACGCCACCGTCGGAACCGATGGCACCGAACTTGCCGCCGCGCTCGACGAGGCGGCGACCACGTTCGAGGCCACCGTCCCCGCGGGCCCCACGTGGCCCGTGGCCGCGCTGCCGCTGAACACCAACCCGGACATGGCCGACGGGCTCGACCAGTGGACGGGATACGGCGGCACCCTCACCCGCATGCCCACCCCCGACCGGGGCGCGGGCATAGGGGCCTGGTCGGTGCAGTTCACTCCCGACGGCGTCGAGGAGTACCCCAACGTCGGCTCTGATCTCCTGCCCGTCACCGCCGCCCTCGCCTACACGGTGAGCGGTTGGCTTCACTCCGCCTCGGCCCGCGTGATTGATCTCGACATCAACTGGTTCGACGCGGCCGGCGAGTACCTCGACACCGCGGCGAGCAGCCAGGCCGTCACCGCGGGCGCATGGACCTGGTTCGAGGAGGCGTTCACCGCACCGGCGGGCGCAGCCTTCGCCAACATCGCGGCCACCGTGCCCGACTTCCCGCCCACGACCGACGTCCTGACCGCAACGCGGCTCACCCTGCGGCCCAGCCTCGACGGCGAGATGCCCGGCGCCTTCCCCACCGACCTACAGATCGGCGGCGAGCGGCTCGAAGTGCTGGCCATCGCGCCGAGCGCGACCGCCGGACGCCAGACATTCAGCGTCACCCGCGGCACCGACGGCCTCGCCCTCACCCATCCCGCAGGCGCCGCCGTGCAGCTCGCCCGCCCTGCCCTCGCCGCCCTCTAGGGAGGGCCCGGCGGGTCGCGTTGCTTCGTCTACCTGGGCCCATCGAATCCGCACGCTCGGACAACATCCGAGGTTGCCAAATTGAAATCGTTCTCAGCGTTCTCCAACACCTCTTGGTCTGGGTGAGGCATCAACTTCACGGCGTTGAGCTCACGCTCGGCCCGCGCGAGCTCCGCCTTAGCCTTCGAGCAGGAAGGGCCCGTCGTGCTCACCGCGTAGGCAGCCGGGGCTGTTGACGTCAAGACGGTGGCAACGATCGCCATGCCCAGGAACGCGTGTACTGGACGCAAAGGAACCTCCACGAAGCGCGGACGCGGCACTCATACGCCGCAGTGGGAGCCGCTCACCAGACAGATTCCCACGCCTGCTACCCCCCAATTGGCTCGGAAGCTCGATCGAGTGAATGGCGTGCGCTTGATATCGGCCACCCGGCTTACGGCCTGCCCGCCCCACGCCCACCCGAACGGCACAGCCACGACTCGGTCACACGCCCCATCGAACCCTGCCTAAGGAGGTTTCTTGTCCACGCCCGTAGCTCAGTGGCTCCCCGGCATGCAGATGACCGCAGGACGCCTTCAGTACATGCTCGAAAGGCTCTCGGAGTCCCTCACGGTGACCGCATACGGGGCCGTCGGCACCGGATTTGTAGACGACGCCCCCGCCATCCAAGCGGCTTTGACCGCCGCCAAGTTGCGCGGGGGCTGGGTCATCGTTCCGCCCGGTACGTATCTGCTCTCCTCGCTGCCGCTGCGGATCTATCGCAACACGCGGTTGACTCTGCTTCCGGGCGCAAGGTTCGTGCGTGGCGCGGCCGAGACCATGCTCATCAACGGCGACGCCACGCAGAACCTCGCCGGATACACCGGCCACGGCGGGATCACGGTTGAGGGGGGCGTCTGGGACTGCCAGGGGACCGCGCCGGGCCTAACCGCGTCGGCCATGTGCATCAGCATCGGGCACGCTCGTGACGTCACAATCCGAGATCTTGAGATCCGGGACGTGTCCGGCTATCACGCCATCGAGCTGAACTCGACGAAACGCGCACTGGTCGATAACTGCCGCTTTTTGGGCTACTACGACCCCGGAGCACGGGATTTCAGCGAAGCCGTACAGCTCGACCTCGCCAAGTCCACGGGAGTGTTCGGCGGATTTGGTCCCTACGACCACACTGCGTGCGAAGACGTCTTGATCACCGGCTGCTACTTCGGAGCATCGGGCACGGCCCTTACCACCGCGTGGCCGCGAGGAATCGGCAGCCACTCGGCGACGATCACCAAGTACCACCGCAGGGTCCGGGTCTCGGACTGCACGTTCGAGGGCGTCACCCAGTACGGCGTCAGCGCCTACAACTGGGAAGACACGACGGTCACCGGCTGCACCTTCGCGAGCTGCGGCTCGGGGGTGCGCTTCCGCGCGGTGATCCTCACCGACCCCGAGGACACCAAGCGGCCCGACGGCACGCAGACCGGCGCGAGCCAGAGCATGCGCAACCTGACCGTGACCGGCTGCACCTTCCGCGGCGGGGGTGGCTACGACGAGCCGATCGTCGCGCTCGGCGAGACGTCCGGCCAGATCCTCAACCTGACGATCGGCGACAACGCCATCGACGGCTCAACGAGCGGGCAGAACGGCATCCGGCTTCAGCAGGTACAGCGGTTCGCCATCTCCGGAAACGCGCTCGCCAGTGTGGACGGCACCGCCGTGTCTATGGAGAACGCCGACAACGGGACCGTGACCGGCAACCAGATTTACACCCCCGGCGCGCACGGCATTACCGCTGTCACATGCACGCACACGTCGTTGACCGGCAATCAGGTCCTCTACCCCGGCGGGAACGGCGTCCTGGTCCAGGACGGTTCCAACATCCACATCCGCGACAGCTACATCAAGAGCCCCGGACGCTCCGCCAATGCGACGTACTACGGCATCCGCCTGAGCAGTACCGCATCGTCCATCTCCCTGTCCGGGAACAAGGTCCGCCCCAACGGCAGCGGCAACGAGGCACTGAACGGCTTCTCCGCGACGAACACGTGCAGCAACGTTGCCCGCTACGGCAACGACTGGCGCGGCTCGGAGTTCACCGGCGGCGCCCTCGACGACAAGTCGCCGGCCCCGCAGACCCTCGCGACCGACCTCGCCTGATCGCACCCCACCCCGTACGCCCCGCGCATCGCGCCGGGGCTTTTTTCATGTCTGGAGACTGCTTATGGCCCCGCCCCTGTCCGCTACCGCCTTCCGCGACGCCATCGAGGGCGAGGGCGTCGACGTCGTGGGCGTCGGCGACTGGATGCGCCACAACCGCAACCACAAAGGCCCCTGGGGGCCCATGCGCGGCATCATGATTCACCACACCGTCACGACCGGCACCGCGCACTCGGTCGCCCTGTGCCGCGCCGGACACGCCGCACTGCCCGGCCCGCTGTGTCACGGCGTCATCGACAAGAGCGGGCGCGTGCACCTGGTCGGTTACGGCCGCGCCAACCATGCCGGGCTCGGCGACGACGACGTACTCGCCGCCGTCACCGCTGAACGCGCGCCCCCGGCCGACAACGAGGCGAACACCGACGGCAACCGCTACTTCTACGGTTTCGAGTGCGTCAATCTCGGCGATGGCGACGACCCGTGGCCCGAGGTACAGGTCGAGGCCATCGCCCGCGCCGCCGCCGGTATCTGCCGCAAGCACGGGTGGGGCGCCGAATCCGTGATCGGTCACCTCGAATGGCAGCCGGGCAAGGTCGACCCCCGCGGACCGGTCGGCAAGAAGGGCGGGCCCGCGCTCACCATGGCCAAGATCCGCGCCCGTGTCGACGAGCTGCTCGACGACACCACGCCGAGCAAGCCCCCGACGCCGGGCAAGCCCAAGCCGTACACCCCGCCGCCGTTCCCCAAGGGCCTCGCACCGGGGCGTAAGAGCCCGTCCGCCAAGCCGCTTCAGCGCGCGCTGAAGGCCGCCGGATTCCTCGCCAAGAGCGTGCCCGAGGCCGACGCGTACGGCCCGCAGACCCAAACGGCCGTGGCCAAGTTCCATGACGCCCACCCCAAGTACCGCGCCGCGGGCAAGAGCCACGACCCCGCGATAGGCCCGAAGGGCTGGGCCGCCCTGCACCGGCTCGCCTACGCCAGGTAGGCCCCTCACCCCTCACCCGCCCCCTGGTCAGCGCACCGTGGGGCGGGCCCGTACACGAACAGGAGCACCCCCATGACCCCTGAGAACAAGCGCACCGTCCGCACCGTCATGCAAGCCGTCGTGGCGTTCGCCGTCGCCCTCCCCGGCATAGTCGAGGCGTCCGGCGTGCCCGACTCCCTGCCGTGGGTGGCCGGCGGCCTCGCCGTCGCGGGCGGCCTCGCCCGCGTGATGGCCCTGCCAAGCGTCGAGGCCATCCTCGACCGGGTCGGCCTCGGCTTGGTCGACGACGCCAAGGAGCCCACCGCGCCGTGACGACCTCGCCCTCGCCGTCCGACCCGGCCGCGGTCGCGCTGGAACTGGAGAGAATCAGGCGGACGATCGAGGTGGGTTTCACCCGCACCGACGGCGCCCTCGCGCTACTGGTGCAGCGCCACGACCAGACCGACGAAGCGATCAAGGAGCACACGCGCCGGATCGACGACCACGACACCCGACTCGACACCGTCGAGCGGGGCGAGACCGAACGCCAGAAGCGCGACACGGCCCGCCTCGACGCCCTCGAACGGGCACGGTGGCCCCTTCCGTCCGTCGCGGCCCTGGTCGCCCTTACCGGCCTCACCCTGTCTCTGTGGCAGCTCGCCGCCCGATAGACGCACCACGCCCCCCGCCCAGCCGTTCGCGGCTGTGCGGGGGGCGTTCTTCGTGTTTGTGGTCAGATGCGGTCGGCCTTGACGCCCTCGACGAACGCCCGAAGGGCGCCACGGTCGAGCAGAAGAGCCGCGCCGGTGGGACGCTTGCTGTCCCTGAGGGCAACGACCTGGTCGTCGACGATTCCCGCCTCGACGCAATCGGACTGGGTACCGGACGCAGACGACTTCCACCACGTCACGGCAAGAGACGAAGCGTCGGCGATGTGGTGGCTCATGTGTGTTCTTCCTTCATCTCTGCGATGCGTTTTACAGACGCCTCAACTGGTAGAGCAGCGGCGCGCAATCGTTCGAACGCGTCTCGGTAGTCGCCCACCTGCGTGGTGTCCTCGACGTAGAGAGCCGATGTGAGGCTCTCCACGTGGACGACATCGAGATCGACGTGATCCTCGAACCCGAGGATCGAGTAAGACCCCATCTGCCCGACATGGGGCGGGGCGTCGGTCGGCAGGATCTGAATGTTGATGTTGGGGCGCCGACTCAGCGCGAGCAGGCGGGCGAGTTGGTCCCGCATGACGCCGTGCCCGACACACTGCGTACGTAGTGCGCCCTCTCCGATGATGGCCCACAGGGTGAGTGGGGCCTCGCGAGAGGTCAGGACGGCCTGACGGGCGAGCCTGACCTCGACAAGCGCATCGATCTTCTCCTCGACCGCCGCCGACATACCGATACTCGTCATGAACTCGCGGGCGTAGTCACCCGTTTGGAGAAGCCCCGGAATCACGCCTATCTGCCACGTGCGCACCGACGTTGCGTCAGCCTCAAGAGAGATCAGATCCTCGTATACCGGTGACAGGACGGCGCGGTACGACTGCCACCAGCCGCGGCGAGCGCCCTCGCGCGTGAGGGCGAGCAGGGCAGAGCGAAGTTCCGCATCGTCGATGCCGTACAGATCGAGCAGCAACTCGACATCGGCCTGTCGGGCTGCGACGCGTGCAGCTTCAATCCTGCTGACCTTCGCCGTATTGAGACGCCCGGCGCTCTTCTCGGCGACGTCTTCCAACGTCCAACCGAGTTCGTCACGACGGGTTTTCAACTTCGCGCCCAGTCGCCTCCTGCGCACTGTCGGAGCACTCAACGGCCCTACCCCCTTCCCCTTACTGGCCAGTCTGCCGCCTGCGTGATCGTGAGGCTACCGCCCCCGTGCACGCTATGCCGGATCGTCAACGACGCCGTGCAATTTTGCATTTTTTGAGTGACTGGGTTGCAGACAGGGGGAGTTCGGGAGCACTCTGGATGTGACGTAATGCACTCGCTTCGCGACTGAGTGCATGGGACAGGTGCCGTCATGCACAGGGCGCCGCACTGATTGAAGGTCTCCCGATGGACCACCACCCGCGCCACGAAAAGCCGGTGCCAGACGATCAGGAAGACACCGAGCAAACGACCACCCCTGGTTGGGTGCCACCGCCGCAACTAGAGGCAGCAGTCGACGAGTTGGAGCGCAAGATCAACGCGCACTTAGCGTTCCTCCGGGGAGAGGACCTCGGATGAAGAGCATCATCTACGCATTTCGCGAGCATCACCTCGCGCCAAACCTCGAACCGGACGCCGAGCCCGTCACCCACTGCATGGAGTGCGCGCACTGCGAAGAGGCCAGCCCCACCGTCGAGAACGTCGCCGAGCCCCTCGACTGGGTGTTCGAGCACCTGAAGAAGCACCCCACACACCTCACTTACCGCGAGCACCTCACGCGCCCCTGCCGCGCCGAGCCCAAGGCGTACCTGTGACGGCCCTCATGTGCCCGCCCTGGCAGGTGCACGTGCCACCGGCCCACGACGGGTTGTGGTGCGAGTGCACACTCGCCGAACCGGCAGTGAACGGCGCCCGCGAGTGGCTGCTCACCGGGTACGCCGCACCCTCGCCACGCCTCGCCCTCCGCTGGCTCACTTCCCAGGCATCGCGCTTAGCCGACCTGATCGACCCGCCCCTCGACACACAGTGGATGCCGCCGCGTGCCCTGCGAGTCGCCGCATCCGACCCGGCCCTCGACCCGGCAACCGCCCTGCGGGCATGGCCCACTGACGTCGCCGAGCACGACCAGGCGCTCACCGCGATGCGCGACGGCGGCCTCTACGCCTTCACCGTCACAGACGACCAAACGAGCTACGCACTCACAGCGCGGCCCATCCTCACCCACGCGCGCGGCTACCTACCGCCGCCCAAGGCTCCCGCCCCCTACCGCGGTCGACCGGTCGAGGCTCCCCCGCAACGGCCCTTCCTGCGGTAGGGGCGCGGGCCCAACGGCGACCCGCGCTCACCCCGAGCCGGGCCGTGCACCCCAACCGAGAGGACGCACGATGAACGCCCTCGAAACCATCCGCTCTGTCGAGCTGGAGATCACCGGCACCTGTGATCTCCAGTGCTCGCACTGCTGCACCATGTCTGGCCCCAAGGTGAGTTCCGGGCTCATGACGCGCGCCAACTGGGGCGAAGTCATCGGCGACGTCGCGGGCCTGGCCATTCCAACCGTGCAGATGATCGGAGGCGAACCCAGTCGCTCGCCCCACCTGCCCCACTACATCGAACTCGCCACGGACCTCGGGCTGTCCGTCGAGGTTTACAGCAACCTCACCCACATTCGCCCCGCCCTATGGCGCGCATTCGACCACCCCCGCGTCACCCTGGCCACGTCCTACTACTCCGACCAGGCCGAGCAGCACGAACGGATCACCCAGGGCAAGGGCAGCCACGGCCGCACCCGCGCGAACATCCTCGAAGCCCTCGACCGCGGTATCCCACTGCGCGTCGGAATCGTCGAGGTCAACCCCGGTCAACGCGTCACAGAAGCCGAGGCCGAACTACGCGCCCTCGGCGTACGACGGGTCAACACCGACCGCGCCCGCAAGGTCGGCCGTGCCGCCGCCCCCGGCACCATCCCCACCGTCGATGAACTCTGCGGCCACTGCTTCCGCCACCGCGTATCCATCGACCCCGACGGCAACGTGTCCGGCTGCATCCTGTCCCGCTTCCTAGAAGCCGGGAACGTCCGCGAACAGCCCCTGCCCGAGATCCTGCACAACGCCCTATGGTCAGAAATCACAGCGACCATCCCCACGCCCCGCAGCGCATGCACCCCCGACGACTCCGACGACTGCGACCCCGCGAACTCCGACGCCTGCCTCCCCGACTTCCCCGACGACGTCGCCCCCGCCGCCGCCCCTCTCTCCCTGGAGGCCACCGCGTGAACTGGAGACCACACGCGCAAGCCCTCGCCGAGGACGTCGCCCACCGCTCATCCCGATGGCGCGACCCCGTGGCCGGCACTCCACGCCATCTGTTCGTACCCCGCTGGTGGGAGCGCGGCGACGACCGATGGACCCTGCAAGCGCCGCACGACGAAGGCACGTGGTACGCCGCCACGTACCGCGACACCTCACTCGTGACCCGCGTCGGCCCGCACCACGCCGACCGCGCCAAGGCCGACGACCACCCCACCGGCCGCCCCACGTCCTCCGCCACCCTGCCGAGCCTCGTCGTCAACATGCTGCGACACGCATACCTCGAAGACGGCGACCACCTGCTCTACGTCGGAACCGGCACCGGTTACGGCACGGCCCTCGCCTCCCGCCGTCTGCACTCCGAGCAGGTAACGAGCTTGGACGTCGACCCCTACCTCGTCGAGACCGCACGCGAACGACTCGACACCATCGGCCTCGGCCCCCGTGTCGAGACCGTCGACGCCACCGGGTCACTCCCCGTCGCGCCACAGAGCACCGACCGCATCGTGTCGATGGTCTCGGTCCGCTCCATCCCGAGAAGCTGGCTCACCGCGCTTTGCCGCGGTGGCCGACTCGTCACCACCATCGCAGGTACCTCCCTACTCGTCGCCGCAGACAAGGACGACGAAGGCGGCGCCACCGGCCGCGTGCTCTGGGACCGCGCCGGATTCATGTCCGTACGCCACGGCGACGACTACCCGCCCGACCTCTCCCCACTGCTCGCCGTCGCCCGCGACCAGGACGGCGAGGACACAACGACAGGCCCCTATCCCGTCGTACAGGTCACCGAGGCATGGGACCTCGATTCGATGCTGAGCGTCACGGCACCCGGCATCGTGCACGAGTACCGCGAGCACGACGGGCACCGCACCGCCGTCATGGCCCACCCCGACGGTTCATGGGCCCGCGCAACCGCCGAGGGCACCGACCGCCCCACCGTTCACCAGGGAGGCCCCCGCCGCCTCTGGGACATCCTCGATGCCATCCGTCACGACTGGCTCGCCACTGGGGAACTTCCCGTGCGCGGCGCCCGCGTCTTCATCAGCCCCAATGGCCACACCGTCCTCGCCCGCGGAAAATGGCACGCGAAGCTCTGACCCTCCGCGCACACAAAGAGCCCCCGGAACTGTCTTCCGGGGGCTCTCGCCGTACCCGCTCAGTCGTCGCTGGGCTGCTGCGCCCGCAGTTCCTTGATGGCTCGGCGACGGGCCAGCCGATGCGTACGGCGAATCTGCGCTTCCTTGAACCGCCGCTCGTTCCGTTCCGAGTCCGGAGCCACCGGCGGCACGCTGCGCGGCTTGCCGTCCGCGTCGACGGCGGCGAAGACGAGATATGCCGAACCGACCTGCTGCGCGGGCGTCGACTCGTTCCAGCGCTCGGCCATCACACGTACGCCGATCTCCATGGACGTGCGCCCGGTCCAGTTGCACTGTGCGTGCACGTGGACGAGATCACCGACGCGAACCGGCTCCAAGAACACCATCTCGTCCATGGACGCGGTGACCGCGGGCCCGCCCGAGTGCCGTCCCGCGACCGCCCCCGCCGCATCGTCCACCAGCTTCATGACCACGCCACCGTGAACCGTCCCAAGGAGGTTGGTGTCACCCGCGGTCATGATCGTGCTCAATGTGGTGCGCGAGGCCGCGGTCGGCTTGCCGGAGGGGTCGTCTCCAGCGTCTATGGGGGCGTGATCAGTCATGGAACCAGCGTAAACGCCCCGGTACGCCACCTCTCGCGCGAGACGACGAGGCCCCGGTGCACTGAACGTGACGCCGGGGCCTCCCCGGTTACCTGCGACCTATCCGCGCTGGTCAGCGTGTTTATGTCTTAGGGGATCAACCGTGGACGAGGTCGCCGACCCGCACCGGCTCCAGGAAGGCCATCTCGTCCATGGACGCGGTGACCGCGGGCCCGCCCGAGTGCCGTCCGGCGACAGCCCCCGCGGCGTCGTCCACCAGTTTCATGATCACGCCGCCGTGCACCGTCCCGAGGAGGTTGGTGTCGCTGTTGGTCATGATGTGGCTGAGAGTCGTGCGGGACGCCGAAGTCGGCTTGCCCGGAATCTCCGATTCCGCGCCAGGGGCCAGGTCTGTCATGGGCTCTACCCTAAGTCGGACGAATGTCCTGGCCTGCCTCGGCCGCTTTGCATCAGCTCTGCAACAGCCCTGAACCGAATTCCCGTCTGCCCTGTGAGGCACGTAGGCAGAGACGGCACACTGGGCCACATGAGCGATTGGCCTGACGAGCAGCGCGGCGGCCGGGGATACGGCCGCGGCAGCGGGAACACCCAGCCCGAGGGTGCCCGCGTGATGCGGCATGTCCAGCGCGGCGGCCCGTCCGGCCGACCGGGCCAGCAGCAGGGGAGTGTGCCGCAGCAGCCCACGTACGACGACGGGTACGGCCAGCCGTACGGCGACGCGCGCGACGACATGTTCGAGCCCCGCAGCCCCCGCCAGGACGGCTACGACAGCGGCTACAACACCGGCCAGGTCTACGGCTCACCGGGCGGCGGCCAGGGCAACGGCGGCGGCGACGGGTACGGCACCCGCGCCCCGCGCCCCGCGCCGAACTGGCGGCGCCGCATCAAGATCGGCTCGATCACCCTCGTCGTGGCGCTGCTCGCGATCTCCATCGGCACGTACTTCTGGGCCGACTCCAAGCTCAAGCGCGAGGTCGACCTCTCCAAGGTCATCGAGCGCCCCGAGGGCGGCGCGGGCACGAACTACCTGATCGTGGGCTCCGACAGCCGGGAGGGCATGTCCGACCAGGACAAGAAGGACCTCCACACGGGCTCCGCCGACGGCAAGCGCACGGACTCGATGATGATCCTGCACGTCGCGGACGACGGCGGGAACACGATGATCTCGCTGCCGCGCGACTCGAACGTGACGATCCCCTCCTTCAAGGGCGCCGAGTCCGGGAAGCTCTACCCGAACCAGGGCCGCCAGACGAAACTCAACGCGGCGTACGCGGAGGACGGCCCCGAACTGCTCGTCCGCACCGTCGAGTTCAACACCGGCCTGAAGATCGACCACTACGCCGAGATCGGCTTCGGCGGCTTCGCCGAGATCGTGGACGCGGTCGGCGGCGTCGAGATGGACATCCCCAAGGGCTTCAAGGACGAGAAGTCCGGCGCCGACTTCGAGGCGGGCAAGCAGACCCTGGACGGCAAGGAGGCCCTCGCCTTCGTCCGTACGCGGTACGCCCTGCCGGGCAGCGACCTGGACCGCACGAAGAACCAGCAGAAGTTCCTCGCGGCCCTGGCCAACCAGGCGGCGACGCCGGGCACCGTCATGAACCCGTTCAAGCTCTACCCCACGATGAGCGCGGGCCTGGACACGCTGATCGTCGACAAGGACATGGGCCTGCTCGACGTGGCGTCCATGTTCTGGGCGATGAAGGGCGTCACGGGCGGCGACGGCAAGTCCATGAACATGCCGCTCGCGGGCTCGACCGGCGGCAACCTCCTGTGGGACAAGGCCAAGGTCAAGCAGATGGTGAACCAGCTGAACAACGACGAGAAGGTCACCGTCTCCAGCGACTGAGACGGGTGAGCGTCACACGGGAGGGCCCCGCCGGTGGATCGGCGGGGCCCTCTCGCATGCCGCGATCACTGCCTCGTACCTCGAACGCTTCGCCCGCCGCGAACCCATGGCTCCCGCGTGTCACGGTTGACCCGACTGCCACCCTGAACTCCGGAGCACTGCCATGGCGGACCTGCAGGTCGAACTGAACGCCACCGCCGAAGCCGGGGAGCTTGACCGGACCTCCGCGCGGGCCCCTGAGCCACCACCGATATCCGACCCCGAACCGGTGGGCGTGCCCACACCCGAAGCAGCGCCCGAAGCCGAGCCGGCGCCCGTGGCGGACCCGCTCCGGCGTGCCCGCGCCCTGCTCGCCCAGGATCCCGTGGCCGACGGCTACAGCGGACTGCCCTGGGCGCTGCGCGGACTGCCCTGGTACGACCTGGAGCTGGGCGAAAGCGGCGTGGACGCCGATGTGCCGCGGCTGCGGCAGGGAGGCGTGGGGGCGCAGTTCTGGTCCGCGTATGTCCCGGACGGCAGCACAGCCGACCACGTCCTGGGCGCGACCCTCGAGCAGATCGACCTCGTCAAGCATGTCGTCGGCGGCCACTCCGAAGGCCTGCGGCTTGCCCGCACGGCGTCCGAGGTGGCCGACGCCCGCAACTGCGGCCGCATCGCCGTCCTGATCGGCCCGGCGCGCGCCGAGGCGCTCGGCGACTCGCTCGCCACCCTGCGCGCGCTGCACGCCCTCGGCCTGTGCTCGCTCACCCTCTCCGGTACGTCATGGGCCGGAGAGGACGGGCTGACCCCGTTCGGCGAGGAGGTGGTGCGCGAGCTGAACCGGATCGGGGTGCTTCCCGAGCTGTCCGGGGCCTCGGAGGCCACGGCGCGCCGGGTGCTCGCCGTCTCCAAGGCGCCGGCCCTGTTCACCCGCGCGGGGGCCAGTGCGCTGCGGGACGCCCCGGGGAACCTCCCGGACGACCTGCTGGCCGCGCTCGGTGCCGCCAAGGGCCTGTGCCTGGTGCCCCTGGCGGCCGAGCAGACGGGTTCCTCGATACGTGAGGTGGCGGACCATCTCGATCACGTACGCCGCGTCGCGGGCCCGGAGTGCGTGGGCCTCTCGGGGACGTACGACACCTCGGCCACGCACCCCGAAGGCCTGGCCGACACCTCGCGCTACCCGCACCTCGTCGCCGAGCTCATCGACCGCGACTGGCCTCAGGCCGACCTCGCGCGCCTGACGTGGGGCAACGTCCAACGGGCGCTGCGCGGGGCGGACTTCGCGGCACGCGCGGCGCGGGAGAGGCTGCGGCAGCGGGCGGAGGCCTCAACTCCCTGAGTCGGCGGGGATCCAGCAGAGGCAGAACGGATGCCCTGCCGGGTCGGCGTAGACGCGGAAGTCGCGCTCGCCGTTGTCGTCGTCGAGGTCGAGCGGCTTGGCGCCCAGGGCCAGTACGCGCTCCTGGGCGCGCTCGACGTCCTGGACGGCGGGTCCCACGTCGATGTCGAGGTGGACCTGCTGCGAGCCGGAATCCGCGTGCGGCCATGCGGGCGGGCGGTGGCCGGGCGCCTCCTGGAAGCAGATGCGGAGGCCGCCGGGGGCGTGGAGGGTGACCCAGTCCCCCTCGCCCTCGGTGCCGGCCTCGATCTCACCGCCGAGCAACTGGCCGTAGAACTCCGCGAGTCGGCGGGGGTCCGGGCAGTCGAGGACGATGTTGCGCAGGCTTCCTACGGGTGCGGGTGTCATGGGCGTTCCTTTCTCCAGCCGGGTTCAGCAGGCGCAGAGACAGAACGGGTGACCCGCCGGATCGGCGTACACCCGGAAGCTGCGCTCCCTGTCCTCCGCGTCGAGCGCGGTGGCGCCGAGCGCGAGCACCTCCTTCTCCACGGCGTCCAGCTGTGCCCGCTCCACTTCGAGGTCCAGGTGGAACTGCTGGGAGCGCGTGGCCTCGGGCCACTGCGGCGGTACGTGGCCGGGGGCGGCCTGGAACGCGAGCGGGGTGCCGCCGTGGCCTTCGAGCTGGACCCAGCCGTCGCCGTCGTCCTGGGGAGTGCCGCCGATGACGGCCGCGTAGAAGTTGCCGAGCGCGAGGGGGTCGGGGCAGTCGAGTACGACGACGCCGAGTTTGGCGAGGGGCATGACTATTTCTCCTCGTTCGCGGGCGAGTTACCGGAGCGATGGAGCTGCCGGTAACGGTTACTGCATACTCCCGCACTGGAGGTAACGTCGCAAGCATGAATGACAGAGCACCTGCTCCAGGAGGCCTCGCTCTGGTCCAGGCGCTGGTGAACACGCTGGACCTGGAGTCGGGCGCGGACGCGCTGGACTCGGCGGAGGGGCGCGCGCCGTTCGGCATCTCAGCGGCGCCGGGGGAGCTGGCGGCGGCGCGGGAGCTGCGGGAGTCGCTGCGGGTGGCGTGCCTCGCCCATGCGGGGCACGGGCCGCATGCGGTCGCGCCGTCGCTGTCCCAACTCCTCGCCGGGGCGCCGCTGTTGGTGAGGGTGGACGCCGAGGACGGCTCGGCGTCGCTCGCTCCGGCCGACCCCGGGCCGCTGGTGTCACGGGTGGCGGCAGCCATCGCGGAGGCGGTCGCCGCCGGCACATGGAAGCGCCTCAAGGCGTGCGAAGCCCCGGACTGCCACTGGGCGTACTACGACCGGAGCCCTGCCGGGCGGAGCCGGTGGTGTGACATGGGGGTGTGCGGGGCGCGGGCGAAGATGCGGGCGTACCGGGCGCGCAAGTCCCTGCCGGGGGGTCGGAGCTAGGGCCCCCACGTCCGCCTCGCGCCGAACCAGCTCTCCCGCCCACTCACACCCGATTGCCCCGCAGCGACCAGCGAATCGCTGCAGTCGGGAGCGCACCGGAGGGGACGTGCCGGTACGTCTGCCCGGAGCACGGTTCGCTGGACTCGTCCGCCGAAGTAGCTACGCGGCCACCGGACGATGGCGAGGACGGACATACCGGCGCGGCCCCGCCCCCAGGATGGACCGGCACCGCTCCCCGCCCCGCACCGCGCACCCGCACCCGCCCTACGCCGCAGGCCGCCCCATGGCCCGGTAAGTCCACCCGGCCCCCCGCCACACCGCCGGGTCCAGCGCGTTGCGGCCGTCCAGGATCAGCCGTTGCGATGCCACCTCGCCCAGCGCCTCCGGGTCGAGCTCCCGGAACTCGCGCCACTCCGTGAGGTGCAGGACCACGTCCGCGCCACGGACCGCGTCCACGGCCGTCTCCGCGTACGCGAGCGTCGGGAAGAGGCGACCCGCGTTCTCCATGCCCTTGGGGTCGTACACGGTCACCTGACCGCCCTGGAGGTGGATCTGCCCGGCGACGTTCAGCGCGGGCGAGTCCCTGACGTCGTCCGAGTCCGGCTTGAAGGTGGCGCCGAGCACCGCGACCCGCTTGCCCAGGAAGGACCCGCCGCCGAGCGCCTCGCGCGCCATCTCCACCATCTGGCCGCGCCGCCGCATGTTGATGGAGTCGATCTCCCGCAGGAAGGTCAGCGCCTGGTCGGCGCCCAACTCCCCGGCCCGCGCCATGAACGCCCGGATGTCCTTCGGCAGACAGCCGCCGCCGAAGCCGATCCCGGCCCGCAGGAACTTCTTCCCGATCCGGTCGTCGTACCCGAGCGCCTCCGCCAGCTTGACCACGTCACCGCCCGCGGCCTCGCACACCTCGGCCATCGCGTTGATGAACGAGATCTTCGTGGCGAGGAAGGAGTTGGCCGCCGTCTTCACCAGCTCGGCGGTCGGGAAGTCCGTCACGACGAACGGCGAGCCCTCGCCCACCGGCCCCGCGTACACCTCACGCAACAGCTTCTCGGCATGCCCGCTGCGGACGCCCACGACGATCCGGTCCGGATGCAGCGTGTCCTGCACGGCGAAGCCCTCCCGCAGGAACTCCGGGTTCCAGGCCAGCTCGGCCTCGGCACCCACCGGCGCGGCGGCGGCGAGCCCGCGCGCGAGCCGCTCCGCGGAGCCGACCGGCACGGTCGACTTGCCGACGACGAGCGCGGGCTTCGTCAGATGCGGGGCGAGCTGCGCGAAGGCGCTGTCCACGTAGCTCATGTCGCAGGCGTACTCGCCGTGCTTCTGCGGGGTGTTCACGCAGACGAAGTGGACGTCGCCGAAGGCGGCGACCTCCGCGAAGTCCATGGTGAAGCGCAGCCGCCCGCTGGAGCCCTCGATCCCGGCGACGTGCTTGCGCAGCAGCTCCTCCAGGCCGGGCTCGTACATCGGGACCTCGCCCCGCTGCAGCATCTCGATCTTCTCGGGCACGACGTCGAGGCCGAGCACCTCGAAACCGAGCTCGGCCATGGCCGCTGCGTGCGTAGCGCCGAGATAGCCGGTGCCGATCACGGTGATCTTGAGGGCCATGCGGTGCTCCAGGGGTCTACGGCGTCAGTGCGGTGCCCGAGCATAGTCGGGCCCCTGACAGGGCACGTTTCCGCCATCGCCGCTCATCGGCTGCCCGCTGTCGGCAAGCTCACGTATCCCTCGCGTGAGCCGCCCTCTAAAATTTGGGTTACTTAACGGTAATTAGCGTCCTTGGAGCGTGAGAGACCTTGGCCGGATCGGCTGATTTCGACCTGTACCGCCCGTCCGAGGAGCACGACATGCTCCGTGACGCGATCCGATCGCTCTCCGAGGCGAAGATCGCACCGTTCGCCGCGGCGGTGGACGAGGAGGCCCGCTTCCCGCAGGAGGCGCTCGACGCCCTCGTCTCCTCCGACCTGCACGCCGTGCACGTACCGGAGAGCTATGGAGGCACGGGCGCCGACGCGCTCGCCACGGTCATCGTGATCGAGGAGGTGGCGCGCGTCTGCGCCTCGTCCTCGCTCATCCCCGCCGTGAACAAGCTGGGCTCGCTCCCCGTGATCCTCTCGGGGTCCGAGGAGATCAAGAAGAAGTACATGACGCCGCTCGCCAAGGGCGACGGCATGTTCTCGTACTGCCTCTCCGAGCCGGACGCGGGTTCGGACGCGGCCGGCATGAAGACGAAGGCCGTCCGTGACGGGGACTCCTGGGTCCTCAACGGCGTGAAGCGCTGGATCACGAACGCGGGCGTTTCCGAGTACTACACGGTGATGGCCGTGACCGACCCCACCAAGCGCTCGAAGGGCATCTCCGCCTTCGTCGTCGAGAAGTCGGACGAGGGCGTCTCCTTCGGCGCCCCCGAGAAGAAGCTCGGCATCAAGGGCTCGCCGACCCGCGAGGTCTACTTCGACAACGTCCGCATCCCCGCCGACCGCATGATCGGCGAGGAGGGCACGGGCTTCGCCACGGCGATGAAGACCCTGGACCACACCCGCATCACGATCGCGGCCCAGGCGCTCGGCATCGCGCAGGGCGCGCTCGACTACGCCAAGGGGTACGTCCAGGAGCGCAAGCAGTTCGGGAAGCCGATCGGCGACTTCCAGGGCGTGCAGTTCATGCTCGCGGACATGGCGATGAAGATCGAGGCCGCGCGTCAGCTGACGTACGCGGCGGCGGCCAAGTCCGAGCGCGGCGACAGCGACCTGACCTTCGCGGGCGCGGCGGCCAAGTGCTTCGCCTCCGACGTCGCGATGGAGGTCACCACGGACGCGGTCCAACTGCTCGGCGGCTACGGCTACACCCGTGACTACCCCGTCGAGCGGATGATGCGTGACGCGAAGATCACGCAAATTTATGAAGGCACGAACCAGGTCCAGCGCATCGTCATGGCCCGCAACCTGCCGTAACGGCCGTAACGCCGGGCTCACATCGATACGCCGACGCCCTCCCCGCAGCCTGCGGGGAGGGCGTCGGCGTCTTCACGTGCGCTGCTCAGCCGTCCAGTTGCTCCAGTGTCGCCACCGACGGACCCCGTCGGGACCGGACGTCGCGTGCCACGTCCTCCGCGGCCCCCAGCACCCGTACCGCGTTCTGCCACGTCAGCTTCGCCAGGTCCTGCCTCGACCAGCCGCGGTCGAGGAGCTCCGCGATCAGGTTCGGGTAACCCGCTACGTCGTCAAGGCCGTCCGGGGTGAACGCCGTTCCGTCGTAGTCGCCGCCGATGCCGATGTGGTCGACGCCCGCGACCTCGCGCATGTGGTCGAGGTGGTCCGCCACCGTCGAGACCGTGGCCACCGGGCGCGGTGTCGACTCCTCGAAGGCCGCGTGGACCTTCATCGCCTCCGGCGTCGTGTCCAGGTGGTGGAAGCCGTGCGCCCGCATGTTCTCGTCGGCCGCCGCCGTCCAGTCGACCGCCGCCTGCAGGACGAACTTCGGGACGAACGTCGCCATGGCGACCCCGCCGTTCGCCGACAGGCGCTCCAGGACGTCGTCCGGGATGTTGCGCGGGTGGTCGCAGACCGCGCGGGACGAGGAGTGGGAGAAGATCACGGGCGCCACCGAGGTGTCCAGGGCCGCCCGCATCGTCGTCGCCGCCACGTGGGAGAGGTCCACGAGCATGCCGCTGCGGTTCATCTCGCGTACGACCTCGTGGCCGAAGGCCGACAGGCCACCGACCCCCGGATCGTCCGTCGCCGAGTCCGCCCACGCGATGTTGTCGTTGTGCGTCAGCGTCATGTAGCGGACGCCGAGCGCGTGCAACGCCCGCAGCGTGGCGAGGGAGTTGTTGATGGAGTGGCCGCCCTCGGCGCCCATCAGGGACGCGATGCGGCCCTCCGAGCGGGCCTTCTCCATGTCCGCGGCCGTCAGGGCGCGGGCCAGATCGCCGGGGTACCTCGTCAGCAACTGGTCGACGCAGTCGATCTGTTCGAGGGTCGCGCTCACCGCCGCGTCGCCCGTCAGGTCCGTGCGGACGTACACCGACCAGAACTGCGCACCGACGCCGCCCGCCCGCAGGCGCGCGATGTCCGTGTGGAGGTTGCCGCTCTGGTCGGCCGCGATGTCGAGGCGGTCGATGTCATAGCCCGCCTTCTCGCGCAGGGCCCAGGGCAGGTCGTTGTGGCCGTCGGCCACCGGGAAGTCGGCGAGGACTGCGCGGGCTTCGGCGAGATCGGGAGACGTCATGCCGCTCACTTTCCCGAGCCGAAGCCGAATCCGGACCCCGCTCCTTCGACCTTGGCCCGCAGCCGCTTGCCCTTCTCCGTGGCCTGTTCATTCAGCTCCTGCTGGAACTCCCGCATACGAGCCAGGAGTTCGGGTTCCTGCGTGGCCAGGATGCGCGCCGCGAGGAGGCCCGCGTTGCGCGCGCCGCCCACCGAGACGGTCGCCACCGGGACACCGGCGGGCATCTGCACGATGGACAGGAGCGAGTCCATGCCGTCCAGGTACTTGAGCGGGACGGGCACCCCGATCACCGGCAGCGGGGTCACCGACGCCAGCATGCCCGGCAGATGGGCCGCGCCACCGGCCCCGGCGATGATCGCCTTGAGGCCGCGGTCCGCCGCTTCCTCGCCGTACGCGACCATCTCGCGCGGCATGCGGTGCGCGGAGACGACATCGACCTCGTACGGGATCTCGAACTCGTCCAGGGCCTTGGCCGCGGCCTCCATGACCGGCCAGTCGGAGTCCGAGCCCATGACGATGCCGACTACAGGTCCTACAGGTGCGGTCATTCCGTGATCGTTCCTCTGAGATAGCCGGCCGCGTGACGCGCGCGCTCCAGCACGTCGTCCAGGTCGTCGCCGTAGGTGTTGACGTGGCCGACCTTGCGTCCGGGCTTCACGTCCTTGCCATACATGTGGATCTTCAATTGCGGGTCGCGCGCCATGCAGTGCAGATACGCCTGGTACATGTCCGGGAAATCGCCGCCCAGGACATTGGCCATGACCGTCCACTTCGCCCGCGGGCGCGGGTCGCCGAGGGGCAGGTCGAGGACCGCGCGCACGTGATTGGCGAACTGGGACGTGATCGCCCCGTCCTGCGTCCAGTGGCCCGAGTTGTGCGGGCGCATCGCCAGCTCGTTCACCAGGATGCGGCCGTCGCGCGTCTCGAAGAGCTCGACCGCGAGGTGGCCGACCACGTCGAGCTCCTTGGCGATGCGGAGCGCCAGCTCCTGCGCCTCGCCCGCGAGGGTCTCCGAGAGGCCGGGGGCGGGCGCGATCACCGTGTCGCAGACGCCGTCGACCTGCTGCGACTCGACGACGGGGTAGGCCACGGCCTGGCCGTGCGGCGAGCGCACGACGTTCGCCGCGAGCTCTCGTACGAAGTCGACCTTCTCCTCGGCCAGGACGGGGACACCGGCCCGGAAGGGGTCTTCGGCGTCCTCGACGGAACGTACGAACCACACCCCCTTCCCGTCATAGCCGCCACGCACCGTCTTGAGGATCACGGGGAAGCCGTCACCCTCCGGAGAGCCTTCGTGGCCTTCGGCCGCGAAGGCGGCCACGTCCGCCGGATCGCGCACGATCCGGTGGCGTGGGCACGGAACGCCGATCTCCGTGAGCTTCTCGCGCATCACGCCCTTGTCCTGGGCGTGCACCAGCGCGTCGGGCCCGGGGCGCACGGGGATGCCGTCCGCCTCCAGGGCCCGTAGATGATCGGTGGGTACGTGTTCGTGATCAAAAGTGATCACGTCGCAGCCCCTCGCGAACTCACGCAGCGTGTCGAGGTCGCGATAGTCGCCGATGACGACATCGCTGACGACCTGCGCCGCGGAATCCTGAGGGGTGTCACTGAGGAGCTTGAATTTCAGGCCGAGGGGGATGCCCGCCTCGTGGGTCATGCGGGCGAGCTGACCGCCGCCGACCATGCCGACTACCGGGAACGTCACACCCCCAGGGTATCGGCCTGTATCGGCCACGCCCGAACGGCCGGTTTCCGTGCACCGCACGGGCCCTCCCGTCACAGAGCCGCCACAGTGTGGAGGCGTCCACGCGCGACGGGCGGGGTGCGCTGGTTAGCATGGCTGGGTTGACGCGACCGAATCACCACATACGTCGACGAGGACGAGACCACAACGAATCGACGACGGGGGTTGGGGCGACCACCATGAAGGAACGTGGCGCACTACGGGTGCGGCTGGATCGGCTCGCGCGCGAAGTCGTCAAGTTCGGTGCCGTGGGAGCGGTCGGGACGGTGGTGAACTTCGGAGTCTTCAACTTCGTACGCCACGTCTCTGACCTGCAGGTCGTACGGGCGAGCGTGATCGCCACGATCGTCGCGATCGCCGTGAACTACGTCGGTTTCCGTTACTTCACGTACAAGGACCGTGACAAGAGCGGCAGGACGAAGGAGCTCACGCTCTTCCTGCTGTTCAGCCTGGCGGGCCTGGTGATCGAGAACGGCGTGCTCTACGCGGCGACGTACGGCTTCGGCTGGGACGGCCGCCTGGAGTCGAACCTCTTCAAGTTCCTCGGCATCGGCATCGCCACCTGCTTCCGCTTCTGGTCCTACCGCACCTGGGTGTTCAAGACGCTGCCCGCTCGGGAGGCCGTCGCCAGTGCGGAATCGTTCCTGGAGACGGGGTCCGGCGCCACGGCCGTGAGCGCCACCGAGAAGCGTCCCACCGCCCGCAGCACCCCCTAGGGCCGCGAGGGCCGGGCCGCGGCTAGCGGACCGTCTCCTCGGCCTCCTGGGCCCGCTTCTGGGGCGGCGTACGCGACAGGAACAGGCCGAACACCGGCGGCTTGGTCTGCAGCATCTCCAGTCGGCCGCCGTCGGCCTCGGCCAGGTCCCGGGCGACCGCCAGGCCGATACCGGTGGAGTTGCGTCCGCTGATGGTCCGCTCGAAGATCCGCGCGCCGAGATCGGCGGGGACGCCTGGCCCGTCGTCCGTGATCTCGATGACCGTCTGGTTTCCCGTGACGCGGGTCCGCAGGGCCACGGTGCCGCCTCCGTGCATGAGCGAGTTCTCGATGAGCGCCGCGAGCACCTGCGCGACGGCCCCCGGGGTGCCCACGGCCCTCAGATGCCGCTTTCCCGAGCTGACGATGGCGCGGCCCGCGCTGCGGTAGGCGGGGCGCCACTCCTCCAGCTGCTGCTTGACGACCTCGTCCAGGTCGAAGGAGACGGCGGAGCCGGTGCGGGGGTCACGCGAGTTGGTGAGCAGCCGCTGCACGACGTCGGTGAGCCGCTCGACCTGCGCGAGCGCGATCGTGGCCTCCTCCTTCACCGTGTCCAGGTCCTCGGTGACGGTGATCTCCTCCAGGCGCATGGAGAGCGCCGTCAGGGGCGTACGCAGCTGGTGCGAGGCATCGGCGGCGAGGCGCCGCTCGGCGGTCAGCATGCGGGCGATCCGCTCGGCGCTGCCGTCGAGGACGTCCGCGACACGGTCGAGCTCCGGCACCCCGTACCGCTTGTGGCGGGGCCGCGGGTCGCCCGAGCCGAGGCGCTCGGCGGTCTCCGCGAGGTCGGTGAGCGGCGATGCCAGGCGGTTGGCCTGCCGGACGGCGAGGAGCACCGCGGCGATGATCGCGAGCAGGGCCACGGCGCCGATGATCAGCAGGGTGCGGCCGACCTCCTGGGTGACCGCGGTGCGCGGCTCCTCGACGGTGACCTTCTCGCCCTCCTCGCCCATGGCCGTGTCCTGGATGACGTCGCCGGTGGGGCGGGTGCCGATCTCGATGGGGGCGCGGCCGGGGATCTCGATGAGGGCGTAGCGGTCGCTGTCGACCGCGGCCACGTCACGCAGGATCTGGGCGTTGATCTGTTCGTCGCTGATGAGCCTGCTGTCGACGACGCTGGCGAGGCGCAGTGCCTCGGAGGAGACGGCCTCTTGGGCGCTGCTGCTGATGGTCCTCGTCTCGACGATGACGAGGCTCACCCCGAAGACGGCGATGACCACAAGGACGACGGCGAGGGTGGAGCTGATCAGTCGGCGGCGCAAGATGCCCTCCCGGGCGGGGGTGCGGAGTCCTCCAGTGTCCCCGATCGGGCCCCGTCAGGGGCGCGGGGAGCTGCGCGGCCCGCCACGACGGACCCGCCGACGCGTCTGCCTTCAGCGGTTCACCGGCGTGTGCGGCGCCGCTGTGGTTGCTCGCGCAGTTCCTCGCGCCCCTGACGGGCCGGCCTCAGCTCTTTTCGAAGCGGAAGCCCACGCCCCGCACCGTGGCGATGTACCGCGGGTTCGCCGCATCGTCGCCCAGCTTCTTGCGCAGCCAGGAAATGTGCATGTCCAGGGTCTTGGTGGACGACCACCACGTCGTGTCCCAGACCTCCCGCATCAGCTGGTCGCGGGTCACCACCCGGCCCGCGTCGCGCACCAGGACCCGCAGCAGGTCGAACTCCTTGGCCGTGAGCTGGAGCTCCTCCTCGCCCATCCAGGCGCGGTGCGACTCCACGTCGATGCGCACGCCGTGCGTGGCCGGCGCCTGCTGCGGCTCGGCCGCCCCGCGCCGGAGCAGGGCCCGGACCCGGGCGAGCAGTTCGGCCAGGCGGAAGGGCTTGGTCACGTAGTCGTCCGCGCCCGCGTCCAGGCCGACGACGGTGTCCACCTCGTCGGCGCGGGCGGTCAGGATGAGGATCGGCGCCGTGTGCCCCTCGGCACGGAGACGGCGGGCCACCTCCAGGCCGTCCATGCCGGGCAGCCCGAGGTCGAGTACGACGAGGTCGACGCTGCCCTGCAGCCCGGCGTCGAGGGCGGTCGGGCCGTCCTCACGCACTTCGACCTCGTACCCCTCCCTGCGCAGGGCACGGGCCAGGGGCTCCGAGATGGACGCGTCGTCCTCGGCGAGCAGTACACGGGTCATGGGGTGATGGTAGTCCGCGGTGGACGACCGTCGTGGGGTGATCGCCCGCTGACGGTCGACGCCTGCGGCTCTGGGGTGCGATCCTGAGAATCACCTTTAAAAGTGCCCCGGTGGTTCCAGCTGGACCTGTGATCCATCTCTCAAGTCCTTCCATATCCCGCACTGTCGTGGCGTATGGTGACCCAACGCCTGATGCACTACCCAAGGACCTTTGGCCCGCTGTGCGGCCTTAGGTCTCTTTTATGTGCGGGCCGGCTTCTGCCAGCCTTGAAAGGAATGACCTGTGGTCGGGCCCTGCGTGAGGATGCGCCAGGGCGTGGATCCCGGAGTCGCCGTACCAGCGCCTTCCTCTACACGGAGCGCGAAAACTCCCCCCGGGCGTGGGGGTGTGGACGGTACGACCCCGGTGCCGACCGCCCCCCACCGGGCGCGCACACGCTCTTGCCGCGCGTCCCGAACCTCGAGGATCGACCCATGGCGTCCAGCCTGACGAAGGACTCGGCCAGTACCCCTGGCTCTGAGAAGACCTTCTTCGGCCACCCCCGCGGACTGGCCACACTCTTCATGACCGAGATGTGGGAGCGCTACAGCTTCTACGGCATGAAAGCACTGCTCCCGCTGTACCTGATCGCCCCCGGCGGCATGAACATGTCGGCCACGACGGCGACGGCGATCTACTCCGTCTACATGTCGATGGTCTATCTCCTCGCCATGCCCGGCGGCTGGATGGCGGACCGCTTCTGGGGGCCGCGCAAAACGGTCGCCATCGGCGCCATCGTCGTCATCCTCGGCCACATCACGCTGGCCCTGCCCAGCTCGGCGACGTTCTTCGCCGGTCTCGGTCTGGTCGCGCTCGGCTCCGGCCTGCTGAAGGCGAACATCTCGGCGATGGTCGGCCACCTCTACGACGGCCCGGAGGACCCGCGCCGTGACGGTGGCTTCACGCTGTTCTACATCGGCATCAACGTCGGTGCCTTCCTCGCCCCGCTGACCATCGGCACCGTGGGCGAGAACGTCAACTGGCACTTCGGCTTCGCGCTCGCCGCGATCGGCATGGCGCTCGGCCTCGGCCAGTTCATGCTCGGCTCGCGCCACCTCAGCGCGGAGAGCAGCGTCGTCTCGCAGCCCGCGACGCCGCAGCAGCGCGCCTCCGCCCTGCGCAACGGCCTGATCTGGCTGATCGTCGCGGTCGCGCTCTACTCGTTCCTCGGTGTGACCGGCAACTTCGCCGACTGGGCCCTGATGCCCCTCACCATCGCCGGTCTGGTCATCCCGGTCACCGTCCTGGTCCGCATGAAGCGCGACAAGGAACTGACGGACCTGGAGCAGTCCAAGCTGTCGGGCTACGTCTGGTTCTTCATCGTCGCCGCCGTCTTCTGGATGATCTACGACCAGAACGGCTCGACCCTGTCGATCTTCGGTGAGCACTCGACGACGAACAACCTGTTCGGGTTCGACTTCCCGACCTCCTGGTACCAGTCGCTGAACCCGATCTTCATCATGGCGCTCGCCCCCGTGGTCGCCTCCGCGTGGCTCTGGCTGAACAAGCGGGGCAAGGAACCGAGCACCGCGGTCAAGTTCGCCTCCAGCCTCACGCTGATCGGCATCTCGTTCCTCGTCTTCCTCATCCCGCTGATCGACACCGCCAGCAACGGCGGCAAGGTCAGCCCGATGTGGCTGGTGTCGATCTACTTCATCCAGACCGTCGGCGAGCTCTGCCTCTCCCCGGTCGGCCTCTCCGTCACCACGAAGATGGCCCCGGCGAAGTACACCGCCCAGATGATGGGTGTCTGGTTCCTCGCGGTCACCGCGGGCGACTCGGTCACCGGCCTGCTGACCTCGCCGCAGCTCGGCATCGACCTGAACAACTCGGGTGCGGTGGCCGTCGAGGCGGTCATCGCGGTCATCGCGGGCTTCGGCATCTGGCTGAACCGCAAGAAGGTCAAGGAACTGATGGGTTCCGTCAACTGACGTCCGGCACGCCCCCAGCGGGCCGATAGACGCACGGCGAGGGCCGTCGCACCCGAGGGTGCGGCGGCCCTCGCGCGTTCGTCCACTCGCACGAACAGGGGATCGTTCGCTAGCCCGTGGCGGTGACGCGGAACGTTTCTGTGCCGGTGACGGTGCCGGGCGGTGGAGCATCTGGCCATGCGTCGTACGTTGCCGGCCCTCGCCCTCAGTGTGGCGTTGCTGTCGTCCAGTGCCGCCGTCGAGGCCGCACCCAAGCCGTTGCAGGGCAAGACCTTCGCGTACGGGGGCCACGCGCGCCAGAACATCACCGTGTACGGCGACGGCGGCGGCCCCGCGCTGGTGATCCTGCACGGCGGCTCCTGGGTGCGGGACACCGACTGGAGCGGGTGGGCGCGGTGGTTCGCGGCGCGCGGATTCACCGTGTACGACACCGACTACCGGCTCGCCACGGACGCCGCCTGGCCCGCGCAGCGCGACGACGTCCTCGCGGCCCTGCGGTGGGTGAAACGGCGCGACGGCAGCACGCCCGTCGCGCTCGGGTCCTCCGCGGGCGGGCACCTCGCCGTCAGTGCCGCGGCCTACGGCGCCGGACGCAAGCGGGTGCGCGGCGTGGTGGCCCTCTCCCCCGTCGCCTCGCCCTACCGCGCCTGGGCGGACGGCGGGATGCGCGCCGCGTCGTCGGCACAGCGCAAGCTGCGGGGGACGGCGGAGCTGCTCGCGGGGTGCGTGCCGGACCGGGCCGCCGGGCCGTGCCGGCAGAAGTGGGTCGACCTGGTCGCCAAGTCGCACGCCTCCGGCAAGGACGACGCGCCCCTGTATCTCACGCACTCGGCGGCCGACTTCGTCCCGGTGGCCCACTCCACGGACCTCGCGCACGCGCAGACGGTGGCGGGGCTCCGCGACGCCACCGTGCGCATCGCGCCGGGTACGGCGCATGGGGGCGAGCTCCTGAAGCAACCGGGCGCCGCCCAGGCCGTCCTGCGGTGGTTGCGGCAGCACGCCTAGGGGAGCGCCCTTTAGGGGCGCGGGGCTGTGACATGTGCGGCTCCGCCGCGTGGGCGCGAGCACCCCAAGGCGACCCGCACCCGCCGGACGGACCGCCGCAGGCAGACGCGTCTGCGAGGTCCGCGCCATCGGCCGGTGCGGGTCGTCTCTGGTTGCTCGCGCGGTTCCCCGCGCGTCTGACGGGGCTTCAGCGGAGGCCGCTCCTTCGCCTCGGGAGGAACGTGAACACCGCGCCGCCAAGGAGGATCACCGTGCCCGCGACGAGCCCGAGCGCCCGCAGCGCCCCGTTGTCGTCGGCGCCGGTCTCCGCGAGGTCACCGCCACCGGTCGAGGACGAACCCCCGGCGGAGCCGGAGCCCCCGGCAGATCCGGAACCCCCGGCGGCGCCACCCGGCTGCGCCGCCGTGTCGATCTCCAGCGAGACCTCGGCCTTGGACGGCGTGCAGGTCGTCGTCGTACCCAGCGCCTTGACCGTGAGAACCCCCGGCGCCAGCGTCGACTTGCCGTCGGCGCCCGGCTTGTACGTGCCGGTCAGGTCAGGGATGGTCATCGGGTCGCCGGACTTGATGGGCTCCTTGTTGGTGGGGCCCTCGACGTGCACCGTGCCCTTGTCCGCGCCGCCCAGCTTGACCTCCATCGACGGCTTCACCGAGTCCGCGGGGATGTCGGCGGGGCTGTCCATGACGGACTTCTTGAACTCGACGGTGAGGCCGTAATTGCCGCCGTCCTTCTTGGCGTTGATCTGGACGGGGGACGTGGCGTCCTTGTCGCCGATGGGCGTCTTGCACTTGTAGGGGGTCTGGACTTCCTTGCCGGTGAAGTCGGTCTTGCCGCCGTCGTCGCCACCGCCTCCGGTGGTACCTCCGGTGTCACCACCGCCGGAGGTGGACCCACCGGACGTGGAGCCGCCGGACGTGGAGCCACCGGACGTAGAGCCACCGGACGTGGAGCCGCCCGACGTACTCCCGCCCGAACTGCCCCCGCCCTCCGTCACCTTGATGGTCGCGCCCGCCTTGACCTCTTCCTTCGGCGTGCACTTGGTGTCGGTCGACATCGGCTTGCTGACGTTGATGTTGTACGCGCCCGGGGTGAGCGTGACCTCGCCCGCCTTGGTCAGCTTCAGCTTGCCCTTCATGTCGGACAGGACCATCGGGCTGTTCTTCTTGATCGGCGGATTGACCCGCTCGCCCGCCATCGCCAGGTCACCGGTCTGACCGCCGCCCAGCTTGACGGTGCCCGTCGGCTTCACCGTGTCCTTGTCCAGGTCGAGGATGTCCGGGTTCTTGGACGCGGCCTGCGTGGTCTTCCATACGACCTCGACCTCGTCGCCCACCTTCGCGGTGGCCGGCGCGGTGATCTCCACCTTGGTGGTGCCCTGCACGGGCGGAAGACCCGAGATCGACGGCGGGATGCACTCCGTCTTGTACGCCACCTCGGCCGCCTGCGCGGGACCGGCGCCCAGCATGATGCCCGCCCCGCCCAGCAGGAGCGAGACCGAGGCCGCGCCCGCTCTCCGTCGTGTGCTGATCACGTGTTTCCCTTCGTCGTCGGGCTGTTCTCTGACGGTGCGGAGAGCTGTCCGGCGGGTGGGGTCCCCGCGCCGGGGTCTGTGTCAGGGGTGAACCACGGGAGGGTGCCCGTGTTCGTGGCGGTGTCGGTGCCCTTGCCGGGCTCACGGGGCGGTTTCGTACGTGGCGTACGAGCCGCGCCGTCCGCCGCGACCGCCCCCTGGGGCAGCCTCAACTTCGGTAGCCGGTCGGTGAGTTCGGCGATCCTGCCGGTGCGGTGGCGCCCCGCGGGGCGGGAGCCTCGGCCGCCGCGGCGGCCCGGACGGAGCTTGTCCACCACCGCCATGCCGATGCGGAAGACGGCGGCGGGCACGACGACGCAGAGCAGGATCCAGAAGACGGTCACGCCCCAGGGGCGGCCGACGCCCCACGGCTGCTCGGCGAGGACCTTGCCGCCGAACTTCAGCGAGACCAGGTAGTTGCCGTGCGCTCCCGCCGAGAGCTCGACCGGGAGCTTGATCTGGGCCTTCTTGCCCGGAGCGATCGTGCCGCGCCACTGCTGTTCCTCCCACTGCGGGGCGAACACGCCGTGGGATGTGCCCACTCGGAAGACGGGGTCCTTGACGGGGGACGAGCCGACGTTGCCCACGGTGAAGACGAACTTGCGGGACGGCGGGGCGCCGAACCAGGTCAGTACGCCGCTGGACCCGTCCAGCCGGGTATCAGTGAGGACGGAGAGCTTCCCGCCGTCCTGCTGCTCGGTCAGGGGTTCCACGGGGTGGCCCGCGACCTTGAAGGCGGCGTCGGCCTGGGCCTTCTCGCCGGTGACGGTCGCCACGTGGACCACGCAGGGGCAGGCCTTGGGGGGCTCGGCCACGGGGAGCTTCTTGCTGAAGGCGCCCTCGCTGTCCGTGGTGACGGCGCGGCCGGTGTCGTTGGCGCAGGAGTTCGTGCCGCCCGGTACGCCCTTGGCCGGGGTGGCCTGGCCGCAGACGAGCATCATCAGGAGGGCTTTCGGTCGCCATCCCTCGCCTTTGACGGTGATGTCGCCGCCTTTGCCCGCCTCGGCCTTGGAGAGGGTGACCTCGGGCTCGTCCGCGGCTGCGGCCTGTCCCGTCGGGAGCAGCAGCGCGGCCAGCACGGCCGGCACGGCGGCCGCGGCCACGTACCACTTGCCGCCTCGTACACGGGTACTCACAGCTTCTCTCCCGTCCCTGCTGCCGCCAACTCCAGCTCTGTACCGCCCTGTTCGGACTCCTCCGGTGGTGGACCCCCGGGATCCTCGCGTCTGCGTACGAACCACACCCCCGCCGCCACGAGGCCAAGAACCCCGGCCGCCACCCCCGCCACCGCTGCCCACGGCACGAAGCGGGCCGATGCCTTCGCCGTGTCCCGGGCGTCGCCCGATGCCGTCACCGTGAGGGTGACCTCGACGGAGTCGAGGGCGGGTGCGTCGCTCCACGGTTCCGTCAGGGTGACCCTGCGGCCCGGCAGGAGCTCCACCGGAAGCTTGCGCGGGCCCCGGTCGAGGAGCGTGCCGAAGACGCCCTCCGCGTGGACCGTGAGCCGGGGGGTCAGGATCGTGTTGCCGCGGTTGACGACCTCGTACGAGATGCGCCCGCCCTCGGCCTGCACGCGCTCCACGGTCAGCGCCGAAAGCGTCGGTCCGCTCACCCGCAGATGCACCCGGACCCCGGCGTCACGACCGCCCTCCCGCGCGACGATCGCCCCGGGGTGGTCGCCCGGCACCGCGCTCTCGGGGACGCTCACGCTGAACGGCACCTCGGCGCGGGTGCGCGGCGGCACCTTCACCTTGCGCTCGGCGAAGGTGATCCAGGAGCCGGTGTCCTTCGGCTTGCCCCGCTCCAGGGAGGACCCGCCGCCGCGCGTGTTGTCCGCGTCCGCTCCGCTCAGCTCCACCGTGCGCGGCTTCGGCCCAGGGTTGGTGACGGTCACCGTGTCCTCCAGGACGGAGCCGGGGGTGCCCTCCACGTAGAAGTAGGGCCGCCCGTCCTTCGCGGGCCGCGTCCCTCCTCCCGCGGAGGGCGCGACCGACCACGTTCCTGCGTCGTCGGCGAACACCTCGGTCGCCGGCGCCGCGCCCGTCACCAGTAAGGCCACGGCCACGGTGAGGGCACGGGCAGCGGACAGCAGCGACGGCATCGGCGGCTCCTGGATCTTCGTGCGCTTCGTACGCGTCGTACGCGGAGGTCGGACAGGGCGCGGCGCGCGGTCACCGCGTCCCTGCGACGCCGCGCATCGCGCCTAGCGCGACCGTGCCGCTTGGTTCCTGCGGGTCAGCCAGAGCGCGCCCGCCGCGCCCGCGAGCAGCACGGTGCCGCCGAGGGTGCCGAGTGCGATCGCGGAGTCCGCGGGGCCGGTCTGCGGGAGCTCCTCGCCGCCGGAGGGTGCGCTCGCCGAGCCGCCGGAGCCGCTGTCGTCGCTCGACCCGCCGGAGCCGCCTGTCGTGCCGCCGCCCGAGCCCTTCACGTCCAGGGAGAGCGAGGGCTTGGGGCTGTTGGACGGCGTACACGTCGTCGTCGTGCCGAGCGCCTTGATGGTCAGGACACCCGCGGTGAAGGTGACCTTGCCGCTCTTCTTGGGCGTGTACGTCCCCGACAAGTCACTTATCTTGATGGGGGAGTTGGCGGGGATCGCCTTGTCGTTGGGCGCCCCGGAGACCGGCACGGTGCCGCTCTCCGCGCCGCCGAGTTTGATGAGCGCGCTGGGCTTCATCGCGCCCTTGCCCAGCTCCACCGGGCTGGAGGAGACGCCCTTCTGGAAGGACATCGTGAGCTTGTAGCCGCTGCCGCTCTTGACGCTCTTGATATCGATCGGCGATACCGCGCCCTTGTTGCCGATGGGCGTCTTGCACTGGTAGTTGACGTCCTGGACCTCGGCCTGCGCGGCGGGGGCGGCCATCAGCACCGCCGAGCCGGCCAAGGCCGTGGCGAGCGCGAGCACAGCCGTTGGTTTCTTGTACGACACCTCGAGTTCCCCTCATGCCGGTCGTGGCGTGCCGCGGTGCGGATTTACTGACGGCACATCAGATTGGGCGCTCAAGGTACGCCCGGGACCTTGCCGAGGGAAGACAAAGAACGCGCCGGATCTCAGTGATCCGGCGCGCGTACGAACCGTGGGTAACCCAAGGGGGAACTGAGCGGGCCTACACGGGCGCGCTCAGCTCGGCCCACACCGTCTTGCCCGAGACCCCCGGGGTGCGGACGACCCCCCAGTCCAGGCAGAGCCGCTGGACTATGAACATCCCGTGGCCACCGGGCCGCCCCGCGCGGTGCGGGGTGCGGGGCGCGGGCTGGCCCGCGCCGCGGTCGGAGACCTCTATCCGCAGCACCTTGCTGTCGGAGGAGAGCCAGAGCTCGTCGGGGCCCTCGGCGTGCAGGCACGCGTTGGTCACCAGCTCGGACACGACGAGCAGGACGTCCTCCGCGGCAGCGCGCTGATCGGCGCCCGCCGCGGGCAGCCAGCCCCACGCCTGCAGCGCCTGGCGCGCGAAGTCGCGGGCGAGCGGAACGATGCCGCTCGCGCCGTTCAGGCTCAGCCTGCGGACCTGGCGCCCCTGACGACCCGTGGCCGCCGAAGCGGCCTGGTCCGCAGGAGCGGCCGCGACAACGGCCTCGTACTCCGGGCCGCGGTCGCCCGGCGAGTAAGGCCGGGTGGTGCTCATCAGCGCTTCACCTCACCGACAAGAGAACTCTGGACAAGGAACGCGACAAGCGGCGGGACACCAAAGAAGATCACTGGCTGCTCGGCCGTTCCTGCTGTTGATTTGGCAACGATTGATTTACGGACTTCTGACGACGGATCCAGGGGGTCTCCTGCCCGGCCGAACCGTGAGAACACCCACTTATTCGACGCGACCCGTGTGACGCTGGTAACGCGATGATCACACAGGGACAACTGACGCGTAACTCTTGAGCACGCTCCGTCAGCAGACCGCCAGGTCAGTCGGCCAGCGCCGCTTCGAGTGTCTCGTGGACGGTGAAGACCGCGTCGGCGCCGGTGATCTCGAAGACCCGTGCCACCACCGGCTGCATCCCGGCCAGATGCACCCCGCCCCCCGCGGCCTCGGCCTTGAGCCGGGCCCCGAGCAGGACGTTGAGTCCGGTGGAATCCATGAACTCCAGTCGCGAGCAGTCGACGACCAGCCGGGAAAGGCCGTCGTCAAGGCAGGCTTCGAGTGGTTCACGCAACAAATCGGCGGTGTGGTGATCCAACTCACCCACCGGAGTCACGACGGCACTTTGACCCTCGTTCCGGACTTCGACCAGAAGCCGGCCCTGATGCGCACTGCCGACCGTCCCGCGGTCCATTCCGTCACTCACTCCCGACCGTCGTGGCTGTTGATGACGCCCCTGAACATTACGCCTTCCATGCGCCCTCGGGTACCCGAACATCCTCCAGAATTCGGACATTTCGCCGCACACCGCACTTGCGACCGGGCTGTGGAACCGGGTAGGGGTAGAAGAGACAGTAATCAACACGGACGGCTTTGGAGGCGCCGCACACCGCAGTGCACGTATTGGCATCGGCAGCCATATGCCGAGAACGATGGAGGACACCATGTCACCCCGGCTCGACGAATCGCGCACTGACCGAGCGACGTCGACACTCTCACCGAACCGTATCGAGACCGAGATCCCGGGTCCCCGCACGGAAGCCGCTCCGGACGAACTCCCGGACCTGACGACCGTAGCCGACGCGGAAGCCCTCGAGGGGCTCTCCGACCTGCCCGAGATCCCGGCGTTCGACAAGGTGGGGCCGCTGGATGCGAGGGCTCTGTCCAAGACCCTCTTCGAACGCCTCGAGTCACTCGAGGAAGGCACGCACGAGTACGCGTACGTCCGCAACACTCTCGTCGAACTCAACCTCGCCCTGGTCAAGTTCGCCGCCTCCCGGTTCCGCTCGCGCAGCGAGCCGATGGAGGACATCATCCAGGTCGGCACCATCGGCCTGATCAAGGCGATCGACCGCTTCGAGCTCAGCCGAGGCGTCGAGTTCCCCACCTTCGCGATGCCGACCATCGTCGGCGAGATCAAGCGCTTCTTCCGCGACACGAGTTGGTCGGTGCGCGTCCCGCGCCGCCTTCAGGAACTCCGTCTGGACCTCGCCAAGGCGGGCGACGAACTCGCCCAGCAATTCGATCGCGCCCCGACGGTGGGCGAGCTCGCCGAGCGCCTGGGCATCTCCAACGACGAGGTCGTCGAAGGCATGGCCGCCTCCAACGCCTACACGGCGAGCTCGCTGGACGCCCAGCCCGAGGAGGACGACTCCGAGGGCGCGCTCGCGGACCGGATCGGCTACGAGGACCACGGGCTCGAAGGCATCGAGTACGTCGAGTCGTTGAAGCCGCTGATCGCCGAACTGCCGCCGCGTGACCGGAAGATCCTCTCGCTCCGCTTCGTCGCCAACATGACGCAGTCGGAAATAGGCGATGAGCTGGGCATCTCGCAGATGCATGTTTCGCGGCTGCTGTCGCGCACTCTCGTCAAGCTCCGCAAGGGATTGACCGTCGACGAGTGAAGGGTCTCGCCGCTCGGCGTTCCTGCGGGCCGACCGGACCGCCGCTTCGCGACGGATGTTTCCCACCCACCCGTTTGCCCCGCAGCATGGGGCCGGCGGGTGGGTTGCTTTTTATCCGGCCCGCAGCGCTGCCTCCACCGCCGCCTCCGCGTGCAGTCGCGTCGTCGGGAAGACCGGCACCGGGCTGTGCTCCTGCCCGATGAGCAACTCGATCTCGGTACACCCGAGAATCACACCCTCCGCCCCCTCCCGCACAAGATCGTCGATAACCCTCTGGTACCCGGCACGAGACTCCGCACGCACCACCCCGAGGCACAATTCCTCGTAGATCACACGGTGGACGAGCGCGCGCCCGTCCGCGTCCGGCACGAGCACGTCGAGCCCACGAGCCGCGAGCCGCTCCCGGTAGAAGTCCTGCTCCATGGTGAACGCGGTCCCGAGCAGCCCCACGCGCCGCACACCGCCGCGCAGCACCGCGTCGGCGGTGGCGTCCGCGAGGTGCAGCAACGGCACGGAGAGCGCCTCCTGGACCTGTTCGGCGACCTTGTGCATGGTGTTGGTGCAGATCAGCACGAGCTCGGCACCGGCCGCCTCGACCCCCTTGGCGGCCCCGGCGAGCACCTCCCCCGCCCGCTCCCACTCCCCCGCGACCTGCAGCCGCTCGATCTCCGCGAAGTCGACGGAGTAGAGCACGCACCGGGCGGAGTGCAGCCCGCCGAGGCGCTCGCGTACGAGTTCATTGAGCAGCCGGTAGTACTCGGCACTCGACTCCCAGCTCATCCCGCCGAGCAGCCCGATGGTCTTCATCGCCTTCATGACCGCACCCTACGAGGGCCCGGCGGCTCCGCGGCCAGTGCGAGGACCGCGGGGACCTCGCCGAACGTGGCGTCCATGTGCGCGACGAGGGCCGCGCGGTCCTGCCGCCCGCCGGCCGACCATTCCCTGAGCGCGCCGCGCCAGGCGGAGAGCATCAGCTCAACGAGGAGCCTGACCCGCAAGGGCGTCAGGTCCGCGCTGGGCGCCGCGCCGAGCCCGGCGACGACGATCTCGACGACCTCGTCGGTGACCTCCGCACAGTGCCGCAGGCTGTGCGCGTTGAGCGCGGGCGTGGCGTCGGCGAGTGCGCGGCTCGCCAGGAAGCGCCGTTCCCAGCCCTCCTCCATGCCCGTCACGGCGGCGTACAACGACCCTTCGAAGACGGCGAGCGGGGGCTGCCCGTCCAACGGCCGCTCGCTGATGTCGTCGACGTAGGCGCGCCAGAGTTCGCGCTCCGGCGCGAGCGCGACGTCCTCCTTCGAGGCGAATGTACGGAAGAAGGTCCGCTTGGAGACCTCGACGGCCTCAACGAGTTCGTCGAGGGTGGCGGCGCCGAAGCCCTTCTCGCCGAACAGCTCAAGGGCCGTCTCGACCAGGGCCCGCCGCGTCCGCAGCTTCTTCCGCTCCCGCAGCGGCAGTTCGCCCCGGCCGCCGTTCTCCTTGCTCTCCACCATGGCCTCATCCTAGCTCTATCGCCCCCCGAGAGCATTTGCCTCTTGATGCCTTATGCCACTCAGTGGCACTATCGGCGGCATGCGAGCACTCACGATCGACCACTCCGCCCCCGGCCACCTCACGCTCCGCGAGGTCCCGGACCCCGAGCCCACCCCCCATCAGGCACTCGTCCGCATCCACTCCTTCTCCGTCAACCACGGGGAGGCCGCGTTCGTCGTCCCGAACGGCGAGGAGGGCACCGTCCCCGGCTGGGACGCCGCGGGAGTCGTCGTGCGAGCAGCCGCCGACGGCTCCGGGCCCGCGCCCGGCACCCGGGTCGTCACGCTCGGGGCCACCGGCGCATGGGCCGAACTCAGGGCGGTGGACACGGAGTTGATGGGTACGGTGCCGAAGGGCGCGGACCTGGGCGCGGCCGGCGCGCTGCCGGTGGCCGCCGGGTCGGCGCTGCGCGCGCTGCGACGGCTCGGGCCGATCCTGGGGCGCCGGGTGCTCGTGACGGGCGCCGGCGGCGGCGTGGGCAGGTTCGCCGTGCAGCTCGCGGCGCGCGGCGGCGCGCATGTCGTGGCGGCGACGAGCGACCCCACCAAGGGCGAGACGCTGACCCGCCTGGGTGCCCACGAGGTCGTGGACGCCGACGCCCTGAAGTCCATCGAGCCGGTCCACGGGGTCATCGACGTGGTCGGCGGCCCCCAACTGATCGCCGCCTACGCCACGTTGACGCCGCACGGAACCTTGGTGGCCGTCGGCCACAGCTCGGGAGCCGGGGAGGAGTTCCCCTTCGGGGCACTGTTCGGGGACGGCGGGCGCCACGACCGCTCGCTCACCACGTTCTTCCTGGTGGACGACGCCGACGGCCTCGGCGCCGATCTCGACTGGCTCGCCTCGCTCGTCGCCCGCGGCGAACTGGACCCCCAGATCGGCCGCCGCGACGACTGGAACCACACGCGGGAGGCCCTGGCCGCGCTGCTCGCCCGTGAGGTCGCGGGCAAGGCGGTACTCGACATTCCGGTGGCGGTGGCCGCCTAGACCGAACTCCCGAGCAGCTCAACGCCGCGGATCACGGCCGGACATCACAGCCGGACCGTAGTCCACGCCCTCCAGGGCGAGGGGGCTTCCGGTCGAGCCGGGCGCCCAGCCGTCACAGCGCCCGCTCACCCCGGCGCCACACCTCGCTGACCAGCGGGACGCCCGGACGGTACGCCAGGTGGACATGGCTCGGGGCGTTCAGGAAGGCCAGGTCCGCGCGGGCTCCTTCGCGGATCACGCCGATGTCCGTGCGGCGCAGGGCTGCCGCGCCGCCGGCCGTGGCCGACCAGATCGCCTCGTCCGGCGTCATGCCCATGTCCCGTACCGCCAGGGCGATGCAGAAGGGGACCGAGGACGTGAAGGACGAGCCCGGGTTGCAGTCCGTCGACAACGCCACCGTCGCGCCCGCGTCCAGGAGGCGGCGGGCGTCCGGCCACTCCGCCCTCGTCGAGAACTCCGCGCCGGGGAGGAGGGTGGCCACCGTGTCGCTGTGCGCGAGGGCGTCCACGTCCTCGTCCGTGAGGTGCGTGCAGTGGTCCGCCGATGCCGCGTCCAGCTCGACGGCGAGCTGGACGCCGGGGCCGTACGTGAGCTGGTTGGCGTGGATGCGGGGGTGCAGACCCTTCGCCTTGCCGGCCGTCAGGATCGCGCGGGCCTGGTCGCCGTCGAAGGCGCCCTTCTCGCAGAAGACGTCGATCCAGCGGGCGTGGGGTGCGCAGGCCTCCAGCATGGGGCCCGTGACCAGGTCTACGTACGCCGCCGGGTCCTCCGCGTAGTCCGGGGAGACGATGTGGGCGCCCATGAACGTGACTTCGTCGGTGTGGCGGGCCGCGATCTTCAGTGCGCGGGCCTCGTCCTGCGTGTTGAGGCCGTAGCCCGACTTCGTCTCGAAGGTGGTGGTGCCTTGGTGCAGGGCCTCGCGGAGGTAGTGGGTGAGGTTCGCCTCCAGTTCGGCGTCCGTCGCGGCGCGGGTCGCCGCGACCGTCGTACGGATGCCTCCCGCCGTGTACGCGCGGCCCGACATGCGGGCGTTGAACTCCTGGGTGCGGTCGCCCGCGAAGACGAGGTGGCTGTGGGAGTCGACGAAGCCGGGGATGGCCGCCCGGCCTCGCGCGTCGTGGAGGGTGTCCGCCGCGGGGGCCTTTGCGGCGGGGCCGACCCAGGCGATCCTTTCGCCGTCCAGGACTACGGCGGCGTCCGTGAGGAGGCCCAGGGGGCCGCCTTCGCCTTGGGCCGGGTCGTTGGTGACGAGGCTGGAGATGTTGGTGACGAGGGTGGTGGTGCTGGTGCTGATGGTCATGGGGTCTCCGGGGTGCGGGGCGGTGGGGGTTGCTGTTGTTCATCCGGCGGTTCTTTCCCCAATCCCGCCCCTTCCCGAAAACCCGGCTCCGCCGGGACCGATGCGCACCGTGGATCACCGGCTCCGCCGGGTTCGTCCTCAAGCGCCGGACGGGCTGAAAAGACTTCGCCGGGTGGGTGGGTGGGTGGGGAAGATCCGCCGCGAAGCGGCGGTTCAGGGGAGCCGGGGTGGAGCCCGGCTCCCGGAGGGGGTCAATCTCTCAGCGCCGCCACCGCCTCCGCCAACGCCCCCGCCACATCCGGCACCAAGCCATGCTCCCCGTCCCGTACGACATGGCGGCCACCCACCACCGTGTGGCGGACATCCGCCGCGGACGCGGCGAAGACCGCCGTCTCGGCGGCCAAGCGGGGCACTGGCCCCGCCGTGCGGACCGAGTCCAGCGCGATCGTCGCGAAGTCCGCGAGCGCCCCCACCTCGATCACCCCCGCGTCCGGCCAGCCCAGCGCCGCGTGCCCGTCCGCCGTCGCCGCGCGCAGCAGCGCCGCCGCCGTCCAGTGGCCCCGCGTGTGTGAGCGCAGGCGTTCGTTCAGTTCCATGGCCCGCGCCTCTTCGAGGATGTCGATCACCGCGTGGCTGTCGCTGCCCAGGGAGAGCGGACTGCCCGCGCGTTGCAGGCGGACCGCCGGGCCGATGCCGTCCGCCAGGTCGCGCTCCGTCGTGGGGCACATGCACGTGCCCGTCGTCGTGCGGCCCAGCAGCGCGATGTCCTCGTCCATGAGGTGCGTGTTGTGCACGCCCGTCGTGCGGGGGCCCAACACCCCGTGGTCCGACAGGAGTTGAGTAGGAGTGCGGCCGTGCACCGCTCGGCACGCGTCGTTCTCCGCCGTCTGTTCGGAGAGGTGCACGTGGAGGGGGGCGTCGCGGGCCGATGCCCAGTCCGCCACCGTGCCCAGCTGGCGTGCAGGAACCGCCCGTACCGAGTGGATCGCCGCGCCGATTCGGGCGTGGTCCCGGTCCTTCAGGGCCGATGCGCGTTCCGCCCACTCCGCCGTCGTACCGTCGGAGAAGCGCAGCTGGTGGCGGTTCGGGGGCTCGCCCCGCGATTCCGTCAGGAGCCCCGACGCCACGTACGCCGTGTCCAGGAGCGTGATGCGGATGCCCGCGTCCGCCGCCGCCTGGATCAGCGCCTCGCCCATCGCGTTGGGGTCGGAGTACGGCGTGCCACCGGGCCCGTGGTGCAAGTAGTGGAACTCGCCCACCGTGGTGATGCCCGCCAGGGCCATCTCCGCGTACACCGCCCTGGCCAGCGCGTGGTACGTCTGCGGCGTCAGGCGGTCCGCCACCGAGTACATGACCTCGCGCCACGTCCAGAACGTGCCCGAGCCGACCTGGACCGTGCCGCGCAGGGCCCGGTGGAAGGCGTGCGAGTGGGCGTTCGCCAGGCCGGGGAGCGTCAGGCCGCGCAGGACCGTCGCGCCGGGCGGGGGTGCCTCGACTTCCTTGCGGACGGCGGTGATGCGGTCGCCCGTCACCTCCACCGCCACGCCCGGCTCGACATTCGTGTCGAGCCAGGCGTGCTCCAGCCAGTACGTGTCCGTCTTCACCTGCACGCCAGCCCTTCCAGTACGTCGGCCAGTGCGGTCACCCCTGCGACGCAGTCGTCCTCGGCGGCGAACTCGGCCGGGGAGTGCGAGACGCCCGTGGGGTTCCGTACGAACAGCATGGCGGTGGGGATCGATTCGGACAAAATACCCGCGTCGTGGCCTGCACCCGTTCCGAGGACGGGGATCTGTCTGTCCGATCCGCTCCCTAGGATCGCGCCCAGTTCGTCCCGCAGGGCGTGCTCGAACTCGACCACCGGCGTGAAGGACTCGCGTACGACATCGAGGTCGATGCCGTGCCGGTCCGCGTACTCGCGTGCCGCCTTCTCGATCCCCGTCACGACGGTGTCGAGCGTCGACTGGTCCGCGGCGCGGGAGTCCAGCCAGCCCCTGACCAGGGACGGGATCGCGTTGACGCCGTTCGGTTCGACCGCGATCTTGCCGAAGGTGGCTACCGCGCCCGCCAGTTCGGCTTCCCTGCGGGCCGCAAGGACCGTCTCCGCGTACGTCAGCATCGGATCGCGGCGGTCGACCAGGCGGGTGGTGCCCGCGTGGTTGGCCTCGCCCCTGAAGTCGAAGCGCCAGCGGCCGTGCGGCCAGATGGCCGAGGCGATGCCGACCGGGTCTCCGGAGCCCGCGGCGGAGCCGCTGTCGGACAGAGCGAGGGCGCGGCCCTGCTCGACGTGGAGCTCCACGAACGCCCCGATGCGGGCGAGGCGTTCGGGGTCCGGGCCGATCGCGGCCGGGTCGTAGCCGGCCGCCTCCATCGCCTGCGGGAGCGTGACTCCATCGGCGTCCGTCAGCTGACGGGCCGCCTCGACCGTCAGCTTGCCCGCCGTCAGACGCGAACCCACGCAGGCCAGGCCGAAGCGGGCACCCTCCTCGTCGACGAAGTTGGTGATGGCGAGGGGCCGGCGGAACGCCACCTTCCGTGCGCGGAGTTCATCCAGCGCCGCGAAGGCGGAGACGACCCCGAGAGGGCCGTCGAAGGCACCGCCGTCCGGGACGGAGTCCAAGTGCGAGCCGGTGACGACCGCGTCGCCGCGGGACGGGTCGCCGAGCCAGGCCCACTGGTTGCCGTTGCGGTCGACCTCGTAGTCGAGGCCGCGTGCCTCGGCCTGCGCCTGGAACCAGAGGCGGCACTCGGCGTCGGCGCCGGTCCAGGCGTAGCGGCGGTAGCCGCCCGAGGCGTCGCTGCGGCCGATGGGCCGCAGCGAGCGCCACATGGCGTGGAAGGTGTCGCTCACGCGGTGCCGTCCTCGCGCATCGGGATCCGTACGCCCTTCTCGTCCGCCACCGACTCCGCGATGTCGTAGCCCGCGTCCACGTGCCGGATGACGCCCATCCCGGGGTCGTTGGTGAGCACGCGGCGGATCTTCTCGCCCGCCAGCTTCGTGCCGTCCGCGACCGAGACCTGGCCCGCGTGGATGGAGCGGCCCATGCCGACGCCGCCGCCGTGGTGGATGGAGACCCAGGACGCGCCCGAGGCGACGTTCACCATGGCGTTCAGGAGCGGCCAGTCGGCGATGGCGTCGGAGCCGTCGAGCATGGCCTCGGTCTCGCGGTACGGGGATGCCACCGAACCGCAGTCGAGGTGGTCGCGGCCGATCGCGAGCGGGGCGGCGAGAGTGCCGTTGCCGACCATGTCGTTGAACATGTCGCCCGCCTTGTCGCGCTCGCCCTGGCCGAGCCAGCAGATGCGCGCGGGCAGGCCCTGGAAGTGGACCCGCTCCCCCGCCATCTTGATCCAGCGGTGGAGGGACTCGTTCTCCGGGAAGAGGTCCAGGAGCGCCTTGTCCGTCTTGTGGATGTCCGAGGCCTCGCCCGAGAGGGCGGCCCAGCGGAACGGGCCCTTGCCCTCGCAGAAGAGGGGGCGGATGTAGGCGGGGACGAAGCCGGGGAACGCGAACGCGCGGTCGTAACCCGCCAGTTGGGCCTCTCCGCGGATCGAGTTCCCGTAGTCGAAGACCTCGGCGCCCGCGTCCATGAAGCCGACCATGGCCTCGACGTGGCGGGCCATCGACTCGCGCGCGCGGGTGGTGAAGCCCGCCGGGTCCTTGGCCGCGTACGACGCCATGTCGTCGAAGTCGACGCCGACGGGGAGGTACGCGAGCGGGTCGTGGGCCGAGGTCTGGTCCGTGACGATGTCGATCGGGGCGCCCTCGGCGAGCATGCGCGGGAGGAGCTGTGCCGCGTTGCCGAGCAGGCCGATGGAGAGCGGCTTCCTCGCGTCCCGGGCCTCGACCGCCAGCTGGAGCGCGTGCTCCAGGGAGTCGGCCTTCACGTCCAGGTACTTGTGCTCGATGCGGCGCTCGATGGCGCGCGGGTCGACGTCGATACAGATCGCGACGCCGTCGTTCATGGTGACGGCGAGCGGCTGGGCGCCACCCATGCCGCCGAGTCCGGCGGTGAGGGTGATCGTGCCGGCGAGGGTGCCGTTGAACTTCTTCGCGGCGACGGCGGCGAACGTCTCGTACGTGCCCTGGAGGATGCCCTGCGTGCCGATGTAGATCCAGGAGCCCGCCGTCATCTGCCCGTACATCGTGAGGCCCAGGGCCTCCAGGCGCCGGAACTCCTCCCAGTTCGCCCAGTCGCCCACGAGGTTCGAGTTGGCGATCAGGACGCGCGGGGCCCATTCGTGGGTCTGCATGACGCCGACCGGGCGTCCTGACTGGACGAGCATCGTCTCGTCCTGCTTGAGCGTCCTGAGCGTGCGCACCATGGCGTCGAAGGAGCGCCAGTCGCGGGCGGCCTTGCCTGTGCCGCCGTAGACGACGAGCTTGTCGGGGTGCTCGGCGACCTCGGGGTCGAGGTTGTTCTGGAGCATGCGGAGGGCCGCTTCCTGCTGCCATCCCAGGGCGCTCAGTTCCGTACCGCGCGGTGCCCGTACGGGGCGGGGTCCTGACATGGCGATGCCTCCTCGCGTGAAGTCCTGCTTCTGCTTCTGCTGGTCTGCTGGTGGTGCTCTGCTGTGACCTTCTTATTCACATCCTGCGATGTTGAATAGAGCTAGTCAATACATTGACAGGGCAGCGGGGCGGCGTCACGGATGATTGGCTGGAACGCATGAGCGATCAGGGAGCGGATACCGCACACGCATCCGAGCTGGACCAGGAGGCGCCCGCGGACGCCGCCGCACGGCGTGACCAGGCCGTACGCGCCGCCGTCGAGCAAGGCCTCGTCGACCCCGCGTCCCCCATCGCGGGCCTCCTGGACGTCACCGGCATCCGCGCGTCCGCCGCCGCCCTGCGCGCCGCCTTCGAGGCGGTCACGCCCTCCGGCACGCCGGTCCTGCACGCCTTCGCGGTGAAGGCGTCGCCCCTGGTCCCGGTCCTGCGGCTGCTTCGCGAGGCGGGCATCGGCGCCGAGGTGGCGAGCCCCGGCGAGCTCGCCCTGGCGCGGGCCGCGGGAGTGGCGCCCGCGGACACCGTCCTGGACTCGCCCGCGAAGACCCCCGCCGAGCTGCGCGAGGCCCTCGCCCTCGGCATCGCCGTGAACGCGGACAACCCGCAGGAGCTCGCCCGCATCGACGCGATGACGCGGTCGGCGCCCACCGCCTCCCCCATCGGCCTGCGCGTGAACCCGCAGATCGGCGGCGGCTCCATCGGCGCCCTGTCCACCGCGACGGCCACGTCCAAGTTCGGCGTCGCGCTGCTCGACGACGGCGCCCGCGCATGGGTCGTCCAGGCCTACCTCGACCGCCCCTGGCTGACCCGACTGCACGCCCACTCCGGGTCGCAGGGGATGCCGCTCGAACTGATGGTGCGGGGCGTGGCGGCGACGTACGAACTGGCCGAGGAGATCAACGAAAGGGTCGGCCGGCAGCAGATCGACACCATCGACATCGGCGGTGGCCTGCCCGTCAACTTCGGCTCGGACGAGGAGACCCCTACCCACGCGCAGTACGCGCGCCGCCTCAAGTCCCGCGTGCCGGGGCTGCTCGACGGGCGGTACGGCCTGGTCACCGAGTTCGGCCGCTCGCTGCTCGCCAAGCACGGCACGATCCTGGCCCGCGTCGAGTACGCCAAGACGGCGGGCACCCGGCCCATCGCGGTGACGCACGCGGGCGTCCAGGTGGCGGCGCGCACGGTGTACGCGCCCGCGTCCTGGCCGCTGCGGATCGCCGCGTTCGACGCGAAGGGCCGCCCCAAGAGCGGCCCGCCCGTCGGCCAGGACGTCGCGGGCCCCGCCTGCTTCGCGGGCGACCTGCTCGCCGAGAACCGCCCGCTGCCACTGCTCGAACAGGGCGACTACGCGGCGGTGCTCGACACGGGCGCGTACTACTTCGCGCACCACTACTCGTACAACAGCCTTGCCAGGCCCGGGATCTACGGCTTCGCGGCAGGACCGGCGGGCACGGCCGAGCCGGTCACCTTCGCCACCGTGCGGGAGCCGCAGACCCTGGAGGAGATCGTCGCCGAGTCGGGAGGCGCGCGCAGGGACGCGTTGCGGCACCTCTGAGGCCTCCGCCGCTGGAGTTCCCCGACATCCGCAACGCATTTGTCGGCCCCCTTCGGGGCAGACCTCCCTCCACCCTCCACACACACGAGCTCGGGGGAGACGCCGTGACGACATCCGACACACCGGCCACCGCACCACCACCGGCCGAAGAGCCCTCGCTGCACCGCGCGATCGGCCCCAAACTGCTGATCCTCTTCGTGATCGGCGACATCCTGGGCACCGGCATCTACGCCACCACCGGCAAGGTCGCGGGCAAGGTCGGCGGCGCGCTGTGGCTGCCGTTCGCGATCGGTTTCGTCGTGGCGCTCCTGACGGCGGCCTCGTACGTCGAACTGGTCGGCAAGTACCCGAAGGCGGCGGGCGCCGCTCTCTACACGCAGAAGGCGTTCAAGGTCCCGTTCTTCACCTTCATCGTCGCGTTCATGGTGATGGCCTCGGGCCTCTCGTCCGCGAGCGCGGCGGCGCGTGCCTTCAGCGGCGACTACCTGAGCGAGCTGACGAGCGACGCACTCCCGCCGACGCTGATCGCGATCCTCTTCATCCTCGCGCTCGCGGCGCTGAACCTGCGGGGCGTCTCCGAGTCGGTGAAGACGAACGTGGTCCTCACGCTCGTCGAGCTGACGGGCCTGGTCATCATCCTCGCGATCGGTGCGTACGCCGTGCTGAGCGGGGACGGGAACCCCGGCCGCCTCACGGACTTCGAGTCACCGGGCGGCGGCACGGGCTACGCGCTGCTCACCGGCATCCTCGGCGCGACCGCGCTCGGCTTCTTCGCGTTCGTCGGCTTCGAGGACTCGGTGAACATGGCCGAGGAGACGAAGGATCCCGCCCGCACCTTCCCGCGGGCGATCTTCATCGGTGTCGCGGTGACGGGCACGATCTACGTCCTGGTGGCGCTGGTGTCGTCGCTGCTCGTCGACTACAAGGTGCTTGAGGGCTCAAGCGGCCCGCTCCTGGAGGTGGTGAAGGCGGGCGGCATCGACTTCCCGCACAAACTCTTCGCGCTGATCGCCCTGTTCGCGGTCACCAACTCGGCGCTGATCAACATCATGATGGCCTCGCGGCTCTGTTACGGCATGGCCAACGAGCGCATCCTGCCGCGCGCGATGGGCCGGGTCCTGGCCCGCCGCAAGACGCCGTGGGTGGGCATCGTCTTCGTCTCGCTGCTCGCCGTGGGCCTGGTGTCGACGGGCGAGATCGAGGGGCTCGGCGACACGACGGCGTTCCTGCTCCTGTGCGTGTTCGCGGTGGTCAACGTGGCGGTCCTGGTCCTGCGCCGCGACCCCGTGGACCACGACCACTTCCGTGCGCCGACGGTGCTTCCGGTGCTCGGCGCCATCACGGCCCTGATCCTCGCGAGCCCCATGGCGGACCGGCCCGCGGAGGTCTACATCCGGGCCGGGGTGCTCGTGGCGATCGGTGTCGGCCTCTGGGCCGTCAACAAGGTGGTGATGAAGGCGCGGGACGAGGACTGATCAGGGGACGGATCAGGCGCTCACACGCTGCGGACGGCGACGGGCGCCGCCCGGAGCGGCGTCTCCCGCGGAGAGACCGGTGGAACGGTAGCCCTTCACGCCCTTCCCCGCGGGAGCTCCGGCGCGGCGGCCGATCCAGTCGACGCGCACCCAGAGGAGCGCGTCGAGGTCCCGCTCGCGCCGCCCGAGCCAAGCGGCCTTGCCCCAGAGCCCGACTCCCGTGCCCGCCAAGGCCATTCCGGCAGCGGCGGGAATCACGAAGGCGCTCCCCAAGGCGACGAGGAACCCCGCGGCGAGCCACCAGCGGTGAGCGCGGCGCCAGTTGCGTACGGTGATGGCACGGTTCTGAAGGATGTCCGGCTTGGCGGCGCGGGTCGCCTCGGCGGCCAGGGCGGTGTAGCGCTTGCGCCGGGAGTACGTGACGGTGGTGGCCGCCACGATGAAGAGGGCGGCTCCGGCAAGAACCCCGATGCGGCGCCCGGTGAGCCCGCCCGGCAGCGTGCCGCCGCCCGCGGCCACGACGCCGAGCCACCACAGGGGCGCGGCCCCCGCCCTCACGACCACCGGCACCCTGGCCAGCCCTTGCCCACCGCGCCCCACGTCGCCTCCCTGCCTGTCGCCTGCTGTGGCGGAGGACGATAGCGGGGCAATCTGAGGAGGCGGTGAGAGAGAGGCCTCATGAAGCACGCTCATGAAATGTGATGGTTTCAGCCGATTCCTTTGATCGCCCACAGAGCGGGCCCCTCCGGGAAGCACAAGCGCCGGCTCCCCTTCCTCTTTTCCCGCGGCGCGGGATACCCCTGGGAAAGGCATACAGCCCCGCACGCCCCAGGACGGAGTCACCATGAACGACGGTCTGTCACCCACGTCAGCGGGAGACCAGGGCGCGGCCACCGCGGCCCAGAAGATGAGCGAGGAGGGCGGCGGCTGGTACGTCGACACCCGCTGCACGAACTGCGACGTCGCGCGCCAACTCGCCCCTGAACTGGTACGCGAGGTCGCCGGCCGCTCCGAGATGATCCGCCAGCCACGGAACAGGACAGAGGCCGGGCGGCTGCACGCTGCCGCGTTCGCCTGCCCCTCCCGGTCGATCCGCCTTTCCGACGGGCGACTCGACGACGCCCTGGATCCCTTCCCCCTGGCCCTCGACGACGATGTCCACTTGTGCGGCCACAATTCACCGCACACCGCCGGGGCCAACTCCTACCTCCTGCGGCGGCCGTCAGGCACCACGATGATGATCGACACACCCCGCTGGAGCAGCACACTGGCCGCGCGGTACGAGGAGTCGGGCCCCGTCACCGACGTCCTGCTCACCCATCGGGACCATGCCGCGCACGGCCGCCGCTACGCCGACCGCTTCGGCGCACGGCTGTGGATCCACGAGGGTGATCTCGACGCCGCGCCCGACGCCGACCATGTCCTGCGCGGCACGGACCCCGCCGAGATCACGGAGGGCGTGACGGCACATCCGCTCCCCGGCCACACCCGGGGCAGCGTGCTCTACGTCGCCGACGACCGGTATTGCTTCAGCGGCGACAGTCTCTACTGGTCGCGTGCCACCGCCGATCTGGAAGTGGCCGAGAGCGTCACCTGGTACTCCATCGAGGAACTGGGCGCCTCCTTGGCGCGAACCGTCGGCCGGCTGCGCTTCGAATGGCTGCTGCCGGGACACGGCGACCGCAAGCGGCTCCCCGCCCCGGAGATGACCACGCGATTGAAGCAACTGACGGCCCGCGTCCAGACGCTTCGCCCCAGGCCGATCGATTTCACCGCCATGCGCTACTGACCCCGGCCGAACCGACGCCGAGTGTGCCGCCCCGCGGCCCCCTCACTCCACGAACAACCCCCGCGCCGCCGCCCCCGCATCAAACTCCTCCAACCGCGCCTGCGCATCCGGCAACCCATCGCACATGGCCTCCAGCAGGACGCGGCCCAGGAGCATCGGCGCGCACGCCGTGTCGAAGGCGAGGCCCGTCCCGACCGCTGCCGGGAGGAGGAGGTCGGAGTGTGCCGCGACAGGGGCGAACGCCGAGTCCGCCACCGTCACCACGGAAAGCCCCGCAGACTGCGCGTAAGCCAGCGCGTCCACCACCTCCCGGGGATGGCGCGGCAGCGCGAAGCACAGGAGCGCCGACGCCCCCGCCCGCACCGCCCCGTCGATCCGGTCGGCCAGCATCGTGCCGCCCTCGTCGAGGAGGCGTACGTCGGGGTGGACCTTCGCGGCGAAGTACGAGAAGCCGTACGCCTGGGACGCGGCGGCCCGCAGGCCGAGGACCGGGAGCGGGCGGGAGGTCGCGAGGAGTCGGCCCGCGCGCTCCACCGGAGCCGGGTCGGTCAGGACCTCCGCCAGGTGCCGGAGGTTCGCGATCTCCGCCTCGACCGCCTGCTGGTACTCGTTGAGCGAGGCCTCGCCCGCCGCCTCGGCGGGCGCGAGCTCCCGCAGGTGCCTGCGCAGCGCCGGGTAGCCGTCGAAGCCCAGCGCCACCGCGAAACGGGTGACGGAAGGCTGGCTCACCCCGGCCAGCTCCGCCAGTTCGACGCTGGAGAGGAAGGGGACGTCCCCCGCCCGCCGCACCATGCAGTGCGCGATGCGCCGCTGCGTGGGCGTGAGCCGGTGGCCCTCGAAGAGCACTTGCAGCCGCGCCGCAGGACTGTCACTCATACCGTTCCCCTCACAACACCCTGACTCTCACCCAGGCTTGACCACAGCTCCGTGAACCGGTCGAGCAGTCCGGCCGCCGCCGTCACATCATCCGTCAACGGCCGGTCGGCGAGCTCCGCTTCCAGGACCGAGTCCGCGAGCTCGAAGGCCCGCCCGACCGGCAGGTCGGGGTCCAGGCGCATGTCCCGCTGCCTCAACGCCCGCACCGCAGCGACGAGTTCACAGCCCACCACCAGGCGGTACGCCTCGCACGCCCGCAGTGTCTGCCGCGCCGCGAGCGAGGCGAAGCTGGCCTGCTCCTCGACGCCGCGGGAGAGCACCGCGTGCCCGAGCGACGCGGGCGCGGAGAAGGCGCGCAGGTCGCCGAGGGCCGCGCCGGCCGCGTACTCCAGGATCATCACGCCCGACGACGCCGGTTCGCCGTCCGCGAGGAAGGGGCGCAGACGCGTGAAGCCCGGTTCGTTCAGGGTCGAGAGGCGCGAGGTCGACAGGCGTGCCGCCTGGCTCACCGCCAGCCTGAAGTGGTCGAGCGACAGGGCGAGTTGGGCCACGTAGAAGCCGCCGTGGTGGTACGCCGCCATGTCCTCCGCCGAGATCAGCGGGTTCTCGGCGGCCGCGTTGATCTCCACGGTCAGGACGTCCTCAAGGGCGTCCGCCGCGTCGTGCGCGGCCCCGTGGATCTGCGGCACGCAGCGCAGGCCGTACGGGTCCTGGATCCGGCCGAGCGGCGGCGTGGGGCGGTCCGGGGCGCCCAGGATCAGCCGCATCCGTTCGGCGACCGCGTACGAGCCCGCGTGCCGCCGCGCCTCGTGCACGGGCAGCGCGTACGCCTCGTACGAACCGTCGACCGCCATCAGGGTCAGCGCCGCCACCACCTGCGTGGCCGCGATCAGGCCGCGCAGCTCGTGCAGGGCGAGCGCGGACTGGCCGAGCGTGAGGGCGTTGCTGCTGATCAGGGCAAGGGCGTCGTTGTTGTCGAGGGGCTGCGGGTCGGGGGCCGCCCCCGCCCCCTGCCAGGGGTGCTCACCCGCGAGCGCGAGGCCCATCTGCGCGAGCGCGGCGATGTCGCCCGTCCCGACCGAGCCGAATTCGTTGACCTTCGGGTACGCGCCCGTCTCCAGGGCCTCGCAGAGGGCGGTGACGACGGTCGGGCGCAGGCCGGCGCCGCCCGCGAGCAGCTGGTTGGCGCGGACGGCGAGCATCGCGCGCACCTGGCGCGCGGGGAGCTCCTCGCCGATCGATCCGGCGTGGCTGCGCAGCAGGCGCAGACCGTGGTCGGAGGCCGCCTCGGTCGGCACACTCTCATTCCGGTTGGCGCCCACTCCGGTCGAGCGGCCGTAGACACGGCCCCAGGACGCGATCTCCCGCGCGGCGTTCCACGAGGCCTCCACGCGCTTCATCCCGTCCGTTCCAGGAACGGGCTTTGCGGTGGATTCGGCCATACGTACGACATCTGCGACCATCAATCCGCGGCCGTCCAGGACGACGACCGAGCCGCTGTCGTCAGGTGCCCTGCCGGTCGCCCTGTCCGCGATACGAGACGACATCACTCGCAATTCCTCCTCAACCCGGACGCTCCGTCTTGCCCTGCGACCACTCGTAACCAGTGATTTACGCCGGGGCGTGGACAAGCTATTGACAATCTATTCAGTCAACGAGAACTCTGCATGACGATATACAGCCGGGCAAGGGACTCCTCATGATCCAATTCGATACGGTCCACAAGCGCTTCCCGAACGGCACAACCGCGGTCCACGACCTCTCACTTGAGATGCCGGAAGGGGGCGTGACCGTCCTCGTCGGATCTTCCGGTTGCGGCAAGACGACGACACTCCGCATGATCAACCGGATGGTCGACCCGACGTCCGGCACGATCCGGGTCAATGGCCGCGACGTCCTGGAGCAGGACGCGGCCGAGCTGCGCCGCTCCATCGGGTACGTGATCCAGCAGTCCGGGCTCTTCCCGCACCGCACGGTCCTGGACAACATCGCCACGGTGCCGCTGCTGCTCGGCTGGGGCCGCAAGAAGGCGCGGGCGCGGGCGGCGGAGCTCCTGGAGACGGTCGGCCTCGCCGCCGACGCCGGGAAGCGCTACCCGCACCAGCTCTCCGGCGGCCAGCAGCAGCGCGTCGGCGTGGCGCGTGCGCTCGCCGCCGACCCGCCGGTGCTCCTGATGGACGAGCCGTTCGGTGCGGTCGACCCCGTGGTCCGCACCCAGCTCCAGGACGAACTCCTGCGCCTGCAGCGGGAGTTGAACAAGACCATCGTCTTCGTCACGCACGACATCGACGAGGCCGTACGGCTCGGTGACCGCATAGCCGTCTTCCGCACCGGCGGCCACCTCGTCCAGTGCGCGAGCCCCGCCGAGCTCCTGGCCCGCCCCGCGGACGACTTCGTCGCCGACTTCCTGGGCGCCGAGCGCGGCCTCAAGCTGCTCTCCCTGACGACCCTGGCCGAGGTCCCGCAGGCCCCGGCCCCCGAGGGCGGCGCCTGGACACTGCGGCTGGACGAGGCGGGGGCACCGGTGGCGTGGCGGCACAAGGACGGCGACGCGACGGACGTCCCCGTACGGCCGCTGCGCGACACGGACTCGCTCCTGTCGGCCCTCAACGAGTCGATAGCCGCCCCCAGCGGCCTGGTCGCCCGCGTCGACGCGGGCGGCACCCTGACGGGCGTCACGTCCCGCGACGACATCCACGAGCACGCGGGGCAGGTGCACACCGACGCGAGCGCGGTGGACGCGGCCACTGATGCGGTGGACGCGGCGACCGTGGGCGCAAGCAAGGCGGGCTCGTGACCGTCGACTGGTCGTGGATAGCCGACCACACCGACGACCTCACCACCCTCACCCTCTCCCACCTCCAGGCCGCCCTCACCGCCGTACTCCTCGGCCTGCTCATCTCGCTCCCCCTGGCCGTCTTCGCGCACCGCGTGCGGCCCCTGCGCGGCGTGCTCCTCGGGTTGTCGAACATCCTGTTCACGATCCCGTCCATCGCCGTCTTCGTGCTGCTCCTGCCGATCAGCGGGCTCACCCGCACCACCACCGTCATCGGCCTGACGATCTACACGCTCGTCGTGCTCCTGCGGAACACCGTCGAGGGCCTGGACTCCGTCCCCACGAAGACGAAGGAAGCCGCGAAGGCCATGGGCACGCGGCCCCTGCGGACCCTCCTCACCGTCGAGCTGCCCCTCGCCCTGCCCGTGATCATGGCGGGCGTGCGCATCGCGACCGTCATGGCGATCTCGCTCGTCTCCGTCGCCACGTACATCGGCGACGGCGGGCTCGGACAGCTCTTCACGGACGGGTTCCAGCGCAACTTCCCCACCCCCGTCATCGTCGGCGTCGTCCTGACCCTGCTCCTCGCACTCGTCGCGGACGCGCTGCTCGTCACCCTCCAGTACGTCCTGACGCCCTGGACCCGCCGCAAGAGGAGCGCGTGACATGTACGAACTCTTCAAGGATCTCGGCGCCTGGCTGGTCGGCGGCGAGCAGTGGGCCGGGTCCGACGGCATCGGGCACCGCCTCGCCGAGCACCTCCAGTACTCGCTGCTCGCGACCCTCATCGCCGCCGCCATCGCCCTGCCGATCGGCCTGCTCATCGGGCACACCGGGCGCGGCGCCTTCCTCGCCATCAACCTCTCCAGCTTCGGACGCGCGCTGCCCACGGTCGGCCTCGTCGTCCTGGTCTTCCTCGCCAGCGGCCTCTCGATGTGGCCCGTCTACATCGCGCTCGTCGCCCTCGCGGTGCCGTCCATCGTCACCAACACGTACGCCGGGATGACCGCCGTCGACCCGGAGGTGCGCGACGCCGCGCGCGGCCAGGGCATGCGCTGGCACCAGGTCCTGTTCCAGGTCGAACTGCCCCTCGCACTCCCGCTCATCATGACCGGGCTCCGGCTCGCGCTCATCCAGGTCGTCGCGACGGCCACCATCGCCGCGTACGTCTCCTTCGGCGGGCTCGGCCGGTACGTCTTCGACGGCCTCGCCCAGCGCGACCTCGTGCAGGTGCTCGGCGGTGCCGTGCTCGTGGCGGTCGTCGCCGTCGTACTCGATCTCGCGCTCTCCGGACTGCAGCGCGCCCTCTTCCGCCACCGCCCCGCCAAGTCGGCCTAGGAGCACACCAGATGGCCCCCATGAACCGCAGGACCCTCCTCGGTGGACTCTTCGCCGCCGGGTCCGTACCCGCGCTCGCCGCCTGCAGCGGCGGCATCACCTCACTCGACGGCCAGGGCTCGGGTGGCTCCGGCGGTGGCTCCAGCAAGAACGGCGTCACCATCGGCACCGCCAACTTCACCGAGAACCAGGTCCTGGGCTACCTCTACGCCGCCGCGCTCGAAGCGGAGGGCGTCAAGACAGAGGTCCGCCCCAACCTCGGCACCCGCGAGATCCTCATCCCCGCGCTCAAGGGCGGGGACATCGACCTCCTTCCCGAGTACCAGGGCGCGCTCCTGCACTACCTCGACACCAAGTCGAAGGTCACCGAGGAGGGCGAGATGCAGAACGCGCTCGCCATGGTCCTGCCGCGCGGCCTGCAGATCCTCCCCTACGGCAGGGCCGAGGACTCCGACGCCTTCGTCGTCACGCGCGAGACCGCCGACGAGTACGGCCTCAAGTCCCTCGCGGACCTGGCCGAGCACAACGGCAAGCTCGTCATCGGCGCCGCGCCCGAGGTCAAGAAGCGCACGGTCGGCTCGGTGGGCCTCAAGGACGTCTACGGCGTGGAGTTCAAGGAGTTCAAGTCCCTTGATTCCTCGGGCCCGTTGGTGAAGGGCGCCCTGAAGAAGGGCGACGTCGACGTGGCGAACCTCTTCACCACCGACACGGACATCGTCGCCGAGAAGTGGGTCGTGCTCACCGACCCCAAGAACCTGATCCCCGGTCAGCACGTCGTCCCGCTCATCGCCGACCGCAAGGCCGACTCGACGGTGCGCAAGGCGCTCGCCCGCCTCGGCAACGCGCTCACCACCAAGGACCTCACCGAGCTCAACCGCCTGGTGGACAAGGACAAGAAGGACCCCGAGGACGTCGCGAACGACTGGGCGGCGAAGCACGGGATCAGCAAGAAGTAGCCCTCCGGCAGCACAACGGCCCACCAGCAGCAGGGAGTTCACCGCATCATGGCAGACACTCTCGTGGAGCGGCGCTCCATCGACGTCGTCCCCGACGACGAACGGCACGGCACGGCGTTCAGCCAGTTCACCCTCTGGCTCGGCGCCAACCTGCAGATCACCGCCGTCGTCACCGGCGCGCTCGCCGTCGTCTTCGGCGGCGACGTGGTGTGGTCGGTGGTCGGCCTGCTGCTCGGCAATCTGCTCGGCGGGGCGGTGATGGCCCTGCACTCGGCGCAGGGACCGAAGCTCGGCCTGCCCCAGATGATCCAGTCCCGCGCGCAGTTCGGGGTGCGCGGCGCCGTCGTGCCCCTCCTGCTCGTCATCCTCATGTACGTCGGCTTCTTCGCCAGCGGCAGCGTCCTGGCCGGGCAGGCCACGGCCCAGCTCACGCACACGAACGACACCACCGGCATCATCGTCTTCGCGGTGATCACCGCGGTGGTGGCGGCGGTCGGCTACCGCGTGATCCACGTCCTGGGCCGGGTGGCGAGCGTGATCTGCGCGCTGGCCTTCATCTACCTGGGCATCCGCCTCCTGGACCGCGTGGACCTCTCGGCGCTCCTGAACGACGCGCACTTCGACCTGCCGATGTTCCTGCTCGCGGTGTCGCTCTCGGCGTCCTGGCAGCTCGCCTTCGGGCCGTACGTCGCGGACTACTCGCGCTATCTGCCGCGTACGACATCGGGGCGTGCCACCTTCTGGTGGACCCTGTCCGGCTCCGCGCTCGGCTCGCAGTGGTCGATGACGTTCGGCGTCCTCGTGGCGGCGAGCGCGGGGGACGCGTTCCTCGCCAACCAGGTCGGGTACGTGGTCGGCCTGGGCGGCACGGGCCTGATCGCGTCCTTCCTGTACTTCGTGATCGCCCTCGGCAAGCTGACGATCAACGTGCTCAACACCTACGGCGGCTTCATGTCGATGGTGACCAGCATCAGCGGATTCCGCGGGCAGAAGGTCCTCTCACCGCGCGGCAGGGCGGCGTACATCGCCCTGATCATGGTGGCGGGCACGGTGGTGGCGCTGCTCGGCAAGGACAGCTTCCTGACCTCCTTCAAGGACTTCCTGCTGTTCCTGCTGACGTTCTTCACGCCGTGGTCGGCGATCAACCTGGTCGACTACTACCTGATCTCCAAGGAGCGCTACGACATCCCGGCGCTCTCGGACCCCCACGGCCGCTACGGAGCCTGGCGCTGGGACGCGCTGACCGTCTACGGAGTGGGACTCCTGGCCCAGCTCCCCTTCCTGGTGACGCACTTCTACACCGGCCCGCTGGTGGAGCCGCTGGGCGGCGCGGACATCTCCTGGATCGTGGGTCTGGTGGTCCCGGCGGCCCTGTACTGGCTCATCGCACGCCGCGACACGTCGCACATCCCGACGCAGAGCCAGGAACCGCGCCTGACGGCTGGTGCTGGACCCCGGTGAGAAAGGGGGGATAGCCCCACTGTCAGACCCGCGGCGGCTGCGTAACGTAAAGGACCATGGAAGCCCGTGACGCCGAACTCAAGAAGGAACTCGACGCCACTCTGCACGCCCGCAGAGAGCTAGGCGAAGAGTACGAGTCCGCGCTGGTCGACTCGTTCCTCGGGAAGGTCGAGCAGCGCCTGGACGGCACGATCGACCGGCGGATGCGCCGGCACATGGCCGAGCAGCAGATGGTCGTCGCCCGCGGCTCCCGCGCGCCCAACAGCCCTGTGGACTCCTGGGGCGAGCGCTTCGGCTTCGGCATCGTCTCGCTGATCCTCGCGATCCCGCTCTCGGCGATCGGCGTGGTCAACGCCGACCTGCCCGGCCTCTTCGTCACCTGGGGCGGCATCGTCGGCGTGAACGCGGTGCATTCGATGCGGGGCATGAACTTCGGGCGCGGTCGCAGGGAGCGCGAGCGCAAGTCTGAGTGGGACGACTGAGGCCAGGCGGTTCGTCACGCACGGCCGCGGCCCGGACCCCGCGCACCAGCGCGGGGTCCGGGCCGTGCACCCGTGGAGAGACGGGTGCGCCGGGCACATCGGCTCAGCTGCGAGCCGATGCCTGCTCGGCCGCCGTGTCCTCCTCCGCCGGTCCGGGCACGGTCGGTTCCGCCGCGCTCGCGACGGGCGACGGTGCCTCGTGGTGGAAGCCGTACTTCTGGTGGAAGCGGCGCAACGGCCCCGGTGCCCACCAGTTCGCGTTGCCCGCGAGCCGCATGAACGCGGGCACAAGGAGGCCGCGGATGATCGCCGCGTCCATGATGATCGCCAGCGCCGTGCCCAGGCCGAGGATCTTCACCGGGGTGAAGGTGGTGAAGACGAGCGCGACGAAGAAGATCGCCATGAGCCCGGCCGCCGCGGTGATCAACCGCCCCGTGCTCTGGATCCCGTGGGCCACCGCCGCGGTGTTGTCGCCGGTGCGGTCGTACTCCTCCTTGATCCGGGAGAGCAGGAAGACCTCGTAGTCCATCGAGAGGCCGAAGATCACGCAGAACATCAGGATCGGCATCGTGACGTCGATCTGGCCCGTCACCGTGAAGTCGCCCGCCAGGAAGGTGAGATGGCCCTCCTGGAAGATGAACACCATCGCCCCGAAGGTGGCGGTGAGGCTCAGCAGGTTCATGATGATCGCCTTGAGCGGGACCAACAGGCTGCCGGTGAAGAGGAAGAGCAGCACGAAGGTCAGTACGGCGATGATCAGCGCGGCGTAGGGCAGCGCGGCCCAGAGGCTGTCGAGGGTGTCGCTGTACGCGGCGGCCATGCCGCTGACCTTGGACTCGGTGCCCTCCGGCGGGGAGAGCCCGCGGACGTCGGCGACCATGTCCTGGCCGTCGTCGGAGTAGGCCTCGGTGACGCTCTGGAGCGACAGCCAGGTGGAGTCCTCGGCGTCGAAGGCCTCCGCCGCGCCGGGCGGCGCCGGGGCGACCCGTTCGCCGTCCTGGAAGACACCGGCCGATGAGTCGACCCGTTCGATGCCCTTGATGTCCGCCAACTCCGCTGCGTACGAGGAGAGTTCGTCGATGGACGGCTTGCCGCCCTCCAGGACGACCTGCAGCCCCTGCCCGGCCAGGGCCGGGAAGTCCTCGCGCATGGCGTCGCCGACCTGGGCGGCCTGGGCGTCCTTGGAGAGCGCACGGTCGTCGGGCAGCCCGTAGGAGGCACCGGCGAACGGTGCGACCAGGACGGCGAGGCCGATGAGCACCACGGTGAGCACCGGGACGGGGCGGCGCATCACGAAGGTGGCGAGCCGGTACCAGAAGCCCTCCGTCGATGCGCGCTCGGTCCGTTGCTGCGGGCGCCGGAACCGGGCGAGCGGGTCGAACTTGTCGATCCGGTGGCCGAGCAGCGACATCAGCGCGGGGAGCAGGACGAGCGAGCCCAGCATCGCGAAGAGCACCACTCCGATGCCCGCGTAGGCGAACGACGTCAGGTAGTAGAGCGGGAAGACCAGCAGCGCACAGAGGGACAGGAGCACGGTGAGCGACGAGAAGAGGACGGTACGGCCCGCGGTGTTCAGCGAGCGGCGCAGCGCCTCCTCCAGATCGCAGCCCTTGGCCAGTTCCTCGCGGTAGCGGCTGACGATGAAGAGCGAGTAGTCGATGGCCAGGCCCAGGCCGAGCGCGGTGGTCAGGTTGGTGGCGAAGATCGACACCGAGGTGAACTGCGCGACGACCACCAGGATGGCCAGCGACCCCACGACCGAGACGCCCCCGACGGCCAGCGGCAGCAGCGCCGCGGCACCCGAGCGGAAGACGAGGATGAGCAGAAGCAAAGTGATCGGGACAGCGATCGACTCGGCCTTCAGAAGATCCTTCTCGACGCTCTCGTTGCCCTGGCGGTTGAACTCGGCGTAGCCGCCGGACTTCACGTCGAGGCTGCCCTGCTCGCCCGTGACGTCGGGCGCGACCTCCTCGGCGGTCTTCGTGATCTCGTCGTCGTCACCGCCGAGCCGGGCCAGGATCAGGGCCTGGTCGCCCTGCTTCGACACGAGCTCGGCGGCGGCCTCCTCGCCCTCGGGGGCGAAGTAGGACGTGACCGACTCGACGCCGTCCTGAGCGGCGAGTTCCTTGGTGAGCCGCTGCCCGTCACGCTGCGTCTGCGGGTCGTCGAGCGCCTTGTCGGGCGCGACGAGCAGGATGAAGTTGGCGTCGCCCGCTTCGAAGCGGTCCTCGATGATCTCGGAGGCGACGGACGACTCGGAATCGGGGTCGTCGAAGCCGCCCGCGGAGAGCGAGGTCATCACTGGCCCTGAGACGACGCCGATCAACACGAAACCCAGTGCGGACAAGATGAGCACTAGACGGCGCCGGTGGACAGCCAGCGACGCCAGTCGCGAAAGCATAGAGAAACTCCATTGGTTTGCACGGGTGCAGGGCCGTGAGACGAAGTGGCATCGATTCGGTGCGGAATGCCGTCGACAGGGGCTGCAGGAAATGCCCGCCCGGGAGCTGCATGAAATAGCCGGTTGAATACGGGTGTCAAGGCGATTCGGAGCTCGGGACGGTGAATTGCCCGGTCAGAGCGCGGGAGAAAGATTCTGCGGCGGGTTCTGCGGTGGTCCGTCGGCCCTACGAGTGCGACGAGACCCGCCCGGGCCGGTCGGCCGACCGGGGGTCCACTGCCGTTGATCACCGACGGAACGGCTCCGACCAGGGGAAATGCTCGCGTGTGACAAAGCGGCGCCGGAACGCTAGATTGGTCGCATGACTAATTTAGTCGATCGGCCAACTTCGCCCCGCGGTCAGCGCCGACGCGAGCAGCTGGCCGATGCCGGCGTGGAGTTGCTGGCGGAGGCCGGCTGGCCCGGTGTCACCACCCGGTCCGTCGCCGAGCGCGCCGGCGCCAACCTCGGACTGATCCACTACTACTGGGGCGGACTGCCCGCGCTGAAGGCGGCCATCGCCCGCCGAGCAGGCGAGCAGGTCTTCGACCCAGTGACCGAGGAGCTCAGCAGGACCACGACGCTCGAGCAGGCGCACGTCAAACTGATCGAGCTGCTGTCCGCCTCGCACGACGGCAGGACCGCCCGCCTCACGGTCGAGTTGATCGCGGGCGCGGCCCGTGAGCCGCTGCTCGGCGAGGTGCTGCGGGAGTCGCTCACCGAGACCAGGGCCCAGCTGCGCGCCTGGCTCAAGAAAGTGCACCCCTCCGCACCGGACGGCAGCGAGACCGTACTGATTGCTCTGCTCGACGGCATGCTGCTGCACCGCATGCTCGACCCCGATCTGGACAACGGAGAGGCGCTCTCCGCCCTGTCCCACTTCCTGCCTGGTCACCCGGGCCCCAGAGGGGGGCAATCCCCCTGACGGCACAGTCTCGGCGGCCCGGACCTCCCCCGGCCGGGCCGCCGAACCCTCCGTCGTCCCCCCTCTTCCCCGTCCCCCACCAGGAGGATCCACCGTGGATGCGGCCAAGCCGAGCTGGGCCTTTGGCGCCGGCGCCACCCGCGTAGAGAAGGGACTCGCCTACGCGGTCTCCGTGTTCGGCATCTGTGCGCTGGTGGTCGGCGGACACGGCCTCGGCTGGTCCTGGTGGCAGTGGCTGATCGGCGCCCTGCTCGTCCATGACCTGGCCGGTGGCGTGGTGGCCAACGGCCTCGACACCGCCAAGCTCTTCTACCACTCCCCCCTCACCTTCACCGACTCGATGTGCGCCCGCTTCATCCACCACCCGGTGGGCTTCACGGCGATCCACTTCCAGCCGGTGCTCATCGCCCTGGTGATACCGGGCGGCGACTGGTGGTGGGGGCTGCTCTGGTACGCCTGGGCGCTCATCGGCGCGATCACCGTGGAGCGCGTCACGGAGGAGCGGTTGAAACGGCCGGTCGCCCTCGCCGTCGTCGTCACCGGGATCATGGTCGCGACCTATGTCGACTCCCCTCCGGGGCTCGACTGGCTGCCTGCCGTACTGCTCCTGAAGCTGGTCCTCGCGCATGGCGTGCCGGAACGCCTCGGCCGGCCCGCCGTTGTCGCCCCGGAGAACACCCCGGAGAACGGCCAGAAGAACGACCCGAAGAACGCCCCGAAGAATGAACCGCAGGACGACGTAATTGGAGGAAGCGGCTCCCATTTGTGAAGGGGGAACTCTCCACCTTCCCTACGCGATTCAATTACAAGCGGTAGTTTAAGCGTCAATTAAGTCGCCGAGCGTGACCACGGTCACCATGCGTTGAAAATGCAAGTACGGGCTGGATATCCGCCAGAGCGGCATGTATAAATACTACTTCCAGCCCCTTTTACGCAAAAGCGGATACCCGCGTGTAGTACAACGCGATACCGAATGGACAACCGACAGACACCTTGCGAACATCCGTTCCATTAACTGGAGCGGCATTCTGTCTTTGGGATTTCAACGGACTGGCCGGCCACCTGTTTCCTTCTCTCGACAGCAGGTGGCCGGTCGGTTGACCGATCCCACTCACGCACGACAGAGCACGGCAAGCACGGCACAATTTCGAGCAGACGGGGAACGAATGCTGATCGAAGTTTTGGGTCCGATGCACGTCACCCATGACGGGACCGAGATCGAGATCCCAGGAGCCAAGCCAAGGACCATCATCGCGAGCCTCGCCCTGCACCCCGGTGAGGTGATCTCCGCGGCGGACCTGCTTGACGAACTGTGGGGCGCCAACCCGCCGCGCTCGGCGGGCAATTCACTCCAGGGGCACGTGGCCAGACTGCGCCGCTCGCTGGCGCAGCAGACGAACAGCGCCCAGGCCCGTGACGTGCTCCGGACCTCCGGATCCGGCTATCTGCTCGACATCGACGCGGACAGCGTCGACGCCCTGCGGTTCACCCGGACCGTGCAGGAAGTGGGCAGCCGCACCATCCACCAGGACCCGGAGCAGGCGATCGACCGGCTCACCGAGGCGCTCCAGATGTGGCGGGGTCCGGCCCTCGCGGACACCGGCCAGGGAATCAGCTGCCAGACGGCGTGCGCCCATCTCAACGAGACGAAGCTGATGGCAAGGGATCTGCTGATCGAGGCTCAACTCGCTCTCGGTCTGCACCGCGAAGTCGTCCCGCAGCTCGAGCAGTTACTCACTCGCTACCCGCTGCGGGAGCGATTCTGTGAGCAGCTCATGCTCGCCCTCTACCGCTCGGGCCGGCAGGCGGACGCCATAAACGTCTACTACCGGGTCCGGGAACATCTCAGCAATGACCTCGGCCTCGATCCCGGCCCCGGGATGCGCAACCGGCTGACCGAAATCCTGCAGCAGGAACCGAGCCTGATCCTCGCCGGGCGCTGACGCCCTCGTCCCGGATTTCGCCGCGCGGAGTTCACCTCTGTCGCCGCCGCACCCCTCACCGGCCGCAGCGCCATCGATCCCTTTGGTGCGCGCGCCCTCCACGATGCCGTGACGCCGATCCCACCATCCAGCCAGGAGCACACAACTCGCCCAGGGGGCACCTCCGTTCCGCAAGGTTAGTCACCTGACTAACCATAGTGGGGGCGTGCCCCCATGTCACCCCCGCGAAGTCCGTATCAACAGACGGTGCGGCGATATCCGGACACCCGGGCACCGCCGCCCGTCACGCATGCCCTCATCCGGACAAAACGGCCTCAGTCAGGTCTCAGTGCATTCTCAGGAACCCCTGGAAAGGTCTTGTGGGCATCCCTCCTCCACAACCTCGACGCGCTCGATATTCGCAGATGAAAAGGAGTTAGTGTGGGCACCGGTCAGCTGTCCCGTTCGAATCCTCAAGGCCTGCGCACCTATTACTCCTACGTGAACGGCGAGCGGAGGGAGAGCGGCGAGTGGGTCTACGTGATGGACTCCAACGCCCTGCTCGACGACGTGTTCGCCAGCCTCCGCCTCAAGCGCCGTCTGGAGCAGGGACGGCCGGAAGACGCCGCTCCCGATGGCCTGCCCGAGACCGTGGTCGGCCGGGTCGCCAAGGCGGACCGCGGCACCGTCGAACTCGCGGTGAAAGCAGCCGCGTCGGCGGTCCAGGAGTGGGCCGCGGTCCCGCTGGAGGTCCGGGTCGACCGATTCGCCGAGCTGCTCCACCGGCGCATCTCCGACAACGCCGAGCAGATCGCCGCCGTCCTGGTCCAGGAAGGCCATCCCCTCCAGCTGGCCCGCTGGCAGGTCTCCGGGATGCTGGAGATCTTCGGCGCGCAGTCCGCCGCGTTCTACCGCTCGCAGATGCTGCAGGAGTTCGACCACGGCGAGCGCCGGCTGCAGGTCCGCCGCCGGCCGGACGGGGTCGTCTGCCTCAACCCGCCGCAGAACGCCCCGCTCTCCAGCGCGATGCTGGGCGCCACCGCCATCATGGCCGGCAACGCGCTGGTCGTCAGGGCACCCCGCAGCGGTCCGCTGGGCGTGATGTACGTGCTCCAGGAGATCGTGGCGCCCGTCCTGGAGGAACTCGGCGCACCCAGCGGCGTACTCAACGCGGTCTGCGGTGATCCGGCGCCGATGCTCTCGGTCTGGCTGGACAGCCCCGAGGTCGACGACATCATCTACTTCGGCAGCAGCGAGAACGGCGTCCGCTTCGAGCAGCGCTGCATCGCCGCCGGGAAGAAGCCGATCCTGGAGCTGGCAGGCAACGACGTGGTCACCGTCTGGAAGGACGCCGACGTCGAACTCGCCGCCGAGGCCCTCACCGAGAGCTTCTACGGATCGGGCCAGCTGTGCATGATCCCCAACCAGGTCGTCGTCCACCCGGACGCCGCCGACGGGCTGCTCGAAGCGCTGCTGCGGCGGGTGCGCGAGATCCTGCCGGGCCGGCCGCAGGACCCCGAGGTGCTCCTGACGCCCGTACTGCGCAACGAGAAGTTCTTCTCCTGCCTGGAGCAGGCCCTGGAGAAGGGCGCCGAACTCGCCCACGGCGGGCACGCGATGCAGCTGGACGGCACCCGCGACCCGCACGGCATCTTCCTGGAACCGACCGTCCTCGTCGTACGCGGTCTGGCGCACGCACGGGAGCTGGATGCCGTACGCCACGAGACGTTCTTCCCGCTGCTCCCGGTGATCGTGGCCGAACCGGCCGACGACACCGACCTGTTGGACCGCTTCGTCTCCTTCGTCGAGTCCAACGAGTACGGGCTGCGGAACTCCCTGTGGGCACGCGACGAGCAGGTGGTGCGGTACTTCACCGACCGCATCACCGGCGGCGGCCTGCTCAAGGTCAACGACTCGCACATCGGCTTCCTGCCCTGCCTTCCCACGCACGGCGGCACCGGCCTGACCGGCGGTGTCTTCGGCGAGGCCAACTACCCGATCCTGCGCACCTCGCACGTCCAAGGAGTGAGCTTCAGCAGTGGCTCTCATCCGCGCGAGGCCGTCTTCGGCGCCTGGCGTGAGCTTTTCAGCTGACTCGTTCGGCGGGCACCTGCCCCAGGCGTTCGCCGTGACGCTCCAGGCTGCCCTGCGGGACCTGCGCGACAACCTGCCCTTCCGGGCGACCACTAGGGGAACCATGACCACAGTCGAAACTCCGGGCGCCGCCGAGGCCACCGACGCGGACACCCTGATCGAGCTCTACCGGACGCGGATGAACAAGGGCCGCGCCACCCTCGGCGAACTCTTCGGCCGACACGTCGAGTTGGCATCGGACGGGGCCTGGGTCACCGGTGAGGAGGGCCGCCGATTCCTCAACTGCGGGGGCTACGGCGTCTTCATCACCGGAGCCCGGCACCCGGCGGTCCTCTCCCGGGTCACCGAGCAGCTGGGCCGCCATCCCGTCGCCACCCGGCTCTTCCTCGAACCACAGGCGGCCTACGCCGCGGACGCCCTCGTCGCCCACACGCCCGAGGGTCTCGAACGGGTGCACTTCGCGTGCGGCGGCGCCGAGGTGGTGGAGGCGGCGATCAAGCTCGCCCGCACCCAGGGCCGCACCCGTCTCGTGGCCACCGAGGGCGGCTACCACGGCAAGACGATGGGCGCGCTCAGCCTCACCGGCAAGGACGTCTTCCAGGACCCGTTCCGTCCACTGCTCCCGGGGGTCGACCACGTCCCGTACGGCGACGCGGCGGCGTTGGAGCAACTCCTCGCGACGATGCCCGGCGAGGCCTGCGTCGTCCTGGAGCCCGTGCAGGGCGAGGCCGGGGTGATCCTCCCGCCGAGCGGCTACCTGCGCGACGTACGCCAGATCTGCGACACCCACGGAGCCCTGCTCGTCCTCGACGAGATCCAGACCGGCCTCGGCCGGCTCGGCGCCTGGTGGGGTGCCGAGCTTGCGGGCGTCGTGCCCGACATCCTGCTCACCGGCAAGGCACTGGGCGGCGGCATCATGCCCGTCTCCGCGCTCGTCGCCACGCCGGAGGTGTTCTCGGTCTTCGACAAGGACCCCTACCTGCACACGTCCACGTTCTCCGGCTCGCCCCTCGCGATGGCGGCGGTGCGCGGTGCCCTTGCCGCGATCGAGGACGACGGCCTGGTCGACCGCGCCCGCGTCCTCGGCGGCGAGCTGCTCACCGAACTCCGCGCGATCGCCGTACGCCACTTCGGCGACACCGTGGCCGAGGTGCGCGGCCAAGGGCTCCTGATCGGCGTGGAGTTCACCGAACCCGGCCTCGCGGGGGAGCTCCTGATCGAGCTGCTCGACCAGGGCGTCATCGCCAACCACTCGCTCAACTCGCACATGGTGCTGCGCTTCACTCCCCCGGCAGTGCTCGCGCCCTCGGACGTGACGTTCCTCTACGAGGCGTTCGACCGGGCATGCCGCGCTCAGGCGGCGCAGTACGTCCCCACCGTTCCGACTCACTAGGCGGCAAACCCCATGCGTAGCGTGCAGCTTGTGATCGATCTGCCCGGCATCGACCCCGACACCGCGTTCGCGGCGATCGGCGAGTTCGGCCGGTTCCCCGACCTGGCACCCGCGGTGCGCTCGGTCGAACCGCACGAGGGCGGCAGCGACTGGGAGGTCTACTTCCGCAACGGAATCCTGCGCTGGACGGAGACCGACCGCTCGGACGAGACCGCCCGCACCATCGACTTCGCACAGGCGGACGGGGACTTCGAGTCCTTCGCGGGACGCTGGCACGTGGTCGCCACGGACCGCGGCGCCAAGGTCGACTTCACCACCGACTTCGACTTCGGCATCCCCAGCCTGGTCGGCATCCTCGATCCGGTCGCCGAGCGCGTCATCAAGGAGACGATCAGCCTGATCGTCATCGGCCTCTTCCCCGTCGGAACGGTCGTCGGCGACACCAAGCTCGCCGACCGGCTCGCGTCCCTGACCCCGCCCGCGACGACGCCTGCGGGCGCGGCCTGATCCGGGGATGACAGCGATGAATCGGGCCTCGATCCTGGCCGGACTCGGCACCTGGCTGCCGCCCCGGATCGTCACCAACGACGATCTCGGCCGGGAGCTCGACACCTCCGACGACTGGATACGCAGCAGGACCGGCATCGGGCGGCGGCACATCGCCGAACCCGGCACCGCCACCTCCGACATGGCCGCCGAAGCCGGTGGCCGGGCCCTGAAATCCGCGGGACGGGAGCACGCGGACGCGGTCGTGCTCGCCACCACCACCCCTGACCGGATCTGCCCGGCCACCGCTCCACTGGTCGCGGCCCGCCTCGGGCTCGGGCCGGTACCCGCCTTCGACGTGTCCGCCGTCTGCACCGGCTTCCTCTACGCGCTGGCCACCGCCCGCGGTCTTATCGCGGCGGGCACGGCCGACAGCGTCCTGGTGATCGGGGCGGACACCTACTCCAGCCTCCTCGATCCGCAGGACCGTTCCGCGCGTGCCATCTTCGGTGACGGGGCGGGTGCGGTGCTCCTGCGGGTGGGCGACCCGGACGAGCCGGGTGCGCTCGGACCCACCGTGCTCGCCAGTGACGGCGAGGGCGAGGAGCTGATCTCGGTCCGTTCGGGCGGCTCCAGGGAGCCGTTCCGCGCGGAGACCGCCGCCGACGCAGACCCGTACTTCCGGATGAACGGCAAGGCCGTCTTCCGCAACGCGGTGGAGCGGATGACGGAGAGCTCCCGCCGGGTGGCACAGGAGTCGGGCTGGGATGTGGAATCCATCGACCGGCTGCTCGCGCACCAGGCCAACCTCCGCATCCTGTACGCCGTCGCCGACCAGCTCCGACTGCCGCGCGAGCGCTGTCCGGTCCACCTGGACCGGGTCGGCAACACGGCCGCGGCCTCCCTGCCGCTGGTCCTCGCCGACGCGGTGACCCAGCGGCGTCTCGTCCCCGGCCACCGCACCGTGCTCACCGCCTTCGGCGGCGGACTCACCTGGGGCGCCGCCGCCCTGACCTGGCCGGACGTACAACCCGCATGACCCCTCTGAACTGCCATGCCGCTCATCACCTACTCGCACCACAGGCTCCACAGACACCACAGGCACCACACCGACCAACCACACCACCCTTACGGAGATACCCATGAGTGACGTGTACGCACGCTTCGTCGACCTCTTGGTGAAGGGCTTCGGCGCCGAGGCCGGCGAAGTCTCCGAGAGCACCACCTTCATGGACCTGGAACTCGACTCCCTCGCCCTGGTCGAGCTGACGATCGCCGCACAGCAGGAGTTCGACGTGCCCATAGGCGACGACGAGCTGCACGCCGAGGACACGATGGCGCACGTCGCCAAGGTGATCGAGGCCAAGCTGGTGGGGGTCTGATGGGGGCCGGTGACGGCCGCTTCGACGCCGCCATCACCGGCCTGGGGATGGTGACACCCGCCGGGATCGGGGTGTCACCCACCTGGGAGCGGCTGCGCGCCGCCGAGTCCACCTGTGCCGGTCCGGTCCCCGGACTCAGCGGCGAGCCGGTCGAGTTCGGCGCCGAGGTACCCGACTTCGACCCGGTGAAGGCCATCGGCCGGCGCAAGGCGTGGCGGCTCGACCGGCACAACCAGCTGGCACTCGCCGCCGCCGCGGAGGCGGTCGCCGACTCCGGGCTCGACCCGGCCACCTGGGACGGGGCCCGCGTCGGTGTCGTCCTCGGCGTGGGTCTCGGCGGGGCCGGAACCTGGGAGGCCCAGCACCGCAAGCTCCTGGAGCAGGGCACGGCAAGCATCTCGCCGATGCTGATCCCGATGCTCATCTGCAACATGTCGGCCGGTCACCTGGCGATGGAGTACGGCGCCAAGGGACCCAACTTCGTGACGGTGACGGCCTGTTCGTCCGGCACGACCGCCATCGGCGCCGCCCGGGAGCTGCTGCGCGGCGGCGTCTGCGACGTGGTCCTCACCGGCGGCGCGGAATCCTGCATGGTGCCGTCGATCGCCGGCGGCTTCGCGCAGATGGGTGCGCTCTCCCGGCACGCCGAGGACCCCACGGTCGCATCGCGCCCCTTCGACGTGAACCGGGACGGCTTCGTGCTCGCCGAGGGCGCTGCCGTCCTGGTCCTGGAGCGCATGGAGGACGCCGCGGCGCGCGGCGCGCGGGTACGGGGGCGGGTGAGCGGGTACGGCGCGTCCGCGGACGCGTACAACCCGACGGCACCCGACCCGCAGGGCGCGGGCGCCGAGCTCGCGGTACGGGCCGCGCTGCGGGACGCGGGGGTCGGTCCGGAGGCCGTCGACCACGTCAACGCCCACGGCACGTCCACTCCGCTCAACGACGCTGCGGAGGCCCGGCTGATCCGCCGGGTCTTCCCGCACCAGCCGCCGGTCACGTCCGTCAAGGGGGTGCTTGGGCACACGCTCGGCGCCGCGGGGGCGATCGAGGCGGCGGCGGCCGCGCTGACCCTGGAGCACTCCTTCATCCCGCCGACGGCGAATCTGGAGAGTCAGGATCCGGAGATCGATCTGGACGTCGTATGCAAGGAGGGCCGCGAGGGTCAGCTCTCCACCGTGGTCAGCAACTCCTTCGGGTTCGGCGGGCAGAACGCGGTCCTGTTGCTGAGCCGGGCCTGAGGTCAGGCGCGGGCAGTACGGGAACAGCGGGCCCCGGTCGCTTCACGCGACCGGGGCCCGCTGCTCTTTGTGCCGTCAACCGCCCTACCAGATCGATGACTTGGAGTATCCGGCGCCTATCCGTTCACCGGCCGTCTCGTCGACGACGAGGGCCATCGCGTCGAAGGCCTGCTCCAGCTCGTGGAACGCGTCCAGCTTCATGTCCCGGTCGAAGGCGTCCCGGTCGGTGACACCGATGACCTCGAAGTAGTGGAAGGGCGCCTCGGGGTCGCGCGACGCGCGTTGGACGCTGAAGCTGACGACGCTGGGCAGTGCGGGGCACGTCGCGTAGTCGACCTCGCTCACCCAGCGCTCGAAGCGCTGGGGGTCGACGGCGGGGCGGAGCTTGATGCGGTGGACGATGTACTCCACTGTCTGTTCCTCCGGGGAGTGGGGAGCGTACGTACGGGTGGCCGCGCGGGGCGCTTCAGCGGGTCGTACGGCGCCTGTGCGGCGGGCGGCCCAGGCCGAGCGCCCGAGCGATGTTGTTCTTCTGGATCTCGTTGGTGCCGGAGAAGATCCGGGAGGGCAGGGCGTCCCGCAGGAACGTCTCCGCCTCTCCGCCCACGATCCCCAGGCCGCCCCTCAACTGCACGGCATCCAGGCCGAGTTGTACGGCTGCCTCGCTGACCGCGAGCTTGGCGAGCGCGGGCCCCACCTCGTCATGGCTGCCCTCGTCGAGGCCGACGGCGGCGCGGAAGAGCATCAGGCGCGCCGACTCGTAGCGCAGCATCATGTCGACGATGCGATGGCTGACCGCCTGGAACGAGCCGATGGGGGTGCCGAACTGCTCGCGCTCCCGCACGTAGTCGATCGTGGAGTCCAGGAGCCGCCGCATGCCGCCGAGGTAAGCGGCGAAGAGGCAGGTGCGCTCCCATCGCATCGACGACGTGAAGACGGCAGCGCCGCCGCCCTCGGCGCCCAGGACCTGATCGGCCGGCACGGCGACGTCCTCCAGATGGACATCGGCCATCGGCGAACCGCGCAGGCCCACCTTGTCGTACGGACGGCCGACCGTGAGGCCGGGTGTGCCCGCCTCGACCAGGAAGGAGGTCACCCCGAAGTAGCCGCCCCCGGGGTCGGTCACCGCCTGGATCAGGAAGACGTCGGCGACCGGGGCGTTGGTGGTGAAGCACTTCTCGCCGTTCAGGACGTAGCGGTCGCCGTCCCGTACGGCGCGGGTCCGCAGGTTGAGCGCGTCCGACCCGGCCTCCGGCTCGGTGATGCCGTGGGCGGCGATCAGCTCCCCGGAGGCGAGCTTCGGCAGCCAGCGCTTCTTCTGCTCGGTCGTGCCGAACTCGACCACCGGCATCAGGCAGGCGTACAGATGCGCGGCGACGGAGAAGGCGAAGCCCGTGTCCCGGCAGCCGCGGCCGAGTGCCTCCATCAGCGCGGTGGCGGTGACCGCGTCGAGGCCGGAGCCGCCGAACTCGTCCGGGACGCAGGTGCCGGTGACGCCCTGCCGTCCGGCGAGGAGCCACCGGCGGCGGAAGTCGTCGGCGTCGAACGTCTCGGGTGCCTGCAGCCTGTTCTCGGCGAAGTCCGTGAGCGTCGCGCACATCTCTTCGGTGTCGCGGTCGAGGGTGAAGCTGATCAGCGGGTTCATCGGGGGAGGTCCGTCCCATCCTTCGGTGCGTCGTCACGGGGAGTGCTCGGTGTGGCGGGTCCGGCCGCCACGGGGCCGGGCTCCTCGACCAGCAGGTGGTAGTTGATGCCGCCGGTGCCGAAGGAGCTCACCGCGGCCCGGCGCGGGCGGCCCGGTGTGTCCGGCCACGCCTTGGGGGCGATGCCGATCACGGCCGGGAGCGCGTCGAGGCCCAGTGCCGGGTTGGGGCGGTGGAGGTTGGTGTTCGGGGGCAGCGTCCCGGCGCGCAGGGCGAGCACCGTGCGCAGCAGACCGGCCCCGCCCGCCGCCGCGAAGGTGTGACCCACGAAGCTCTTCGCGGAGCCGATCTCCAGGGGGCGGGCACGGGCGGCGCCTCCGTAGACCCGCCCTGTGGCGGTGATCTCCACCCGGTCGCCGACCTTGGTGCCGGTGCCGTGCGCCTCCAGGTAGTCCACGTCCGACGGCGCGTGGCCGACCTGTGTGAAGGCCTGGCGCATGGCACGGACCTGGCCTTCCACGTCCGGGGCGATCAACGACTTGGCGTCGTTGGCGGCGCCGGCGCCGGTGAGCAGGGCGACGATCTCGTCGCCGTCCCGCTCGGCGTCCGAGCGCCGCTTGAGCAGGAACAGCGCGCAGCCGTCGCCGGGCGTGAAGCCGTCGGCGTCGGCGTCGAACGGGGTGATCCTGCTGTGCGAGAGCAGACCGAGCGCCGAGCAGAGCGCCATGTCCCGTGCGGCGCAGGGCAGTTCGACGCCACCGGCAAGGGCGTAGTCGACGGTTCCGTTGCGCAGGGCGGTCATCGCGGTGTCCAGGGCGGCCAGCGACGAGGCGCAGGCCGCCTCCACCGCGAGCGGTACGGCGTCGAGACCGTACACACCGGCGAGCAGCGCGGCCGAACCGCTGGCCAGCGCGCCGTCCAGGGTGTGGGGCGTCGGCTCGGCGGGGCGGCCGTACGACTTCCGGGCGGTGTCGAGAAGTTGCTCGACCTCCGCCACGGAGAGCCCCTTGAAGGCGGTCAGGTCCCGTACGTGGTCCTCCAGTTCCCCGAGGGAGCCGTCCACGTAGGCCTGCCGGTCGGCGGTGAGGCCGAGGTTGCTGGCCAGGGCGATGAGACCGCACCCGGTGAGGGGTCGGCCGCCGCGGCGGCCGAAGAGCTCGGCGGCGACCGCGAGCGTCATGCGCTGGGCGGCGTCCATCGCCGCGTACCGCTCGGCCCCGATCTCCGTGCCGGGCGGTGGTGACTGCGGGACCGGAGCGTGGCCGCCCAGCTCCGTGTAGCTGCGGTTGAGACTCAACGAGCCGGGCGTGTAGTGGAGTTCGCGGTCGAGGCGGTCGGCGGGCACCGGGCGCAGTCGGTCATGGCCCGCCAGCATCATCCGCCAGTAGGCGTCGGCGTCCTCGGCGTCGGCGAACCGCCCTCCGTAGGCCACCACGGCGATCGGCTCGGGCAGTTCGGCGATCCGCGGCACGGCGTCCGTCGCCGTCACCCGCCCCTGGGTTTCGACGCGCCGCGGTACGTATTCCTCCAGGGTCAGGTGACACAGCGTCCCGGTGAGCGAGGCCCCGGTGACGGCGGCCCGGCGAGGTGCGGAGTCCTCGGGCGCCGCCCAGTCGGCCGCGGGTACCTGGCCGCTCCGGGTGCGGTGTGCGGGCAGCGTGCGGTGGTGCAGCGCGAGCGCCGCCGTCGTGACGGCGGCGAGACCGGCGTGGGCGAAGGTGCGCCCGATCCGGTGGCGCACCGCGCCGACCACCGGCCCGTCGGCGCCGAACTCCGCCTTCAGGGCGGCCAGTTCGCTGCTCTCGGCTTCATCGGCGGCGGCTGCGGCGCGCTCGACGTACTGGACTGCGGCAGGTCCCGCGCCGGTGGGCCCGTGGGCGGCGCGGATGACGTCGCGGTGCCGCGCGGCCGAGGTCTCGTGGCGGAACGCCCCCGCGCGACCCCGGTGCCGGATGCGGGAAGTCGCGATCGTGGCGTAGATCCGGTCGCCGTCGCGCTCGGCCGCGGCGAGCGGCTTGAGCAGCAACGCGCCTACACCTTCGGAGAGTTCGCCCGACGGGTCGGCCGCGGCGAGCGGCTGCGGCAGCAGCCCTTTGGTCCGCAGCAACGTGGCGAGGAGCCCGCTCTCCCGCAGCTGCCCGGTGACGACCAGGGCGCGCTCGGCGAGCCCGGAGCGCAGTGAACCCATGGCCTGGTCGAGCGCGAGGAACGAGGTGGCGTCGGCCGACTCCACGGCGAGCGTACGGCCGCGCAGCCCGAACGCCGACGCGATCCGGGCCGGGATCGTGCTCGCCATCTCGCCGACCCTGTCGTGCGGTGCGGCGCCCAGGTTCCGCTGGAGCAGTCCGCGCAGCTCCTCGGCGGCCTGGCCCGCGTTCTCCGCCGCCTCCGGGCTGCCGGTGGCGAGCGCGGCGCGTTCCACCTCGCGGGCGTATCCGCTGCCCGCGATGCGCAGGGCGTTGGCGTACTGCCGGTCGAGGCCGAAGCAGGTGCCGACCACGACGTCGGTGCGGTCGTCCCCGCCGGTGCGGCCGGCCCCGGCGTCCGCCAGGCACTGGTCGGCGGCCTCCAGCATCAGGAGCTGCAGCCGGGCCATGGAGCGCGCCTGCACGGGCGGGACGCCGAAGCGGGCCACGTCGACCGCGGGCTCCTCAGGTGCCCAGCGAGCCGGCCCGCGCATTCCTTCCGTTTCGTCCCGTACCAATGTCCAGTAGGCCTCAGCCCCCACTGCCCGAGGAGTGAGCGCGGCGATTCCGATGATCGCCGTGCGCTCGTTTCCGGTGTTTTCCTGCTCATCGCAGGCTGCGTCTTCGGAGTGCATGACTGGCAACTCCAGATTTTATCGTTCGGCCGGTTGGCGAAAAGCCGTGGAAACGTACCATAGAAATTCAACACTCCGACGACGATGTGCGGCAAGCATGACTTTCCCGCCCCGGCGCCCGGCACGCCTCCCGGGAACTTGCCCGCAGACCCCTTCCCACCTGCACCAATGCGCGCAACAGTGGATTTACATCCGAATCTCAGCGGGATGCAAGGCAGGTCTGCAACTGTTGTCACGGCTCGGCATTCTGCCGAATACAAGTCTAAGGCGGCCATGATTACTGAGCAGTCGATCATCGAATACATAGCCACGGCCTGGCTTGACGGTGACACCGAGGGCCTGGATACCGAAACACCTCTCACCGAATTGAGCATCATCGACTCCGCGGGAATTTTCGACCTGGTGCACTTCCTGCAGAGCGAATTCCGCATCACGGTTCCACTGCACGAGGTCGCACCGGGGAACTTCCAGACGGTCGGAGCCATCACCGCGCTCGTGGACCGCATCCAGAACGAGAAAGAGGGTGCCCGATGAAGGAGTCGGCGGACGTCGCCGAGGACCCCTCGCTCATCCACCGCCAGGTCGTCGAGATCGTCGCGTCCCGCACGCTGTACGACATCGCGCGCCTGACGCCGGAGAGCGACCTTGAGGGCGAGCTCGGCATCGACTCCGTGGTCCTCGAGTCGATCCTGGAGGCCTTGACCCAGCACTTCGGCCTGAAGGGCGATCTTGACTCATCCCCGGCGACCCTGCGGGAGTTGGTGGCGGACGTGACCGCGGCGCTGGGCGACGCCCCCGCACCGGCCGACGCCCCCGCGGCCGACGACGGTGCGGACGACCCGCTGCTGCACACCCTGGTCGTCACGGCCATGCGGCACACCCACTACCAGCGTCAACAGCTGGGTCTCGACGCCGACTTCGAGAGCGAGCTCGGCATCGACTCGGTCGTCCTCACGTCGATCATCGCGGACACCGCCGATGCCGCCGGGATCCCGCAGGAGGCCACCGACGGCGTCCTGGCCACCACCTTGCGCAAGCTGCACGCCGAACTCGCCGCACTCCAGCCGCTCGACGGCCGGAACGCGGGTACGCGGACCACGGGCGCGAGGGCCGAGGCAGGCGAGGGGGGCGAGTGGGACAGCCGCTCCATGAAGGACTTCATGGAGGAGCGCGACCCCGACCTCTTCGCCAAGGCCCGCTCGTTCCGCCAGTACCGGACGCAGCGCGAGCAGGAGAAGCTCTACTGGTACGGGATGCCGCACCGCGCGATGAGCGGCAGCCGCGCGGTCATCTACGACGACCTGGAGGGCCGGGAGCGCGAGTTCCTGATGTTCGCCTCCAACAACTACCTCGGCCTCGCCAATCACCCCAAGGTGATCGACGCGGTCTGCGACGCCACCCGATCCTTCGGCGCCACCCACACCGGCTCCCGCATCATCGGCGGCACGAACGAGCTGCACCGCGAGCTGGAGCGCAGGCTCGCCCGCCTCAAGGGCCGTGAGGCCTGCGCGGTCTTCCCCGGCGGCTACTCCGCCAACCTCGGCGTCATCTCCGGCCTGGTGAAGAGCTATGACGCGGCCATCGTCGACCGGCTCAACCACATGAGCATCGTGGACGGCTGCAAGCTCTCCGGCGCGGTCCGCAAGATCTACCGCCACAACGACATGGCCGACCTCGAACGGGTCCTGCAGCGCTGCCGCGGCGAGGCCATGGGCAAACTCATCGTGGCCGACGGCGTGTTCAGCATGCACGGCGACGTCTGCGACCTCCCCGAGATCGTGCGCCTGGCCCGCGAGTACGGCGCCCGCGTGCTGGTCGACGACGCGCACGCCACCGGCGTCCTGGGCGAGCGCGGCACCGGAACCGCCGAGCACTTCGGCCTCAAGGGCGAGGTCGATCTGGAGCTCGGCACGATGAGCAAGGCGCTGGCCGGCATGGGCGGCTTCGTCGTCGGCGACGAGGAGGTCATCGACTACCTCCGCTTCTACGCCAACTCCTATGTCTTCGCGGCGAACATCCCGCCCGGCACGGCCGCGGGCCTGATCGCCTCGATCGACGTCATGGAGTCCGAGCCGGAGCGCGTCACCCGGCTCTGGGACAACATCCGGACGCTGCGCTCCGCGCTCCTCGACGCCGGGTTCGACCTGGAGCACTCCGAGAGCGCCATCCTGCCGATCGTCATCGGCGACGAGCGCACCGCGATGGAGATGGGCCGGGCCGTGCGGGCACGCGGGCTGTTCTGCCAGACCGTGGTCTTCCCGGGCGTACCGCTGGGCGACGCCCGGCTGCGCATCAGCGTCACCAGCGAGCACACCACCGCCGATCTCGAAGAGGCGGCGGGAATCTTCGTCGAGGCCGGACGTGAGGTCGGGGTCCTTTCCCCGTCCGAGGGGTGAGGGGCGCACCGTGAAGAAGGGGAACATCTCCGTGATCCGGCTGCCGCGCGGACTCGACGCGGACGACCTCGCCCGTACCGCACTGGTCGGCGAAGACCCGCTCTCGTACGGCGAGTTGACCGACCGGGTCGACGCGCTCGCCCTGCGGCTGCGCGCGGCCACCGCCGGGCCCGGCGAACGCGTGGCCATCTGGCTGGACAAGCAGCCGCGCTACGCGGAGGCGATCCTCGCCACCCTGGAGGCCGGATGCGTGTACGTACCGCTGGACGGCGCGCAGCCGGCCGGCCGGGTGACGACGATCCTCCGTGACTCGTCGCCCACCGTGCTGTTCACCGACCACGGACGACTCCGCAGGCTCACCGCGTCGGAACTGCCGCGGTCGCTGCGCGCCATTGTTCTGACCGATGCCCCGGCCGACGGTGCGCAGGACGCCGGGGCGGCGGGTTCGGCTGCCGCCGTGGTCGCCTGGACGGAGTTCGCCTGTGCCACTCCCACCGGTGGCACAAAACCCGCCGAACGCCCCATCACACCCGACGACTTGGCCGCCCTGCTCTACACCTCGGGCTCCACCGGAACGCCCAAGGGCGTGAAGATCTCCCACCGAAACCTCGCCAACTTCGTCGGCTGGGCGCTGGAGGAGCTTGATGTGGGCCCCGCGGACGTCTTCGCGAACCACGCCTCGTTCAATTTCGACCTCAGCACCTTCGACCTCTTCACCGCGCTCGCCGCGCGGGCCTCGCTGTGGATCATCCCGGACGCCGAGTCCAAGGACGTGTCCGCGCTGGCGTCGGGCATCCGCAGGCACGGCGTCACCGTCTGGTACTCGGTGCCCTCGATCCTGCATCTGCTCACCGCGTCGGGAGCGCTGACGCCACAGGAGACGACCACACTGCGGTACGTCCTGTTCGCGGGCGAGGTCTTCCCCATCGGCCAACTGGCGGCGCTGGTACCCCTGTTGCCCGCCGACACCGCGCTCTACAACCTCTACGGCCCGACCGAGACCAACGTCTGCACCTACCACCGGGCCACCCCGGCCGACCTGCGACGGGAGCACCCGCTGCCGATCGGCTCCCCGATCAAGGGCGCTCACGTCCGGGTCGAGGACGCGGACGGCGGCACGGTGACCGACTCACGGGAGCCCGGCGAACTCGTCGTATCCGGCGAGTGCGTCACCCCGGGCTACTGGGGCCGCGAGCACGAGCCCGCCGCCGACGACCACCGCGGCGGCCGGCACCGCACCGGCGACCTGGTGGCCTACGAAGAGGGTCTGCTGGTCTACCGCGGCCGCAAGGACCGGATGGTCAAGCTCTCCGGCTACCGGGTCGAGCTCGGGGAGGTCGAGTCGGCCGTCCTGCGGCACCCGGCCGTCGAGGACGCCGCGGTGATCACCACCGGCGAGGGCGGCCGGGCGGGGATCGCCGTGTACTACGTCCTGCGCGAGGGAGCGAAGCAGCCGAACCTGCTCCAGCTCAAGCAGCACTGCAAGGAGCATCTGCCGCCCTACATGCTGCCGCACGCGGCGACCCGCCTCGCCGGTCTGCCGCGCAACGCCAACGGCAAGACCGACTACCGCGCACTGGCCGAAGGCGCCGGTGAGCCACCGTCCTGACGCAGCGCGCTCCGGTCGGCCGTCGATCGCCCCCGGACCCCGGCCCCTGCCCGCCGTACCCGACACCACCGAGGACACCGTGCCCCCAGCCGAACCCTCCGTCCGCGTACCGCCGGACGCCCGCGCCGACGGCCCGTGGTTCCCCGCGGGCGGCCCCGGCCACGCCGCGCCGGGGGCGCTGCCGCTGGTGTGCTTCCCGTACGCGGGCGGCACCCCTTCGGTCTTCCACCGCTGGAGCCGCCCGCTCGGCACCGGCGTACGGGTCGAACCGCTGCTGCTGCCCGGCCGCGGGCTGCGGCTCGCCGAGGAGCCGTTCACCTCGATGGGCCCGCTGGTCGACGCGATCACCGAGGCACTGATCGGCCGGCGGCTCGACGCGGGGTGTGCGTTCTTCGGCCACAGCATGGGCTCCCTGCTGGCGTACGAGGTGGCCTGCGCGCTGCGGGAGCGCGGCCGGCCGGGCCCCCTTGGCCTCTTCCTCTCCGGCAGCCGGGCCCCGCACAGCTACGGCGACCGCGGCGACAGCACCCTGCCGGACGAGGAACTCGTCGCGCTGCTCGGCGGCCTGGGCGGTCTCGGCGCCGGACGCAGCGCCGTGCGCCAGGCCTTCCTGCGCCGCCGGCTGCCCGCGCTCCGCGCCGACCTGCGGGTCTGCGACCGCTACCGGTGGCGGCAGCGGGACCCGCTCGACCTGCCGCTGACCGTGATGAACGGGGCCGACGACCCCCTCGCGCGCCCCGAACAGGCCGAGTCCTGGCGCCCGTACACCACCGCCGCGTTCCACCGGCGCGAGGTGCCCGGCGGCCACTTCTACCTGCTGGAGGAGCCGACCCAGGACCTCCTCCTGCGCGAGCTGCGCGGCTGGTGCGCAGGCCTCGCATCCGCCCGCTCACCACAGAGGTACTCATGACGTCGACCGGACACCGCCCGCGCAACGCCTCGCCGCTGACGACCGCGGCGACGGTCGTCAGGCTGCTGCGCTCCCCGCAGATCAGGCTGCTTCTGTCCCTCTCGGGCAAGCTGGTCACGCCGGTCTACCGGGCGGCCTTCCTGACGGCCGCGGCCGGCAGCGGAGTGCTGCGCCGGCTCGCCGAGAGCCCGGCCGATCTGCGCACGCTCGCCGCGGAGCTGGGCATCGAGGGCGACACGCACCGGCTGGGCCGCTGGCTCGACGCCGGGGTGAAGCTCGGCCAACTGCAGTCGCGGCACGGCCGGTACGCCCTGAAGAGCCGCCTGGCCAAGCAGCTCGCCCGGGTGGAGAACGACGCGGCGGCGGGCGCACTCGAGGAGGTCGTCCGCTTCCACCACCCGGTGCTCCTGGACGCCCCGCGCATGGTGCGCGAGGGCCGTTCGTTCACCCTGGGCGACCAGGACGGCTCGGTCATCGCCCGCTCCTCGCTCGTGGTGCAGCCGTTCATCGAGGAGGCCGTGTCCCGGATCCTGGACCGGCAGCGCGCCGTCCGGCTCCTGGAGATCGGCTGCGGCAGCGGCGTGTACGTGCGCCATGCCGCAGCGCTCAACCCCCGGCTCACCGCACTCGCCGTCGACCTGCAGCCCGAGGTCGCCGAGGAGGCCGCCCGGAACATGGACCGCTGGGGACTCGGCGACCGCGTCACCACACGCCAGGGCGACCTGCGCGCCCTGGCCTTCGACGAGCGCTACGACCTGGTCACCCTGCACAACAACATCTACTACTTCCCCGAGGCCGAGCGGGTCGAGGTGCTCGCGCGCGCCCGCGAAGCCCTGGCCCCCGGCGGCCGGTTGCTCCTCACCACCTCGTGCCAGGGCGGCAGCCCGAGCCTCGAAGTCCTCAACCTCTGGTTCGAGTTCGCCGACTTCGGTGGGCCGCTGCCGGTGGAGGAGGAGCTCGTGGCGCAGCTGCGGAAGGCGGGATTCACCGATGTGGAGGCCCACCGGATCGTCCCCGGAGAACAGTTCCGTGCCTTCGTCGGCACCAACTCCTGACCCACGCCATCCGTCCCGGCCCATTCTGGAGGCCCGTATGACCGCCACCGACGGCACACAGAACACCGAACACCCCGAGGGCGACACCGAGTTCGTCGTCATTCTCGGCTCCGGAACCCCTGTCGCCACCGAGCACCTGGGCGGCAAGGCCGCAAGGCTCGGCGAGATGATCGAGGCGGGGGTGCCCGTACCGCCCGCGTTCTGCCTCACGACCCGGCTCTTCCGGCGCTTCCTGGACGAGACCGGGCTCGCCGAGGAGCTGCGGTCCGGCGACACCCCGGTCCGCAAGGAGATCGTCGCCCGTGAGCTGCCGGAGCCGATCGCCCGGCTCATCCTGGACGCGTACGCGGCGATGGGCAGGCCCCGGGTGGCCGTGCGGTCGTCGGCGAGCAAGGAGGACTCGGCCGCGCAGTCCTTCGCGGGCCAGCACGACACGCTCCTGGACGTCGGCGGCGACGAGGCGCTCCTGACCGCGGTGAAGGAGTGCTGGGCCTCGCTGTGGTCGGACCGCGCCACGGTCTACCGGGAGGATCCCGCGGCGGTCGGCTCGATGGCCGTCGTCGTCCAGGAAATGGTCCACGCGGACGTCAGCGGGGTGCTCTTCACCATCGACCCGATGGGCGGCCGGCCGCACCGCATGGTCGTTGAGTCCTGCTGGGGCCTGGGCGAGGGCCTGGTGTCGGGCAAGGTCACCAGCGACCTGTTCGTGGTGGACGACCGCACCCTCGAGGTCGTCGAGCGGCGGGTGCGGTACAAGGTCACCCAGTGCGCGGCCGTGGAGCCCGGCCGCGTGGCCATGGTCAAGGTGGACACCGCGCGGCGCAACGTCGCATCGCTCACCACGGAGCAGCTCGGCGAACTCGCCCGGCTGGCCGTGCAGGTGCGCGACAGCTACGGCACCGAGCAGGACATCGAGTGGGTGCTCAAGGACGGCCGGATCTCGCTCCTGCAGACCCGGCCCATCACCACCAAGGCACAGCCGCCGAGCCTGCACACCCCGTACATCAAGGACGTGCCCGACCTGGTCCGGCAGAACACGATGTGGTCCCGGATGGACATCGGGGAGATCTTCGTCGGCGGGATGACCCCGCTCGGCCTGAGCTTCGCGCGCTACTACCAGCAGAACATCCACGGCGACTGCGTCCGCTCCATCGGCACCCGGCACACCGGCGACATGGACCTGCACATGGGCTACCTCCAGGGCCATGTGTATCTGAACGTCTCCTACACCTCGCACGTCCTCACCCAGAGCCCGCCCACCAAGGACGCGTCCGTCTTCACCGAGCGCTTCGCCAGCGAGGAGGTGGACATGCCCTCCTACCGCTCGCCCTTCGGCCAGTTCACCGGCGGTGTGCGGGGCGTGGTCGCCGCGGGGCACTGGGCGGGGAGCTTCGCGCGGGAGCTGGCCCAGATGCGGGGGCGCTCCGAGCGGATGGCCGCCTCCCGCCACCGCGCGTACGACCGGGCCCGCTCCCTGGACCTCACCAGGCTCACCCGCGCCGAGCTGGGTACCGAGTTCCGCCGCTACCTCGCGTACTGCAAGGCGATGAACGTGGGCTACATGCCTTACTACATCAACGCCTTCGCCTTCTACAGCGCGTTCTCCGACCTCTGTGCCCAGTGGCTCGGCGACGAGGGCACCAACCTGCAGAACCGCATCAAGACGGACATGTCGAATCTGCGGACCGTCGAATCGGCCCGTGAGCTCTGGGAGTTGGCCCAGGCCGCCCGGCGGAGCCCCGAGGTCCTGAAGACCATCGTGGACTCGCCGCTGACGGACATCGAGTCCGAGCTGCGCGCCACCGCCGAGGGACGTGCCTTCTGGACCTCGCACGTCGAGCCGTTCATGCGCACCAACGGCACCCGCGGGCGCCAGGAGATGGAGCTCACCCATCCGCGCTGGGTGGACGATCCCACCTACGTCTTCCAGATGGTCCGCCGCTATGCGCAGGACGAGGAGTTCTCCATCGACGACCTGCTGCGCGGCGACGGCAACGCCGCGCAGGAGGCCGAGGAGCTGCTGCGGGAACTGCCCGCGGTGAAGCGGGCCGTGCTGCGGAAGATCATGTCGCTCTTCGCCACCTGCAGCGAGCTGCGCGAGGTCAGCCGGATGGCGATGGTCACCTCGGTCTGGCTGGTCCGCACCGTCGTCTACGAGGTCGGCCGCCGCCTGGTGGCCGAGGGCGTCCTGCACTCCGAGGACGACATCGCCCACCTCGACTTCGAGGACATACGCACCTACCTGGCGGGCAACCGCGCTGCCGCCGACGTCTTCCCGCAGGCCAAGCTGGTCGAACGCAAGCGCACCCACGAGTACCACAACCGCCTGCCCGAGCCGCCGCTCACCTTCATCGGCGAGTACGACGTGACGCAGGCCCTGCGCGCACCGGAGAACAGCACACGCCTGGAGGGGCTCGGCTCCAGTCCCGGCCGGATCGTCGGGCGGGCTCGGATCATCGAGGATCTGGCGTGGCAGGCCGACGAGTTCCAGCCGGGCGAGATCCTCATAGCCCGCTTCACGGACGCCTCCTGGACGCCGCTGTTCGCCATCGCGGGCGGAGTGGTCACCGACATCGGCTCGATGCTGTCGCACAGCTCGATCGTGTCCCGGGAGTTCGGGCTGCCGTCGGTGGTGAACTGCAAGCACGCCACCCAGCACATCTCCACCGGCGACCTGATCACGGTGGACGGCGACGCCGGCCTGGTCGAGGTCGTCGAGCCCGCGGGTGCCGCGCGTACGCCGGACGCGGCCGGCGCGGAAGCCGAGGACTGACCGTGCCGCCCCTCTCAACGGCCCCGCCGGAGCCGTCCACGAGGTCCGCCGGGCGCCACGCGCTCCTGGCGGGCCTGGACGACCGGCTCCGGCTGGACCCCGCGCGCCCGCTGCTCGTCCACCGGGCGCCGGGTCCGCTCACCTTCGCCGTGGTCTCCATCGCGTGGCTGCGGTCCCTGGAGCCCGAGGCCCGGGAGGAGTTGGCCGAGTGCCGCCTGCACGCGTCCGAGCGTGCCGTCCACCGCGGGCTGACCCTGCCCAAGAGGCGCTCCGAGTGGCTGGCGGGCCGGCTCGCGATCAAGTACGCGGTCGCCGACCACCTCCGCAGGACCGGTGTGCCCGCCCCCGGGCACGCCCCGCGGGCCCCGCACGACATCGTCGTACGCACGGTCCCCGACGGGCCGCGGGCCGGAAAGCCCTTCGTCCGCGAGCCCGTGCACATCGGGCTCTCCCACTCGCTCGACTACGCCATCGCCGCCTGCGGGACCCACCCGCTCGGCATCGACCTGGAGGGGCAGCCGATGGGACCGCACGTCGCCAGGATGCTCGCCGTACCCGGTGGCAGGCACGCACCGGCAGGGCTGCGGCGGGTGGCCGGTATGCCACTGGCGCTGCGCTGGGCCTGCCGCGAGGCGGTCGTCAAGTACACCGGGGTCGCCGGCCGCAGCGCGCTCCACCAGACCCGGGTCACCGACTGGCAACCCGACGGCACCTTCCGCTGGTCCCCCGGGCCCACCCTGCTCCAGCACTCCCGCGGAGCCGACTCGCTGCCGGCCCACGGCTGGGCGCGGCAACTCGGCACCTACGCACTGGCCGTCACATGGAGGTAAGACCCCCCGTGGTCACCGCAGAACCCACCTCGTCCCGCACCCTGGTCACCTGTAGTGACTTCGGCCGGGCGCTGCAGACCGCTGCCGAGACCGCCCGGCTCGCCCCGTCCTCGCACAACTGCCAGCCCTGGGCGCTCGCCAGGCTGAGCAGCCCGGACGCCCGAGCCAGCGCGGCGCGGCTGCTCGACGCGTCGGGCGGCCGGCGCATGCGCGAGGACAGTGAGTACGTCGCCGTGGTCCTCGACCGTTCCCGGCAGCTGGACTCACTGGCCTCGCACGAGCTCGAAATGCAGCTGAGCTGCGGCGCGTTCACGCAGCTGCTCGTCCAGTCCCTGGCCTGCCAGGGCTGGTGGCTCGAGCGCAGCGTGCTCACGGACGAGCCGGGGGGATGGGCCTACCGCACCGTGCCCGCACCGGTGCGGGCGCTCGGCGCGTCCGGCTGGCGGCCGGGCTGGTCGCTCCTCGCCGTCCTGGAACTCCGCTATGCCGGTATGCCCGAGGGCAGCTTGACGGAGTATCAGGAACTGGCGGCAGCCCGCAGGACGAACCGCGGCCCGTACGCGGACAGCCCCCTGAGCACGGAGACGACGGCCCAACTCCTGTCTGCGGCACCTGGACTGCCCACCCAGGCGCCGGTCACCATCCGCCACCTCACGTCCCCGGCGGATCGCGAGCGCTTCGTCGACTTCGTCGCCCGGCACGCCGACCGCGACTTCAGCGACCGGGACGCCTGGCGCGAGACGTACCACTACGTGCGCCCCACCCGCGTCGAGGCCGAGCGGCGCGGTGACGGATTCAGCCTGAGCCAGCTGTTCGGCCGCGTCCACCCGCTGCGCGCGATGGTGCTGCGCACCGCGCTGCGCCCCGGCACCATGCGGCTGCTCAAGCACGTGGGCTACCCGCACCTCCTCGCCGCGCGGATGGCCGCCGCGATCCGCCCCACGCCCGCCTTCGTGGCCATGGGCTTCACGGAGACCTCGCCCAGCGCGGCCGACGCGCTGCGCGGCGGCGCCCGCCTGGCGGACTACTGGCTGACGGCCACCCGGCACGGCCTCGCGCTGCACCCCATCAGCATCGTCCTGCAGCACGAGGACCTGCGCCGCCAACTGCAATCGGGCCTGTCCCTGCCGGGCCGCACGTTCTTCATCAGCCGCCTCGGTCACGCCAGATCCGGCTTCCCCCCGGCCCCCCGCCGCCCGGCGAACAGCTTCACGCACACCTTGTAGGGACGTTCCTCGGGGCGGCGGAACGCCTCGGGGCGATCATGCCTCCGGGCTATGGGAACAACTATTGGACGCCCTGCCGCCCTCCCCGCGAACCTGGGCCCACCGACCGCCCTGCCCAGGAAGTGGGAGCCCCATGAGAATCGTCGTCATCGGTGCCACCGGCACCATCGGAACCGCCCTCGCCGACACCCTGGAGCGCGAGGGCCATGATGTCGTCCGGGCCTCGCGGGGAGGGCCCGTCACGGTGGATCTGTCGAAGCCCGCGTCGATCGACGCGTTGTTCGCCGGAATCGGTGCGGTGGACGCGGTCGTCGCCGTCGCCGGGAGCGGACGGATCGCGCGGATCGACGCGTCGTCCGACGACGACTACTTCCAGGGCCTGGAGGGCAAGATGCTGGGCCAGGTCCACCTGGTCCGGCGCGCCGCGCAGCACATCAAGGACGGCGGCTCGCTCACCCTCACGAACGGCATCTCGACGTTCTCCGAGCCCGGCCTCTCCTTCGCCGCCCTGGTGAACGGGGGCCTGGCCCACTTCGTGCCGGTCGCGGCGGCGGAGATGCCGCGGGGCATCCGGCTGAACTCGGTCAGCCCCGGCTGGGTCTCCCAGACCCTGGAGAAGATGGGCCGCGACGGGTCGCAGGGGACGCCGGTGGCGGACGTGGTCCGCGTGTACGTCGGGCTGATCGAGGGGGCGGGGCGGGGACTGGTGGTGGAGCCCGGGGCGACCGCGGCGAAGTGACAGCCCGTCACGCAGGCGGGCGCGTACAGGTGCGTCTGGAGGCGCACGTACGAGGCACACGTATACGAAGTCCATGCGCGAGGACCGCCGCACCCCCGGATTCCCAGGGGGCGGGACGACGGCGGTCCCCGCGAGGGACGTGGGCCGGGTCAGGACCAGGCCACGTCCAGGCGTTCAGAGGGTCCGGGAGCCGCTCCGGAGTTCCTGTACGCCGACAACAACCAATGTGCCGGAGCCGTGTTAAGCGGGTGCTGCGCGGACGTGTCGCGCTCGTACCACTTCCGCGAAGTTCGGACCACGGCCCGCGGCACACGGCTGACGGCCCGTCCAGCGGCTACTGCCCCTGCTGCTCCGCCAGGAAGGCCAGCAGGTCCTGACGGCTCACCACACCGGTCGGCTTGCCCTCGACCAGGACGATCGCCGCGTCGGCCGCGCCGAGCACCGACATCAGGTCGGCGACCGGCTCACCGGAGCCGACCTGCGGCAGCGGGTCCGACATGTGCTTCTCCAGCGGGTCGGAGAGCGAGGCGCGCTGCGTGAACAGGGCGTCCAGGAGCTCGCGTTCGACGACGGAGCCGATGACCTCGGCCGCCATCACGTCCGGGTGGCCCGCGCCCGGCTTGACGATGGGCATCTGCGAGACGCCGTACTCACGCAGTACGTCGATGGCCTCGCCGACCGTCTCCTCCGGGTGCATGTGGACGAGCGAGGGCAGCTCGCCACCTTCCTTGCGGCGCAGTACGTCACCGACACGAGGCTGGTCGCCGGGCTCCTCGAGGAACCCGTAGTCGTTCATCCACTCGTCGCTGAAGATCTTGCTCATGTAGCCGCGGCCGGAGTCGGGAAGCAGGACGACCACGACGTCGTCGGGGCCGAGCCGCTCGGCGACCCGCAGCGCGGCCACGACGGCCATCCCGCAGGAGCCGCCGACGAGCAGCCCCTCCTCCTTGGCCAGGCGCCGCGTCATCTGGAAGGAGTCCTTGTCGGACACCGCGATGATCTCGTCGGTCACGTTCCTGTCGTACGCCGTCGGCCAGAAGTCCTCACCGACACCCTCCACGAGGTACGGCCGCCCGGAGCCGCCGGAGTACACGGACCCCTCGGGGTCCGCGCCGACGACGGTGACCGCGCCCTTCGAGACCTCCTTCAGATACCCGCCGGTCCCGGAGATGGTGCCGCCGGTCCCGATGCCCGTCACGAAGTGGGTGATCTTCCCCTCCGTCTGCTCCCACAGCTCGGGGCCGGTGGAGTGGTAGTGGGAGAGGGGGTTGTTCGGGTTGCTGTACTGGTCGGGCTTCCAGGCGCCGGGGGTCTCGCGCACGAGGCGGTCGGAGACGTTGTAGTACGAGTCCGGGTGACCGGGATCAACGGCGGTGGGGCAGACGACGACGTCGGCACCGTACGCACGCAGCACATTGATCTTGTCGAGGGAAACCTTGTCCGGGCACACGAAAATGCACTTGTAGCCCTTCTGCTGGGCCACGATGGCGAGCCCGACCCCGGTGTTGCCGGACGTCGGCTCGACGATCGTGCCGCCGGGCTTGAGTTCCCCGCTCTGCTCGGCCGCCTCGATCATGCGCAGCGCGATGCGGTCCTTCACGGAGCCGCCGGGGTTGAAGTACTCGACCTTGGCCAGGACGGTCGCCTGGATGCCCGTGGTCACGTTGTTGAGCCTCACCAGCGGGGTGTTGCCGACGAGACTGATCATCGAGTCGTGGAATTGCACCGTTGTCTCCGGGCTGCGATGTAGTGCGACGAATGGGTGTCGTCAGACTAAGGGTCCCGTTCAGTCGTTCACCTCCGCTTGCGATTGGCCGACCGTCCTTACGGGGCAATGAGTTGATGTAGGGCGGTATGACCACGAGGAGGTGGCTGCACGGCATGTCGAGGGCGAGGGTGGCGCGGCGGATCGCCGCGGGCGCGGCTTACGGCGGCGGAGGTATCGGGCTGCTCGGCGCGGCGGCCGTGGGAGTGGTCCTCGCCGAGGTGCAGCTGGCGAAGCGGTCCGTAGGAAACAGCGGGGAGCATACGGGGCCGCCGCGGGCCGACGGACGCTACGGCTGGGGGTACGCGGACCGGCCGGACTGCGCGGAGCCCCTGCGGTTCGCGATGCTCGGCGATTCGACCGCCGCGGGCCAAGGGGTGCACCGGGCACGGCAGACTCCCGGGGCGCTCCTGGCGGCGGGGCTCGCCGCGGTGGCGGAGCGGCCGGTGGAGCTGCGGAACGTGGCGCTGCCGGGCGCCCAGTCGGACGATCTGGACCGCCAGGTGGCGTTGATCCTTTCCGACCCCTCGTCCTGGGTCCCCGACGTCTGCGTCGTGATGATCGGCGCGAACGACGTGACGCACCGGATGCCGGCGACGCGTTCCGTGCGCCATCTGTCGGCGGCGGTGCGCAGGCTGCGGACGGCCGGGGCGGAGGTGGTGGTCGGGACCTGTCCCGACCTGGGCACGGTGGAGAACGTCTACCAACCCCTGCGGTGGATGGCGCGGCGCGTGTCGCGGCAGCTGGCCGCCGCGCAGACGATCGGCGTGGTGGAGCAGGGCGGGCGGACGGTGTCGCTCGGGGACCTGCTGGGCCCCGAGTTCCTCGCGAACCCGCGGGAACTGTTCGGCCCCGACAACTACCACCCCTCAGCGGAGGGGTACGCGACGGCCGCGATGGCGGTGCTGCCGACGCTGTGCGCCGCGCTGGGGCTCTGGCCGGAGGAGGAGCGCCCCGACGTGTCGCGGCGCGAGGGCTTCCTGCCGGTGGCACGGGCCGCCGCGCAGGCCGCCGCGGAGGGCGGCACGGAGGTCGCGGCCGCGATGCCGACGGGGCCGCGCGGCCCCTGGGCCCTCCTCAAGCGCCGACGCCGCCGCCGCATCCACGCCCCGGACCCGTCGCCGCTGCCTCAGTAGGCCTGCCGGGGGGCGCCCGAGCCTGGCGACCGGCACCGTGCGGGGCTCGGCCTGCCACCGGGCCGGTGGGGCGCCGCGGGTCGTCTCCCACTGGCCCGCCCACCCACCCGATTGCCCTGCGGGGTAATGGGTGGGTGGGCGGGGAAAATCCGCCGCGGAGCGGCGGGCCAGGGATGCCCACCCAAGGCGACCCGCCAAACTGAGCAAGCGCTTAGAAAAATGCGTCCCGCATCACAGTCCCCGCCCGATGACTGGCCGCGGTACGTACAGGTAACTTCCCAAGGAGTCCTGAGTCCCGAGTCCTGAGTCCCGAGTTCCCCCAGCCCCGCCCCGCCCGGGGCGCCCCCGCCAGTAGGAGTGCCGTGATGCCCGAAGCCGTGATCGTCTCCGCCGCCCGCACCCCGATCGGCCGCGCCTTCAAGGGCTCCCTGAAGGATCTCCGGCCGGACGACCTGACCGCCACGATCATCGAGGCCGCCCTCGCCAAGGTCCCCGAGCTCGACCCGAAGCTCATCGACGACCTGATGCTCGGCTGTGGCCTGCCGGGCGGCGAGCAGGGGCACAACCTCGGCCGCATCGTCGCCGTACAGATGGGCATGGACCACCTGCCGGGCTGCACCATCACCCGGTACTGCTCGTCCTCCCTGCAGACCTCCCGCATGGCCCTGCACGCCATCAAGGCCGGGGAGGGCGACGTCTTCATCTCCGCCGGCGTGGAGATGGTGTCCCGCAGCGTGAAGGGCTCCAGCGACGGGCTCCCGGACACCCACAACCCCCTCTTCGCCGACGCCGAGGCGCGCACCGAGGCCGTATCCAAGTCCGAGGGCTCGAACTGGCACGACCCCCGCGAGGACGGCCTGATCCCGGACGCCTACATCGCGATGGGGCAGACCGCCGAGAACCTGGCCCGCTCCAAGGGCGTCACCCGCAAGGACATGGACGAGTTCGGCGTCCGGTCCCAGAACCTCGCCGAGGAAGCCATCAAGAACGGCTTCTGGGAGCGCGAGATCACCCCGGTGACGACCCCCGACGGGACCGTCGTCAGCAAGGACGACGGGCCCCGCGCCGGTGTCACCCTCGAAGGCGTCGAGGGCCTCAAGCCCGTCTTCCGTCCCGACGGCCTCGTCACCGCCGGCAACTGCTGCCCGCTCAACGACGGCGCCGCCGCCCTCGTGATCATGAGCGACACCAAGGCCCGCGAGCTCGGCCTGACCCCGCTGGCCCGCATCGTCTCCACCGGCGTCACCGGCCTCTCCCCCGAGATCATGGGCCTGGGCCCGGTGGAGGCGTCGAAGCAGGCCCTGTCCCGCGCCGGTCTCACCGTCGACGACATCGACCTCTTCGAGATCAACGAGGCCTTCGCCGCCCAGGTGATCCCCTCCTACCGCGACCTGAACATCCCGCTCGACAAGCTGAACGTCAACGGCGGCGCCATCGCCGTCGGCCACCCCTTCGGCATGACCGGCGCCCGCATCACCGGCACCCTCATCAACAGCCTCCAGTTCCACGACAAGCAGTTCGGTCTGGAGACCATGTGCGTGGGCGGCGGCCAGGGCATGGCCATGGTCATCGAGCGCCTCAGCTGACCCTCTGACCCCTGCGGATCCCTCGCGTCTCCATTGATTCGTGACTCAATCTCCCCCAGGATGTGACCTATCTCCTGGGGGAGACACATATGTGCAGGTCAGGGCATGTCTGTGGATAAACACCGGGCCGAAAGACCTGTCCAATTCGTGACGTAATGCACTGACAGGTGGATCGTGCAGGCTTCAAGCTGATGTAGGAAGTCGGGGGTCGACTTGAAACCGGGAGTACGTCAGTGAGCGCTTTGCCTCTTGCCTTGCTGCTCTCCACGGCCGCTGCCACGGCCGTGAGTGCCGCCGCCCTGCACGCCGTGCACGGGCTTCGGAAGCAGCTCGCAGAAATCACCGCCCTGCGCACCGAGCTGGCCGACAGCCACTCGGCGACCGCGCACGCCACCGTGCCCGCCGCCCGCACCACTCCGGACACCGACGAGATACGCACGGCTGTCGCCGAGGCCCTCGCCGAGGAGCGGGAGCGTGAGCTGGCCGAGGCGCGGGCCTTCTGGGCCGCCCAGGAAGCCCGTGACGCCTCGGACGCGCCCTCGCTCCTGAGCGGCCTGCCGGGCCTCTCCGACATGGCCGACGAGCTGTTCCTGCCCCGCCAGGCGGACTTCTCGGGCCTGGAGCAGGACAGCCTGGAGCCGGTCATCGAACCGTACGGCGATCCGGCCGACGAGTTCGCGGGCGACTCCCCCGAGCTGGCGGCGGCCCGCCGCCGCCACCCCTCGCACCCGGACTTCGTCCCGGTCCAGTCCCCCGTCAACGGCGACCACGAGCGCACTGTCGCCTGTCTTGAGGAACTGGCCGACGCCCGCACGGCGCTCGCCGACGTCCGCCCCGGACCTCTCGGGACGCTGGACGTCTACGTCTTCGCGGACGGCACGACGCTCTGCATGACCCCGGGCCACCGCGAGACCGCGGAGCTCCTGTCCGACGCCCTGCGCGAGGGCCACAGCCCGGTCCTGCTCGGCGGCTCCGGAGTCTCCGGCGCCTACGCCCTGACCTTCGAGTGCGGCACCGAGAACGTCTACATCCTGGCCGACCGCGTCATCGCGTCGGTCTGACCGAAGGACCCCGGCGCACGCCGGGGTCACTCGTCACACCCCGGCCCGCTTCTGCGCCTCCTCCACGAGCGTCAGCGCCTGCGCCAACTGGCCCGCGTCCTCGAGCACAAGGGCCAAATCCCGCCCCGCGACCGTGATCTGGTCGGCCGCCGCGAACATCCCGGCGTCCGGCATCTCCCGCGGCTCCGCCTGAGGCACCTCGATCCGCTGCGCCCACGCCGCCAGTTCCCTGGCCAGAGCGAGCGCCTCGGCCGCCGCCCCCCGCTGCAGACGACTCTGCGGGGCGGCCCGCAACCGGTCGGCGAATTGGTCCACTGCCACCGTCAAAGGCTTCGTATCAAGCACGCGCCGACCCTATGCGCCTGGGCGGGACTGTTGCCAACGCCCCAACGCTCAGGCACGGTGGCGTGAAGGACGGAACACATCGCGACGCGTCCGGAGGCGCCGATGTCACAAGTGTTTTCCGAGGAGACCCACCGCAATCTGATCGCCCGTATCCCCCACTGCACCGGTCGTGAGATCTCCGACTGGCTTCGCGCCGTGGACGAAGGCCCTTCGCTCTTCCGCTTCGAGGAGAAGGTCAGCTGGCTCCGCGCGGAGCACAACCTGGCGTACGGGCACGCCAAGGCAATCATTCACGAGTACGACTTGCGGCGGGCCTCGCGCAGGCTGCTCTGACTCCCTGTCCCCCTCACCATCACTCGCTCTCACTCCCACACGGCGAAGGGCCCCACGGAACGTACGTTCCGTGGGGCCCTTCGGTGCGCCGGGTCCGTCAGTCGTTGCCCTGAAGGATGGCGATCAGGCGCAGGAACTCGAGGTAGATCCAGACGAGCGTCATCGTCAGACCGAACGCCGCGAGCCAGGCCTCTTCCTTCGGCGCTCCGTACGCGATGCCATCCTCGACCTGCTTGAAGTCAAGGGCCAGGAAGCACGCGCCGAGCAGGATGCCGACGATGCCGAAGACGATGCCGAGGCCGCCGCTGCGGAAGCCGAGGCCGTCACCGCCGCCGAAGACCGCGAACAGGAGGTTCACGGCGGTCAGGAGCAGGAAGCCCATCGCCGCGGCCATCACGAAGCCGTAGAAGCGACGGTTGACGCGGATCCAGCCCGCCTTGTAGGCGACGAGGACGCCGACGAAGACGGCCATCGTGCCGAGCACGGCCTGCATGGCCGCGCCGTCCGCGATGCGGTTGTCGACGACGCTCGAGACGACGCCGAGGAAGACACCCTCCAGGGCGGCGTACGCCAGGATCAGCGGCGGCGAGGCCTTGCGCTTGAAGGCCTGCACCAGGCCGAGCACCATCGCGACGAGGCCTGCGCCGATCGCGATGCCGAACGACTTGCTGATGTTGGCGTCGTCCACCGGCAGCAGCGCCCAGGCGAGCGCGGCCGTGACCAGGAGCGTGCCGAGTGTGGTGGCCGTACGCATGACGACGTCGTCCATCGTCATCCGGCCGGCGGTGGTTACGGGCGCCTGGGGGGCGCCGTGCTGCAGGTCCTGCTGGGCGTACGGGTTCGTCGCGTACGGATTGGTGGGGGCCTGCTGGCCCGCGCCCGCGTACGGATTGCCCTGCTGGGTCTGCGTCCCGGCGGCGGGTCCCCCGGCCTGCGGCTGCGTGCCGAAGCCCGCGTAGCCGTTGTCGCGGCTGAACCCCCGTCGCGAGAAGACCGGGTTGCTGCTCCTCATTTCACTCCTCCATGGCCACCGTGCGTGGCTTTGGCTCAAGAGTAATGCGTAGGCAAAAGGAAGACCCTAGTGCTTGGGGAGGATCTTTCCCTCCTTGTGACCAAGAACGACCGGCCCGGTGCTCTCTGTTCCCGGTGAGGCCGGGGATACACCCTCACCATCCGGGGTACGGCGGCTGCGCCGGACGAGTGGCACCAGCGAGATCGCGACGGCGCCGAGCACGGCGGCCACGGCGAACGTGGTGAACCCGAGGGACGCGTTCCCGCCGGAGACGACGGCGCCGCCCAGCCACGGCCCGACGACCGCGCCGGTGCGCCCGACGCCGGTGATCCAGCCGAGCCCCGTGGCGCGCTGTGCGGGCGTGTAGACCGAAGGCGCGGACGCGTAGACCATCACCTGCGCCGAGAAGAGCCAGATGCCGGTGACGAAGACGACTCCGTACGCGACACCGAGCGGCAGCTCGGCCTTGAGCAGGAAGGCTCCGCAGGCGGTCAGCAGGAACCAGATCGCGGAGATCCGCACGGCGCCGAACTTGTCCGCCATCCGCCCCGCGACCAGCATGCCGACGATGCCGCCCGCGTTGATCACCATGAGGAAGGTGACGGAGGAGGAGAGCGAGTAGCCGGAGGCCCGCATCAGCTCGGGGAGCCAGGTGGAGACCCCGTAGACCAGGAGCAGACCGGCGAAGGAAGCCAGCCACAGGAGCGGGGTCGCGAACCGCTGCCCCGGGGCGAAGAGCGAGGCCACGGCGGCGAAGCGGCCCTTGGCGCCCGCCTCGGGGGCTTCGGCGAGCGTCGGGGACGGCAGCGAGTAGCGCAGGGCGACGGCCTCGGCCTCGCTGGTGCGGCCCTTGGCGAGCAGCACGCCGGGCGATTCGGGCAGCCACTTCAGTACGAGGGGGATGGCGACGACCGCGGGGATCACGCCCGCCCAGAAGACGACGCGCCACCCGTGGTCGGGCCCGAGCCAGAGGCCGAGGCCCGTGGCCGCCATGCCGCCCGCGTGGTACGAGGTCATCATCAGGCCGGTGGCGAGCGCGGCCCTGCGCGGCGGCGCGAACTCGGCGACGATCGCGAGGCTGATCGGCATCAGACCACCGAGCCCGAGGCCCGCGATGAACCGTCCGCCGCCGAAGACGGCGGCGGACGGCGCGAGCGCGCAGACCGCGGAGCCCAGGGAGAACAGCGCGACGCTCCCCGTCACCATCGGCTTGCGGCCGATCCAGTCGGTGAGGGTGCCGCAGCCGAGGGCGCCGACGAGCATGCCGAAGGTGGTCCAGGAACCGATGGTGCCCGCGGTCGACGTGCTGAAGCCGAAGTCCTTGTCGTCGATGAGGTGCGGCATCACGGCGCCGTAGATGTTGACGTCCATGCCGTCGAAGAAGACGACGAGCCAGCACAGGGCTATGACGGGAGCGACAGTTCTGAAGGTCCGCTGGGGCGCGGCACCTTGGGGAGCGGTCACGGGGCTCTCACTTCTTTGTGGAGTGGGACTACCGGGGGACGGGGGTGCGGTGGCTCAGTCGAGGGGGAAGCCCGTGTAGCTCTCGGCCAGGTCGGTCTCGGCCGAGCGTGCGGTGGTGACGCGGTCCAGCCGAGCGAGCTGGATGCGGTCGTCGAAGGGGGTGGCGTCGGGGGCGCGGTGCAGCATCGTGGTCATCGCGTACGAGAAGCGCTCGGCCTGCCAGACGCGGCGCAGGCAGGTCGCGGAGTACGCCTCCAGGCGCGCGTCGGAGCCTGTCTCGCGCAGCTCGACGAGCGCGCGGGCGAAGGTGACGACGTCGCCGACGGCGAGGTTGAGGCCCTTGGCGCCGGTGGGCGGGACGATGTGGGCGGCGTCCCCGGCGAGGAAGACGCGTCCGTGCCGCATCGGCTCGTGGACGTGGCTGCGCATGGGCGTGACGGACTTGGAGGTGATGGGTCCGCGCTTCAGCGTCCAGGCGTCGTCGGTCTCCAGGCGGCGGTCGAGCTCGTCCCAGATCTCCTCGTCGCCCCAGTCGGCGGCGTCCGCGCCCGCCGGAACCTGGAGGTACGCGCGCGTGACGGTCGGCGAGCGCATGGACAGGAGCGCGAAGCCGCGGTCGTGGCGGGCGTAGACCAGCTCGTCGTGCGAGGGCGGCACGTCCGCGAGGATGCCGAGCCACCCGAAGGGGTACGTCCGCTCGAAGACCCGCGAGGCATCGGCGGGCACCGCCTCGCGGGCCACGCCCCAGGAGCCGTCGCAGCCGACCACGTAGTCGCACTCCAGGACGTCCTCGCGGCCCTGGTGGCGGAAGCGGACGCGCGGGCTCTCGGTCTCGGCGCCCTCGACGGCGAGCGCCTCGGCCTCGAAGAGCAACGGGCCCCCGGCGGCGAGCTGAAGGGCTATGAGGTCCTTGCAGACCTCGGTCTGGGCGTAGACCATCACGGACCTGCCGCCGGTCAGCGCGGGGAAGTCGACGCGGTGCCTGCGGCGGTCGAAGCGCAGCTCGATGCCGTCGTGCGGGATTCCCTCGCGGTCCATGCGGGCGGCGGCGCCCGCATCGCGCAGGACGTCGACGGTGCCCTGCTCCAGGATCCCGGCGCGCTGGCGCTGCTCGACGTAGGCGCGGTCCTTGGTCTCCAGGACGACGGAATCGATGCCGGCGTTGTGCAGCAGGCGGGCGAGGAGCAGCCCCGCCGGTCCGGCTCCGATGATTCCGACGGTGGTGCGCATCGTTCGTCCCCTTCGCTCCCGAACGCGTCGCTCACGGGCGGGCTTGTTCGCCTGGTGAACTATCGTTCATAATGTGCTGACGGGAGTCTCCGACCGGACCCAGCGGCTGTCAACGGTTGCGGGGCACCCGATTTCGACCCGTGCGAGGAGCGGCGCCATGCCAGAAGAGTCCGTACGCCCCCTGGAGCGCGGTCTCGCGGTCCTTCGCGCCCTCGCGGTGGCCGACCAGGCGAGGGCGGGCGATCTCGTCCGAGCCACCGGCCTGGCCCGCTCGACGGTGGACCGGGTCGTGGCGACCCTGACCCGCGTCGGCTACGTACGCGAGCACGGCCAGGAACTCCACCTCACGCCCCGCCTGATGGAGCTCGGCAACGCCTACCTCGCGGCGAGCGGCCTGAGCGGCGAGGTCGCCGCGCGCACCGCCCGGCTCGCGGACGAGCTGGACGAGTCGGTGTCCCTGGCGGTGCCGGACGGCAACGGCGTCCGCTTCGTCACGCAGGCCGCGCGGCGCCGCGCGATGTCGGTGGCCTTCCGCATCGGCGATCTGCTCCCCGCCGAGCGGTGCGCGCCGGGCGCCCTGTTCGCCGCCGAGTGGGACGAGGCGGCCTGGCAGGGGTGGCGGGCGCGCGTGGCCGCCGATCCCGACGGCCACGCCTTCCCGGCGCTGCCGCCGGGGCCCGCGGCCCCGCCCCCGGACCTCGCGGGCCGCGTGGAGCGCTCGCGCGTGACGGGCTGGGCCCTGGACGACCAGCTGATCGAGCCGGGCCTGATCGCGACGGCGGTCCCGGTACGCGACGCGGCGGGCCGCACCCGGTACGCCCTGTCCGCGGTGAGCCACACCAGCAGGCACACGGCCCGGGGCCTCGCGGAGCTCGTGCTGCCACGGCTGCGGAAAGAGGCGGCGCTCCTGGAGGAGCTGCCGGCCGCCCAAGCGGCGTACGAGGACGTCGAACTGATGGCAGATCAGGGACCGGACACCGCGGACGCCAAGGCCGAACTGGGCCCCGGCTTCCTCCAGTCGCTCGCCCGCGGCCTCGCCGTCCTGCGCGCCCTGGGCCGAGCCCGCGGCGACGGCCTCCCGCTCACCGCGATCGCCGACGCCACCGGTCTGCCACGGGCCACGGCACGCCGCTGCCTGCACACCCTGGAGCTGGAGGGGTACGCGACGCACGACGGCCGCCTCTACCGCCCGCTCCCCCGCATCCTGGAGCTCGGCTACGCCCGCCTGTCCCGCCTCGGCTTCGGCGACATCACCGAGCCGCACCTGCGCCAACTGACGGGCCGCGTCCACCAGTCGGCGTCGGTGACCGTGCTCGACGGCACGGACATCCTGTACGTGGCGCGCGCTGCGACGGTCCGCGTCATGAGCGTCTACATCACGCTCGGCACGCGCTTCCCCGCCTACCCCACCGCCATGGGGCGCGTCCTGCTCGCCGGACTGCCCGAGCGGGAGCGCGCGCGCCTCCTGGAGGCCGCCCCGCCCCAGCCCCTCACCCGCCACACCGTCACCGACCCGGCGCGGCTGCACCGCGTCATCGACCGCGCGGCCGCCGACGGCTACGCCACCGCGGACGAGGAACTGGAGGAGGGCCTGCGCTCGGTCGCCGTGCCCCTCAGGGACGCGACAGGACGCGTGGTCGCCGCCCTGAACGTGGCCCAGCACGCGGGCACCGCCCCGCTGGCGGAGACCGTCGATGCGCTGCTTCCCGCACTGCGCGAGGCCGCGGCGGCGATCGAGACCGATCTGCACACCGCGGCCCGCTTCAATGCCGTACGTATGCCCTGAGCGCTCCCGCACAGGGCAGTGAAGGTGCCCGCGGCCGGGCACGAACCACCGATCAGCCGATCGGCAACGGTACGGAATCGATGAGCGCCTCCCCCTGCACAACGCTGGATACCGGACGGTAATGTCGCGTCCCCGCCGGGGGGACCGAACCGGCGGGCGAGCGTGAAGGAGCCCTCATGGCGACGGACCTGCACCCTGCGCATTCGGGCGGGGCGGCCGACAAGGCGGACCTCGACCGGTGGCAGCGCGCGTGGAGTCACCGCGAGGAACTGCTGCGGGTGGCCCGCCGCAGATCCATGAGCGCCGAGGACGCCGAGGACGCCGTACACGAGGCGATGCTGCGCGCCGCCGAGCATCCGCAGCTGGACGACGAGCGGCTCGGCGCCTGGCTGACGACAGTGACCATACGACTGTGCGTCGACCGGTACCGGCAGGTCAGCCGCGAGGCCGAGGTGCACAGCAGCCCCAAACTGGTCCCGCCGGGCCAGCTGCCCGTCGACGACGCGGTGTGCGACCAGGCGGAGGCGCGGTGGCTGGCCGCACGGAGCGGGGAGCTGCCCGCGCGGCAGGCGGAGGCGATCTGGCTCAAGTCCGATGACCTGGACGTCGGTCAGGTCGCCAAGAAGATGGGCCTGAGCTACCGGACGGCCGAGTCGCTGCTCGCCAGGGCCAGGCGCACGCTGCGCACGGCGCTTGCCTCCACCCTTGGTCTCGCCCTGTGGCTGTGCGGGCGCGGAGGGCCGCGTACGGGCGGGAACGTGCAAGTGGTGGCCGTGGCCGCGACAGCGGCGACCCTTGCCGTGGCCGGGTTCGTCCTGCCGGGCGTCCACGACGGGGACCGGCCCGGACCGGCACGGCCCGCCCCATCCCTCTCCTCCGTCTCCGACGGGGCCGATGACGCACGGACCCCGGGAAGCGGGGCGCCGCCCTCGGCCCGCTCCCGCCAGGCCCCGTCGACGACCACCCCCGGCACGGCGCGGGGCGACGGCCCGCTTCCCGTGGTGCCGTCCCTGCCCGAGGTGCCGCTCCCGGCCCTGGAAACACTGCCCGCGGTGCCCGCCCCCGACGTCCCCGAGATCCCGCTCGAGCCGCCGGAGGTGTCCGTCCCCCCGGCCCCGTCCGCCCCCGCCGCCCCCTCTCCCTCCGCGACGGCCCCTTCCGTACGTTCGACGGAAAGCTCCGGAACGGCCCCGAGGCTGCCCGCCGACGGCGTCACACAGGTCCCGTAGAAAAAACTTCGGTTTCTCCGCGACGGACGGGGCGCCCCTCCCCGTAGAGCAGATGACAGAGCTGCTCACGGCGAAGGGTGAACCGGATGGGTGTCGAGATCTGCGTGGAAGGGCTGACCAAGTCCTTCGGCGACCAGGTCATCTGGCAGAACGTCTCGCTGACCCTGCCCGCCGGAGAGGTCTCGGTCATGCTCGGTCCCTCGGGCACGGGCAAGTCGGTCTTCCTCAAGAGCCTCGTCGGACTGCTCAAGCCCGAGCGCGGGTCCATCCGGATCGCGGGCACGGACATCACCAAGCTCCGCGAGCACGACCTGTACGAGGTACGGAAGCTGTTCGGCGTGCTGTTCCAGGACGGCGCCCTGTTCGGGTCGATGAACCTCTACGACAACATCGCCTTCCCGCTGCGCGAGCACACCCGTAAGCCGGAGAGCGCGATCAGGAAGATCGTGCTCGAGAAGATGGACATGGTCGGTCTGATCGGCGCCGAGGACAAGCTGCCCGGCGAGATATCCGGCGGGATGCGCAAACGGGCCGGTCTGGCGCGGGCCCTGGTGCTCGATCCGGAGATCATTCTCTTCGACGAGCCCGACTCGGGCCTCGACCCGGTACGTGTGGCCTACCTCAACCAATTGATCGTCGACCTCAACGCGCAGATCGACGCGACCTTCCTGATCGTCACGCACGACATCGCGTCGGCCCGCCAGGTCCCCGACAACATCGGGCTGCTCTTCCGCCGTGAACTGGTGATGTTCGGCCCCCGCAAGCAGCTCCTGACCAGCGACGAACCGGTCGTACGGCAGTTCCTGAACGGCCGGATGCAGGGACCGATCGGCATGGCCGAGGAGAAGGACGCCGCCACGATGGCGCGCGAGGCGGTGCACTTCGGCAACGGCGGCGCGACCGACGGCGTGGGCGCCGCCGAGATGACCCCGCGGCTCCTTCCGGGGCCCGGGATCGACCGCCCGCCCCGCTGGCAGGCGATCGCCGAGCGCGAGGAGGCGCGCGAGGTGAGCGGCGCATGAGTCTGTCACCCAAGGGGGCGCTGCGGCACTCGGGCAGTCTCTTCGCGATGGGCCTGGATGTGCTGCGGACGCTGCCCAGGCGCCCGTTCCAGGTACGGGAGTTCATCCAGCAGGCCTGGTTCATCGCGAGCGTCACGATCCTGCCCACCGCGCTCGTCTCCATCCCGTTCGGCGCGGTGATCGCGCTGCAGATCGGCAGCCTGACCCGGCAGCTGGGCGCGCAGTCGTTCTCGGGCGCCGCCTCGGTACTCGCGGTCCTCAGGGAGGCCTCGCCGATCGTCACCGCGCTCCTCATCGCGGGGGCGGGCGGCACCGCGATCTGCGCGGATCTCGGGGCGCGCAAGATCCGCGAGGAGATCGACGTGATGCAGGTCCTCGGCATCGACCCGATCCACCGCCTCGTCGTGCCCAGGGTCCTCGCGTCGATGGTCGTCGCGGTGCTGCTCAACGGCCTGGTCTCGGTGGTCGGGGTGGCCGGCGGCTATTTCTTCAACGTGGTCCTGCAGAACGGAACTCCGGGCGCCTATCTGGCCTCGTTCACCACCCTCGCCCAGCTGTCCGACCTCTGGGCGGCGGAGCTCAAGGCCCTGGTCTTCGGCGCCATCGCCGCGATCGTCGCCTCGTACAAGGGGCTCACCGCCAAGGGCGGTCCCAAGGGCGTCGGTGACGCGGTGAACCAGGCCGTGGTCATCACCTTCATGTTGCTGTTCGTGACGAACTTCGTGATGACCGCCGTGTACTTCCAAATCGTCCCGCAGAGAGGGTAGTTGATGCGACTTCTCGACCGCCCGCTCCGCTCGCTCGAAGCGCTGGGCAGCCAACTGGCCTTCTACGGGCGCTCCCTGGCCTGGACGGGCCGCACCCTGCGCCGCTACAAGAAGGAGATCCTGCGGCTGCTCGCCGAGGTGAGCTTCGGCCGCGGCGCCCTCGCCGTCATCGGCGGCACGGTCGGCGTGATCGCCTTCCTGTCCTTCTTCACCGGCACCGAGGTCGGCCTTCAGGGCTACGCCGCCCTCAACCAGCTGGGCACCTCCAACTTCGTGGCGTTCCTCTCGGCGTACTTCAACACCCGGGAGATCGCCCCCCTGGTGGCGGGCCTCGCCCTGTCCGCGACGGTCGGGGCCGGGTTCACCGCGCAGCTCGGCGCGATGCGGATCAGCGAGGAGACCGACGCGCTCGAAGTGATGGGCGTCCCCTCGCTGCCGTTCCTCGTGACCACCCGGATGATCGCGGGTTTCGTCGCGGTGATCCCGCTGTACGTGGTCGGCCTGCTGTCCTCGTACTTCGCCGCGCGCACCATCACCACCGCCTATTACGGGCAGTCCGCGGGCACCTACGACCACTACTTCCAGCAGTACCTGCCACCGGTGGACGTGCTCTGGTCCTTCGGCAAGGTGATCGTCTTCGCCGTCGTGATCATTCTGGTGCACTGCTACTACGGCTACTACGCGAGCGGCGGTCCTGCCGGGGTCGGCGTCGCGGTCGGCCGTGCCGTGCGCACCTCCATCGTCGCCATCAACGTCCTGGACTTCTTCCTCAGCCTCGCGATCTGGGGCGCCGTCACGACCGTACGAATAGCGGGGTAGGGCAGATGAGGATTCCGGTCTCTCTCGTTTCGCCCGGCGCCAGGCTGCGGCTGTACGGCATCGTGTTCATCACGGTCATCGCGCTGCTGCTCGCCCTCTCCGTCGCCGTGTACCAGCAGGTGTTCACCTCCGTCGTACGGATCACGCTGCAGGCCGACACCCTGGGCAACCAGTTGGAGCCGCGGGCCGACGTCAAACTGCGCGGCCTCCTGGTCGGCGAGGTCCGCGAGGTGCGGGCCGACGGCGAGAAGGCGACCCTCGGGATCGCGCTCAAGCCGGAGCACACCGCCCACATCCCGTCCGACGTCCACGCGCGGCTGCTGCCCAAGACACTGTTCGGCGAGAAGTACGTCGAGCTGGTGGAGCCCCGTGAGCCCGCGGACCGGCACATCCGCGCCGGTGACGTCATCACGCAGGACCGCACCACGGTCGGCATCGAGGTGCAGCAGCTGATGAACGATCTGCTGCCGCTCCTGCGCACCGTGCGGCCCGCCGATCTCAACGCGACGCTCTCCGCGTTCGCCACCGCGCTCGACGGCCGCGGCGACCGGATCGGCGCCAACCTCACCCGCGTCGAGCGCTATCTGCGGCGCCTCAACCCGCATCTGCCGTCCCTGAAGGAGGACATCACACGCTTCGCCGACGTCGCCGAGGTGTACGCCGACGCGGCGCCCGACCTGATGAAGATCCTGCGGAACTCCGTCACCACCAGCCGCACCCTCGTGGAGAAGCAGGACCAACTGGCCGCCGGTCTCAAGGCGACCGCCACCGCGGCCGGCACCGGTGAGGAGTTCCTCGAGGACAACGGCGAGCGCCTGATCACCCTCGGCCGGGTCTCCCGCCCGACGCTCGCGCTGTTCGCCCGCTATGCGCCCCAGTACCCCTGCCTCCTTGAGGGCCTGGTGCGGCAGGACAAGGCGTCCGAAGAGACCTATCGAGGCGGAAAGATGCGTATCACCCTCGAATTCGTCCACCCGCAGCCCGCGTACGAGCCCGGCGAGGAACCGCGGTACGCCGACCGCTCGGGCCCCAACTGCCGCGGTCTGCCCCATCCCAAGGTGCCCGCCGGGGACGACCAGCTCGACGACGGTACGAAGCCCAACAAGGTCGGTGGGCCGACCTCCGGGGGCACGATGTCCTCGACCGCGGCCGAACAGCGGGCCGTCGGCTCCCTGGTGGCCCCGGCAATGGGGATGCCCGCGGACCAAGTACCTCCGGTCGCGACGCTGCTCTTCGGCCCGATGGCGCGCGGAACGGCGGTGAGCGTCGCATGAAGACGGTACGAGCCACACAGACCGCGGCGCCTTTGGTGAAATTCCTGCTGTTCGCACTGGTGACGGTGGTGGCGACGACGCTGCTCGCGGCCACCATCGTGAACATCTCCTTCACCCCGGAGCACACCTACCGCGCGGTGTTCAGCGATGTCACGAGCCTGGAGGAGGGCGACGACATCAGGGTCGCCGGGGTGCGGGTCGGCGAGGTCGACGGTATCCGGATCAAGGACAGGACCCGGGCCGAGGTCACCTTCACCGTCATCCAGGACCGCCCGCTGTTCACCAGCACCGGCGCCGTCATCCGCTACCGGAGCCTGGTCGGGCAGCGCTACATCGCGCTGACCGAGGGCGCGGGCGGCAGCACACCGCTGCGGCCCGGCGGCCGGATCCCGCTGTCCCGGACCCAGCCCGCGCTCGATCTGAACACGCTGCTCGCCGGGTTCAAGCCGCTGTTCGCCGCGCTGAGCCCCAAGGACGTGAACCAGCTCGCCACCGAGATCATCAAGACGCTGCAGGGCGAGGGCGGCACGGTCAACAGCCTCCTTGCCCACACGGCGTCGCTCACCACCACCCTGGCCGGCCGCGACAAGCTCATCGGCTCCGTGATCACCAACCTCAACGAGGTGCTCACGACCCTGGACAAGCGCGGCGGCCGCTTCTCCTCGCTGCTCAAGCAGTTGCAGCGGCTCGTCTCCGGACTCTCCGCGGACCGCAAGCCGATCGGCAAGTCGCTGGTGAACATCGGGAACCTGACCGAGGCCACCTCTGGCCTGATCGGCGATGCACGGCCCCCGCTGAAGGACGACATCAAGGAGCTGGGCGAGCTCACCGGAACGCTGAACGACAACGAGAAGACCGTGGAGGGCGTCCTGAAGCGGCTGCCGAACAAGCTCAACAAGCTGACCCGGACCGCGTCCTACGGCTCCTGGTTCAACTTCTACCTCTGTGACTTCGACGGCCGGATCGTGCTGCCGAAGACCAAGGAGGTGCTCACTCCCGAGCTGCATGTGGCACGGGCGAGGTGCGGCGGATGAGGCTGCGTGTGCCGCGCATTCCGCGGCTCTTCCCGCGGAGGCGTGGGCGGATGACGCCGTTCCGTGAGCGGAACCCGGTGACGATCGGTGTCGTGGGTCTCACCGCCCTCGGCCTCGTGACCGGCGCCGCGTTCAACGCCGACAGCCTGCCGCTGATCGGCAACGGCGAGACGTACAGCGCGGCCTTCTCGGAAGCGGGCGGGCTCAAGCCGGGCGACGAGGTACGGATCGCCGGGGTGAAGGTCGGCAAGATCGACGAGGTCGACCTTGACGGCGACCACGTGAAGGTCACCTTCAAGGTCAAGGGCGAGCCGAAGTTCGGCACCGAGACCGGCGCGTCCATCCGGATCAAGACGATCCTGGGCTCGAAGTACATGGCCCTGGAGCCCAAGGGGCCCGGCCAGTTGAAGCCGGGCTCCGAGATCCCGGTGGCCCGGACGACACCCACGTACGACGTCGTGACCGCGTTCAGCGATCTGACCACCACCACGGAGAAGGTCGACACCGAGCGGCTCGCCAAGGCCATGGACACCATCTCCACCACCTTCGAGGACTCTCCCGCCGAGGTGAAGGCGTCCATCAAGGGCCTGTCGAGGATCTCCCGCACGGTCGCTTCGCGCGACAAGGAGCTGCGCGAACTCCTCGACCACGCAGGCGGCGTCACCAAGGTGCTCGCCGACCGCTCCGACGAGTTCTCCACCCTGGTCAAGGACGCCGACAAACTGCTCACCGAGATCGCCAAGCGCCGCAAGGCCATCCACACCCTGCTCAAGAGCTCGGCCACGCTCGGCATCGAGCTCTCGGGCCTGGTGGCGGACAACCGCAAGGAGATCGGCCCGGCACTCAAGGGCCTGGACACCGTGGTGTCGATGCTGGAGCGCAACTACTCCAGCCTCGATCGCAGCGTCCAGCTGCTCGCGCCCTATGTACGGCTCTTCACCAACACCCTTGGCAACGGCCGCTGGTTCGACAGCTACATCCAGAACCTGGTCGCCGCTCCGGTGGTCCCGCGGACGGGAGACAAGCGATGAGCAAGCACGCACGGCTCCTGCGGCGGGCGGCCCTGGTGACCGCCCTGGTCGTGGTGGCCGCCCTCACCGTGGTGCTGTGGCCGCGCGGTGAACCGGTGCGCGTCACCGCGTACTTCCCACGCACCGTCGGCATCTATCCGGGCTCGGACGTCCGGGTGCTCGGCGTCCGCATCGGCGAGGTCAAGGAGATCGCCCCGGAGGGCGAGCGGGTGCGGGTGACCCTCGAGTACGACGGTGAGCGCAAGGTGCCCGCCGACGCCAGGGCCGCGATCATCAACTCCTCGGTGGTCAGCGACCGTTACCTCCAGCTCCTTCCGGTGTACCGGAAGGGCGCGGCGATGCGGGACGGCGCCGTCATTCCGCAGAGCCGTACCGCCGTACCGGTCGAGCTCGACCGCGTGTTCGACAGTCTGCACACCACGTCGGAGGCGCTCGGACCGCGCGGCGCCAACACGAGCGGCGCCAACAAGAAGGGCTCGCTGTCCCGGCTGCTCGGGGTCAGCGCGGACAACCTCGAAGGGCAGGGCGGGAACCTGCATCAGACCGTGGAGGATCTCTCCACGGCCGTCACCACCCTCTCCGACGGCCGGGGCGACCTGTTCGGCACCGTACGGAACCTCCAGGTGTTCACGGCCATGCTCGCCAAGGACGACAAGAGCGTGCGGTCGTTCAACACCAGCCTCGCCAAGGTGGCGGGACAGCTCGCCGGAGAGCGCAAGGACCTGGCGGCCGCGCTGAAGCACCTGGGCACCGCGCTCGGCGATGTGCAGCGGTTCGTCAAGAAGAACAAGAAGTCGCTGACCTCCAATGTGAAGGGGCTCAGCAAGGTCACCAAGGTGCTCGTCACCCAGAAGAAGGCGCTCGCCGAGATCCTGGAGACCACGCCGACCGGCCTGTCGAATCTGCAGAACGCCTACAACCCGGGCTCGGGCACCCTCGACACCCGCAACAACGCCGAACAGGCACAGGACCCGGCCGCGCTGCTCTGCTCGCTCCTCGGCACCACCGGCGAGAAGCAGGCCGCGGAGTGCAAGGACCTGCGGAAACTCTTCGACTCGCTGCCCGAGTTGGCGCAGCCACAAGGGGTTTCGGGCGCGGAGCCGAGCGACAAGACCCTCGGCGGAATCCTGGAGGCCGCGGCATGAGCGCGCTGCGCAAGGGCGGGACGGCCGCCTGGGCCGCGATCGGTTCGCTGCTCCTGACGGGATGCGAGTTCAACGGTCTGTACGACGTCGAACTTCCCGGCGGCGCCGCCAAGGACGCGGGTGCCTACCGGGTCACGGTCGAGTTCCGCGACGTACTCGACCTGGTGCCGCAGTCGGCCGTGAAGGTCAACAACGTCACCGTGGGCTCGGTCGAGAAGGTGGAGCTCGACGGCTGGCACGCCAAGGCACGGCTGCGGGTCGCCGGTTCGGTGAAGCTGCCCGGCAACGCCTTCGCCGGTCTGCGGCAGACCAGCATGCTCGGCGAGAAATACGTGGCGCTGTCCGCCCCACCGGACAGCGCCCCCGTCGGCAGGCTCAAGGACGGTGCACGGATTCCGCTGTCCCGCAGCGGCCGCAACCCGGAGATCGAGGAAGTGCTCTCCGCCCTTTCGGCGCTGCTCAACGGCGGCGGTGTGGCCCAGCTCAAGACGATCACCACGGAGCTCAACAAGGCCTTGGCCGGCCGCGAGAACCGGGTCAAGTCGCTGCTGAAGGAGCTGAACAAGTTCGTCGGCGGCCTCGACAGCCAGCGCAAGGAGATCGTGCGGGCGCTCAAGGGCGTCGACCGCCTCGCCAAGCGCCTCAAGAAGGAGAAGAAGACGATCGGCGATGCCGTCGACACCGTGCCGCCCGCCCTCAAGGTGCTCGCCGACCAGCGCCGCGATCTGACGAAGATGCTCACGTCGCTGTCGAAGCTCGGCACGGCGGGCACCAAGGTGATCAACGCCTCGCGCTCCGACGTGATCGCCAATCTGAAGCACCTGCGGCCGACCCTGGAGCAGTTGAACAAGGCGGGCGACGATCTGCCGAACTCCCTTGAACTCCTGACGACTTACCCCTTCCCGCGCCGCGCCGGCGACGCCGTGAAGGGCGACTACGTCAACCTCAAGATCACCGCCGATCTTGATCTGGACAGCATCTACGGCAATCTCGCCGACGACCCCGAGAAGCCGGACGGCTCGGACAAGCCCGGACTGCCCGAGGCGCCGAAGAAGCCGAAGCTGCCGGACGTCCCCGGCGTCCCGGACCTCCCCGGCGTTCCTGACGCCCCGAAGGCCCCCGAGCTGCCCGACGACCCGAAGCTGCCGGACACCGACGACGACCCGGGTGGCGACGGCGAGCAGCTGTGCCCGCCGGTGTGCACCGGCACCGGCCGGTACGCCGCGTACGGGAACGGGGACGCCGATGGCTCCGCGCCCGGGATCAACCTCGCTCTGGCCGAGCTCCTGCTGAGGGGGGTCTACTAGTGATCACACGTACGGTCAAGATCCAGTTGCTCGCGTTCGCCACCGTCACCGCCGTGGGCGTGAGTTACGTCGGCGCGCAGTACACCGGCATCCCCGACGCCCTGCTCGACCGCGAGTACACGGTGCGCGCCGAGTTCGCCGAGTCCGGGGGCATCTTCCAGGGGGCCGAGGTCACCTATCGCGGGGTGCCCGTGGGCCGGGTCGGCCGGCTCGGACTCGCCGGCTCCGGCGGGGTGTCGGTGGCGCTCGACATCGAGGACGGGGCGCGGATTCCGGCAGACACGCTCGCGGTGGTGGCGCACCGTTCGGCGGTCGGTGAGCAGTACGTCGATCTGCAGCCGCGCACCGGCTCCGGGCCGCTGCTCAAGGAGGGCAGCACCATCGCCCGCGGCGACACCCGGGTGCCGCTGGCCAGCACGGAGCTCGTCCTCAGCGTGGACCGCCTGGTCAACTCCGTCGGCAAGAAGGATCTGCGGGTCACGGTCGACGAGCTGGGCAAGGCCTTCAAGGGGACGGGACCGCACCTGAGCCGCCTGGTGGACTCGGGCAATGAGCTGGTCGAGTCGGCCTCCGCATCGCTTCCCGAGACGATCAGGCTGATCGAGGACTCGCGCAAGGTCCTCAAGACCCAGTCGGAGCAGGGCTCGGCGATCAAGTCGTTCTCCGGGGACCTGGCGGACCTCACCGCGGAACTCAAGTCCAGTGACGGGGACATCCGCAAGCTGATCGGGTCGAGCGCGCCCGCGGCGCACGAGGTGGACTCGCTGCTCAAGGCGAACCGGACCCAGCTGCCGGTACTCCTCGGGAATCTGATCAGCGGCGGCCAGATCACCGTGGCACGACTGCCCGGCGTGGAACAGGCCCTGGTCACCTTCCCCCTGACCGTCGCGGGCAGCTACACGGTGGTGCCGGGCGACGGCACCACCCACTTCGGCATGGTCGCGGGCAAGGACGAACCGGCGCCCTGCCGCCAGGGGTACGACACCCAGCGGCGCGACCCCGCGGACACCGGCGACCGCCCGGCCAACACCGGCGCACGCTGCACGGCACCACGCGGCGGCGACACCTCGGTGCGCGGCGCGCAGAACGCCCCCGGCGCCCCCGACACCTCCGCCCGCTCCGGCGGGGCGGACCGGGCGGCGCACGTCACCCCGTACGACCCGGACACCGGCACCGCCGTCGGACCGGACGGAACGCCCGTCGAGATCGGCTCGACGGGCGGCGAACAGAACGCGTTCGGAAAGGACTCGTGGCAATGGCTGCTCGTAGGACCGATGGCATGAGCGGGGGCCTGATCTCCCGCCCCGTACGGGCGCTGCGCCGCCTCGGCGCCAGGCTCGCGGGCGCCGCCCGCAGCAGCCGTGCCATGGCCGCGGGACTCGCCGTGGCCACCGCCGTGACGACGGCGCTCGCCGTCTGGCTCGCCCTCCAGGTGCACGAGCAGCACGCGGCGGAGCAGCGGCACCAGGACATCCTGGCCGCGGCCAGGCAGTCGGCCCTGAACTTCACCTCGCTCGATTACCGGCACTACGGGCGGGACAGCGAGAACGTGCTCAAGGGCGCGACCGGTGACTTCAAGAAGCAGTTCACGGCGCAGACCGCGCAGCTGACGAAGCTGGTCGCCAAGAACAAGTCGGTCTCCAAGGGGCAGGTCCTCGAAGCGGGCATCACCCGGGCCGACGAGCACTCAGCCCGTGTCCTGGTGGTCGCCGACAGCAAGGTGACCAACACCGCCTCCCCCGACGGCCGGGCCCGCACCTACCGGCTGCAGCTGGACCTCGAGCTCAAGAACGGCCGCTGGCTGACGTCCGGCGTCGAGTTCGTCGGCTGACCGCACCACCCGTACAGCGCGTGACCCCGTACAGCACGTGACCCCGTACAGCGCATGACCCCGTAAGACGCATCACCTCGCCGTAAGGAGAGACACCGTGGCGAACACCAGAACCCGAGGCCGCGGCACCGGACCCGCATCACCGGGCCGGCGCTCCCTGACCGCGGCCGCCCGCGCCGCGGCCAAGCGGACCGACGGCAGCCGCTCCGGGGCGCAGGACGCGCTCGACGGCGTACCCGAGGATCTGGTCAACGATCTGACGGGGCTGCCGCCGGTCGAGAAGGTGGTCGGGAAGGTCCTGCTCGCGGAGGCGGAGCCCGATCCCCGGTCGGCCCCGGAGACCCCGGAGAGCACGGGCACCGAGTCCCAGGACCCTCGGACGCCGACCCCAGAGGACCCGGACCGAGCGGCCCCGTCCCGCGGGCGCCGACGCGCACGGCTGAGCGCCGTCCTTGCCCTCCTGACCGTGGCGGGGCTCGTCGCTGTCGCGGTGCTCGGGTGGCAGTACCGGGACGGCCGCCAGGTCGAGGCGGCGCGGGTGCAGGCCCTCGCGGCCGCGCGGAAGGCCGCGCCCCTCGTCCTGTCGTACGACTACCGACATCTGGACCGGGATTTCGCCGCGGCGCACGGACGGCTCACGGGCGCCTTCCGTGACGAGTACGGCAGGACGACCAAGGCAGTGGTCGAGCCGACCGCGAAGAAGTACAAGGGGGTGGTGAAGGCCTCCGTGGTCACGCCGCCCGACGGCGGTGACCCAGCGGCCTCCGTGGCATCGGCTTCGGCGGACAGCGTCGTTGTGGTGCTCTTCGTCAACCAGGTCACCAAGAGCACTCAGGTCTCCGGCTCGCGCGTGGACCTGAACCGGGTCCGGATGACCCTCACGCGTACGACGGACGGCTGGAAGGTGAGCGCCGTCGACGCTCTGTGACCCGGCCTGCCGGGTGCTTCTGCGGACGCACCTGGCGGGCGTGCACGCCAACACCCGTGCCAGACCGTTGAGGTGACGCGCACGGGGACAGCGAAGGTGCCCGGAGCCGGACTTGAACCGGCACGCCCGCTAGGGGCAGCGAGGTTTAAGCTCGCCGTGTCTGCATTCCACCATCCGGGCAGGCCGTGGGCTCCGCATCAAGTGATTCGACCCTATCGGGAGGCGTCCCTCGAACAGCGGAACAACAGCTCGATGTTGTCTTATTTTATTGACGTCTGAGGGTGCATCAGCCACCGGTACGGCCCATCGGTACATGCCGCAGGCCCTTCCACCGCTGTGCGGCCTCCGTGACGGAATGACGGAATTTAGCCGCCTCCGTCACGTCAGCGGGTCACTGACGGGTGGTACCCGCGTCAGGGGTCGAGGTCATCCCCAGGTATGACTCCGGCGCCCGGGGTCCGACTGCAGAGGGCCCCCGGAACCGGAACAGCGGCTGACTACACGGCGCGGATCCGCGACGACGATGGAGTACGTCCCCACTCGTCGTCCCGACAGGAGCACCGCCCCGTGACCACCACCCCCTTCGCCGCCCGCACCACCGCGGTGGCCGCGCGCGCCACGGACCTCTCGAAGGTGTACGGACAGGGCGAGACCCAGGTGGTCGCCCTGGACCATGTCTCCGTCGACTTCCGGCAGGGCGAGTTCACCGCGATCATGGGCCCGTCGGGCTCCGGCAAGTCGACCCTGATGCACTGCGTCGCGGGGCTCGACAGCTTCAGCGGCGGCTCCGTGCGGATCGGCGAGACCGAGCTCTCCACCCTCAAGGACAAGCAGCTCACCAAGCTCCGCCGGGACAAGATCGGCTTCATCTTCCAGGCGTTCAACCTCCTTCCGACGCTGACGGCCCTGGAGAACATCACGCTGCCGATGGACATCGCGGGCCGCAAGCCGGACAAGCAGTGGCTGGAGCAGGTCATCACCATGGTCGGCCTGGCCGGGCGGCTCAAGCACCGGCCCACCGAGCTCTCCGGCGGCCAGCAGCAGCGCGTCGCCGTGGCCCGCGCGCTCGCCTCGCAGCCCGACATCATCTTCGGCGACGAGCCGACCGGAAACCTGGACTCGCGCTCGGGCGCCGAGGTCCTGGGCTTCCTGCGCAACTCCGTACGGGAGCTGGGCCAGACGGTCGTCATGGTCACGCACGACCCCGTGGCCGCCGCCTACGCGGATCGCGTGATCTTCCTGGCCGACGGGCGCGTCGTCGACGAGATGCTCTCGCCGACGGCGGACGGCGTCCTCGACCGCATGAAGCACTTCGACGCCAAGGGCCGAACGAGCTAAGCCCTCCAAGCACTCCGAGCCGCGTCCGCCGGTGCTGCCTGCGGGCGCATCGTGGCTGGTCGCGCCCCGCGGCGGAGCCGCTGATGTCACAGCCCCGCGCCCCTTCGGGGCCCTCTCTCCAGGACAGGACCATGTTCCGTACCGCCCTGCGCAACGTGCTCGCGCACAAGGCCAGGCTGTTGATGACCGTGCTCGCCGTCATGCTCGGCGTCGCCTTCGTCTCCGGCACCCTGGTCTTCACCGACACCTTCGGCAACGCCTACAAGAACAAGTCGGCGAAGAGCTTCGACCACGTCTCCGTCGCCGTACAGCCCGAAGGCGGCTCCTCCTTCTACTCGTCCCCCGACGACGGCGAGGCCAAGAAGCCGCCGCGGCTGACCGACGCCCTCCTGAAGAAGACCCGGAACCTGCCCGGCGCCGAATCGGCGATCGGCGGCGTCATGGGCTTCACCGCGCTCGCCGACAAGGACGGCAAGCTCGTCGGCGGCGAGTGGGGCACCAACGGTGCCAACTACTACCCCGGCAAGGACGGCAAGGACCCCCGCTACGACTTCACCGAAGGCGCGGCCCCCAAGTCCGCCGGTGACCTCGCCCTCGACTCCCGCACCGCCGAGCGCACCGGCTACAAGGTCGGCGACACGGTCCGCTACTCCACCGACGGACCGGTGAAGCAGGCGAAGATCAGCGGCGTCTTCGACACCGAGGACGGCAGCGTCCTGGCGGGCGGCAGCCTGGTGGTGTTCGACAACGACACCGCGCTCAAGGTCCTCGGCAAGACCGAGTACGACGAGATCGACGTGAAGGCGGCGGCGGGCACCTCCGAGACCGCGCTGAAGAGCTCGGTCGAGAAGATCCTGCCGAAGGAGACGGACGCCCTCACCGGCGCCCAGCTCTCCGACGACCAGGAGGCGATGATCGAGGAGCAGACCAAGTCGATGAGTCAGGTGCTGCTCATCTTCGCCGGTATCGCGCTCTTCGTCGGCATCTTCATCATCGCCAACACCTTCACGATGCTGGTCGCCCAGCGCACCAAGGAACTCGCCCTGATGCGCGCCGTCGGCGCCTCGCGCCGTCAGGTGACGCGCTCGGTGCTCATCGAGGCGTTCCTGGTGGGCCTGGTGGCCGCCGTGACCGGCTTCGCGCTCGGCATCGGCGTCGCCATGGGCCTGGAGTCCCTGATGAACTCCGCGGGCGCCTCGCTGCCCGACGGGCCGCTCGTCATCGCCCCGACCACGATCGTCGTCGCCCTGATCATCGGCGTGGTCGTGACCATGCTGGCCGCCTGGCTGCCGGGCCGCCGCGCCGCGAAGATCCCGCCGGTCGCCGCGATGAACAGCGTCCACGCGTCGCCCACCATGCGCGGCCTGGTCGTCCGCAACACCATCGGCTCGATCATCGTCGCCCTCGGCGTGGTCATGCTCTTCATGGACGACAACTACGTGATGGCCGGCGGCGCCGCGACGATCATGGTCGGCGTCATCGTCCTCACCCCGCTCCTGTCGCGCCCCTTCATCGCCGCCTCCGCCCCGCTCCTGAAGCCGTTCGGCGTCACGGGCAAGCTGTCCCGGCTCAACGCGGTGCGCAACCCGCGCCGCACGGCGTCCACCGCCGCGGCCCTGATGATCGGCCTGACCCTCATCACGGCGATGACGGTGGTCGCGACCTCCATGAGCAGCGCGATCAACAAGATGGCCGCGGGCTCCCTGAAGGCCGACTACACCGTCTCGATGGCGAACTTCCAGCCGCTGGCCCCGGAGGTCCGCGAGAAGCTGGACAAGCTCCCCGAAGTCGAGGCGAGCAGCCCGCTGCGTACGGCCTACGGCGAGCTCGACGGCTCGTACAGCAAGATCTCCGGCGTCGACGAGAAGGCCTTCGGCAAGCTGGCGAGCCTGGACTTCACCAGTGGCTCGCTCGCCGCCCTGAAGGGTGACTCCACGCTGGTCGACAAGAAGACGGCCGACGAGAAGAACCTGAAGCCGGGCGACACCGTCCCGGTGAAGTTCGACGACGACAAGACGGACCAGCTGAAGATCGCCGGCGTCTACGAGCCGAACGAGATGATCGACGGCCTGTTCACGCCGCTCGCCGTGGTCGACCCGCACCTGTCGAAGATCACCGACGAGCAGGTCCTGGTGAAGATGGCGGGCGGCACGTCCGACAAGGCCGAGGACACCATCGTCAAGGCCCTCGGCGACAACCCCGCCATCAAGATCCAGGACAAGGACGCGATCAGCAACGAGATCGCCGGCGCGATCAACCTGATGCTGAACATGCTCTACGGCCTCCTGGCGATGGCCATCCTGATCGCGGTGCTCGGTGTCATCAACACCCTGGCCATGTCGGTCTTCGAGCGGAAGCACGAGATCGGCATGATGCGGGCCATCGGCCTCGACCGCGCGAAGGTCAAGCAGATGGTGCGCCTGGAGGCGGTCATCATCTCCCTGTTCGGCGCGGTGCTCGGCATCGGCCTCGGCCTCTTCATGGGCTGGGCCGCGGGCGGCAGCATCAGCGGGACCGTGAAGACGTACTCGATGGAGATCCCGGTCGGCCGTATCGCGATCTTCCTCTGCATCGCGGCCCTGGTGGGCGTCCTCGCGGCGATGTGGCCGGCCCGCAGCGCCGCCAGGCTGAACCCGCTGACGGCGATCAAGAGCGAGTAGCCGACAGCGGCACGTGCACGAGCGGGGCCCCGGACCTTCACCGTCCGGGGCCCCGCTCGTGCACGTGCCCCCTACCGCCAGTCGCGGGCGCGCAGCTGCATCCCGGAGGTGCCGACCTCCGGGGTCTTCACCGCGAGGACCTGGTTGACGCCGATGCGGTTGCGCTCGAAGGCCAGCGCGGACGCCGCCATGTAGAGGCGCCAGATGCGGGCGCGGCCCGGGGACGTGAGCCGCTGCCCCTCCGGCCAGCGGGCCTCCAGGTTGGCGACCCAGCGGCGCAGCGTGAGGGCGTAGTGCTCACGGATCGCCTCCACGTCGCGCACCTCGAACCCGGCGCGCTCCAGGAGCCCGACGGTGGACCCCACGGGCGCGAGCTCGCCGCCGGGGAAGACATAGGCGTCGATGAAGTCGTCCACCTCGTACGCCGACTCGTCGGCCTGCGGCCGGCGCGCGATCTGGTGGTTGAGGAGCCGCCCGCCGGGCTTGAGGAGGGCGTGCAGGTCGTGTGCGTACTCCAAGTACCGCTCGGCACCGACGTGTTCGGCCATACCGATGGAGGAGATCGCGTCGTACGGACCGTCGCGCACGTCGCGGTAGTCCTGGACGCGGATCTCGATCCGGTCGGTCAGGCCCTCCTCCGCGATGCGCTTCCTGCCGTACGCGGCCTGCTCCTGGGAGAGCGTGACGCCGACGACGGTGACGCCGTGCTCGCGCGCCGCGTGGATGGCCATGGAACCCCAGCCGCAGCCGACGTCGAGGAGGCGCATGCCGGGCTTCAGGGCGAGCTTGCGGGAGATGAGCTCCAGCTTGTCGCGCTGGGCATCCTCCAGGGTGGATCCTTCGGACTCCCAATAGGCGCACGAGTAGACCATCGAGGGGCCTAGTACCAGCTCGTAGAAGTCGTTGCCCACGTCGTAGTGGTGGCTGATGGCCTGGCGGTCGCTGCCCTTGGTGTGCAGGTGGAGGGTGCGCCGCCTGCGCATCTCCTCCGGCGGCGGGGCCGGCGGCAGGAACGGCGCGGCGAGGCCCACCAGGGTGCGCGCCGCAGCGCGGAACTCCGGGTCGCGCAGGGACTCCCTGAGGCCCTTGGCGTCCTCGTCGCGCTCCCAGATGAATCCGGCGAGCCGGTCGAGCGCGGCGTACAGATCGCCGTCGACGTCCAGGTCCCCGGCCACCCAGGCGCGGGCCAGACCCAGTTCGCCCGGCTTCCACATGAGGCGGCGAAGGGCGCGGCGGTTGCGTACGACGAGGGTGGGGGCGCCCGGCGGTCCTGCTTCGGAACCATCCCAGGCACGAATACGCACGGGGAGCGGGGCTCCCAGCAATTGTTCGGCAAGGCTCTTCAGCCGCAGTGCGGCGTCCGGCATGGTGCACACCTCCGTGATTCGGGATATCCCGGATAGGTTCAACACCACGTAAACACCAACCGGGCGCTCCCGCAGTCCCGTTGCGGCGTCACGGATCGGCAAAATACATGTAACTAACACGTACATAAGGCGCGAAAACCCGAAGGGGCCGCCCGCACCACGGATGGCGGGCGACCCCTTCGGGCTGTTCAGCGACCGGAGGTCAGGAGGCCTTGGCCTTCTCCTCGGACCCGGCGGCGACCGGCTCGGCCTTGGCCGCTGCGGGCTTCGGCGCGGGCTTGGCGGCCTCGTAGAACTCCTCGCGCGGCGTCTCCATGGCGCCCAGCGAGACGACCTCGCGCTTGAGGAAGACCGCGAGCGTCCAGTCGGCGAAGACACGGATCTTGCGGTTGAACGTCGGCATCGCCATGCCGTGGTACGCGCGGTGCATGTACCAGGCGAGACGGCCCTTGAGCTTGATCTTCATCTTGCCCATGACGATCATCGCGACGCCCTTGTGCAGGCCGAGACCGGCGACCGCACCCTTGTTGGCGTGGCTGTACTCCTTCTGCGGGAAGCCCCGCATGCCGGAGATCACGTTGTCGCCGAGGACCTTGGCCTGACGCAGCGCGTGCTGGGCGTTCGGCGGGCACCAGGCGTTCTCGTTGCCTGCCTTGCGGCCGACCATGTCCGGCACCTGGGCGTTGTCGCCCGCGGCCCAGATGTAGTCGGTGCCCTGGACCTGGAGGGTCGTCTGGGTGTCGACGTGGCCACGGGGGCCGAGCGGCAGACCGAAGCGGGCGAGCGCCGGGTTCGGCTTCACACCGGCGGTCCACACGATGGTGCTGGAGTCGACCTCCAGGCCGTTGTTCAGCACCACGTGGCCGTCCACGCAGGAGTCCATGCCGGTCTTGAGGTAGACCTCGACACCGCGGCCCTCGAGGTGCTCCTTGCCGTACTGGCCGAGCTTCGGGCCGACCTCGGGAAGGATCTTGTCCGCGACGTCCACGAGCACGAAGCGCATGTCCTCGCGCTTCACGTTGTTGTAGTACTTGGCCGCGTCGCGGGCCATGTCCTCGACCTCACCGATGGTCTCCGCGCCCGCGAAGCCACCGCCGACGAAGACGAAGGTCAGCGCCTTGCGGCGGACATCCTCGTCCGTCGTGGAGTCGGCCTTGTCCAGCTGCTCAAGCACGTGGTTCCGCAGGCCGATGGCCTCCTCGATGCCCTTCATGCCGATGCCCTGCTCGGCGAGGCCGGGGATCGGGAAGGTGCGGGAGACCGCGCCCATCGCGATGACCAGGTAGTCGAAGGGCAGCTCGTACGCCTCGCCCACGAGGGGGGCGATGGTGGCTACCTTCCGGTCCTGATCGATGGTGGTGACCCGGCCGGTCAGAACTTCCGCCTTGGGCAGCACGCGTCGCAGCGGGACGACGACGTGCCGAGGCGAAATGCTGCCGGCTGCGGCTTCGGGGAGGAAGGGCTGGTAGGTCATGTACGACCGGGGGTCGACGACCGTGACGGTCGCCTCTCCGTAGCGCATCTTCTTGAGGATGCGCCGAGCTGCGTACAGGCCTACGTACCCACCGCCTACTACGAGGATCCTGGGACGCTCCGTGGTGCTCATGCCATCGAGTATCCACCTGCCCGACGGGGGTCGCTCGTGCGCCCCTTCACAAGCATGGGTAGCCCCTCTGCTACACTTCGCCGCCCACGTGACACAGGCCATAGCGCCCCAGGGGAACCACGCGATGACCCGGGACGTTGTGCACCCCTTGTGAGCTGCCGCTCTGGCCTCCGAGGGCCAGTGGACCACCCGCCCGGTTCACACTCCGGACACACTCGCGAACCTTCACTGTCGTGGGTCGCGGCGCCCTGTGGGGTCACTTTCAGGGGGCCGGAACCCCTGAACATCGTCCAACTGACGCGATTTCCTTGTGAAGAACTTCACGAAGTTTCCCGACGGCATGTCGTCGAGGGGCCCTCCAGGCCCCTCGACGGCCGCTCGGACGCTACATGACGCGCTCAGGCGATGGACCAGCCGATGCCGTCGAGGATGTCGTGCTCACTGACGACGACTTCCCGCGCCCCGGTCCGATCCATGATCGAAAGGAGCACGAGCGCGCCCGAGACGATCACATCCACACGCCCCGGATGCATCACCGGAATCGCGGCCCGCTCGTCGTGCGTGGCACGGCTCAGGCGTCCGACGATCTCGGCGACCTGCTCGTACGAGACGCGGGAGTGGTGGATCGCCGCGGAGTCGTACGCGTCGAGGCCGAGCGCGATCGCGGAGACCGTGGTCACCGAGCCCGCGAGGCCGACCAGGGTGCCCGCATCGCGGATCGGCACCGTCCGCTCGGCGAGGTCGAGTGCGGCCTCGATGTCGGCGCGGACGGCGTCGAGTTCGGCGGGCGCGGGCGGGTCGGAGCGGATGTGCCGCTCCGTCAGGCGTACACAGCCGATGTCGACGGAGCGGGCGGCGCGTACGTGGTCGTCGCCCACGACGAACTCCGTGGAGCCGCCGCCGATGTCGACGACGAGGTAGGGCTTGGCGAGGTGGTCGCTCCCCTTCAGCTCCTTCGTCGCGCCCGTGAAGGAGAACTCGGCCTCCTGGTCACCGCTGATGACCTCCGGCTCGACGCCGAGGATGTCCAGGACGCCGCGTACGAAGTCGTCGCGGTTCTCGGCGTCGCGGGACGCGGAGGTCGCCACGAAACGGATGCGCTCCGCGCCGTGGCGCTTGATGACCTCGGCGTACTCGCGGCACGCCGCGAAGGTGCGGTCGAGCGCCTCGGGGGCGAGGCGGCCCGTCTTGTCCACCCCTTGCCCGAGGCGGACGATCGTCATCCGCCGGTCAAGGTCGACCAGTTCGCCGGTCTGCGGGTCCGCGTCCGCCACCAGCAGGCGAATCGAGTTCGTACCGCAGTCGATCGCGGCGACGCGGGTCACTTCGCGGGCTCCTGATCGGCGCACGGCGTGACGCACGGCCCCTTGGCCCACCACTCCGGGAGCATCGCGATCGCCTCGTCGCCCAGGGGGTTCACGCCGGGGCCCGCGGCCAGGGAGTGGCCGACCAGGACGTGCAGGCACTTCACGCGGTCCGGCATGCCGCCCGCGCTCGGGAAGCCCTCCAGGACCTCGATGGCGTCGCGGCGCGCGATGTAGTCCTCGTGCGCGGCGCGGTACGCGGCGGCCAGCTCGGGGTCCGTCTGCAGCCGCTCCGACATCTCCTTCATGACGCCGTTGGCCTCAAGGGTGCCGATAGCGGAAGCCGCTCGCGGGCACGTCAGGTAGTACGTCGTCGGGAACGGCGTCCCGTCCGGAAGGCGCGGCGCCGTCTCGACGACGTCCGGCTGCCCGCAGGGGCAGCGGTGGGCGATGGCCCGCAGGCCGCGCGGCGGACGGCCGAGCTGCTGCTTGAAGGCCTCGACGTCGGCGTCGGTGGGCTCGGTGCGCGGGGTGGTCGGCGGGGGCGTTTCCATGCCTGTCTTTCGATCGGTTCCGTAGAAGTTCTGTCGGGCAGGGGGAGGGCGGTGCTCAGTCGTCGGCCGGGCGGTCGGCCTTGTCGACGCCGTCCCAGACGTTCGAGTACCAGGGCCTGGCGGCCGCGCCCTGGTCGGTGCGCTGCTTCTTCGCCGCTTCGGGGTCGACCACCGTGTACCCGGTCTCGCCCGGCATCACATAGTGCAGCCGGTCCCGGATGCGCTGCTCCGCGTACGCGTCGTCCCGCCAGCGGGCCTTCTCGTCCCGCAGCTTCTCGACGTTCTCGCGGCGCTCGGCCTGCTCCTTGCGCTGGTCCGCGATCTCGGCGCGCTGGGAGACGTACTGCCTTATCGGGTAGGCGAGCGCGACGACCAGCGAGCAGAGCACGAGCGCCAGGAGCGCCGCGCGTCCCGTGAGCCGGGAGCGGCGTGCCTGGCGCTTGGTCTGGGAGCGGTAGACACGCTCCGCGGTCTGCTCGCCGAGCAGCCGCAGCCTGGTCGCGGTGGAGAACCGGTCGCGGTCCTTCACGGCCATGTGTGCCGCCTCCCCGATACGTACGTACGTCCCCGCACACGGTACGGGACCGAGTACGGGGACGTAGGTAACTCCTCAGGCGCCGCAGCCCGAGCCGGGGCCCGGGAAGCGGCTCAGCCCTTGCTGTGCTTATCAGTCCGCGAAGCGGAACCGGGGGAACGCCGAACGACCGGCGTAGACCGCGGCGTCGTCCAGGATCTCCTCGATGCGCAGGAGCTGGTTGTACTTGGCGACGCGCTCGGAGCGGGCCGGGGCGCCGGTCTTGATCTGGCCGCAGTTGGTGGCGACGGCGAGGTCGGCGATGGTGACGTCCTCGGTCTCGCCGGAGCGGTGGGACATCATGCACTTGAAGCCGCTGCGCTGGGCCATCTCGACGGCGTCCAGGGTCTCGGTCAGCGAGCCGATCTGGTTGACCTTCACCAGAAGGGCGTTGGCCGACTTCTCCTCGATGCCACGGGCCAGGCGCTCGGGGTTGGTGACGAACAGGTCGTCGCCCACGAGCTGGACCTTGTCGCCGAGCTTCTCGGTGATGACGTTCCAGCCGGCCCAGTCGTCCTCGAACAGCGGGTCCTCGATGGAGACGAGGGGGTACGAGGCGACGAGCTCCTCGTAGTACTCGGTCATCTCGGCGGCCGAGCGGGACTTGCCCTCGAACGCGTACGAGCCGTCCTTGTAGAACTCGGACGCGGCGACGTCGAGCGCGAGCGCGATCTGCTCACCGGGGACGTAACCGGCCTGCTTGATGGCCTCGAGGATGAGGTCGAGCGCGGCGCGGTTGGAGTCCAGGTTCGGGGCGAAGCCGCCCTCGTCGCCCAGGCCGGTGGACAGGCCCTTGTCCTTCAGGACCTTCTTCAGCGTGTGGTAGACCTCGGTGCCCCAGCGCAGGGCCTCGGAGAACGACTCGGCGCCGATCGGCGCGATCATGAACTCCTGGATGTCGACGTTCGAGTCGGCGTGCGACCCGCCGTTCAGGATGTTCATCATCGGGACGGGCAGCAGGTGCGCGTTCGGACCGCCCAGGTAGCGGAACAGCGGCAGGTCGCTGGCCTCGGACGCGGCGTGCGCGACGGCGAGCGAGACGCCGAGGATGGCGTTGGCGCCGAGCGAGCCCTTGTTGTCGGTGGCGTCGAGGTCGAACATCGCCTGGTCGATCAGGCGCTGCTCGGTCGCGTCGTACCCGACGAGCTCCGGGCCGATCTGCTCGATGACGGCGAGGACGGCCTTCTCCACGCCCTTGCCCTGGTAACGGTTGGGGTCACCGTCACGGAGTTCGATGGCCTCGAAAGCACCGGTGGACGCACCGGACGGAACGGCGGCACGACCCGTGCTGCCGTCGTCGAGGCCGACCTCGACCTCGACCGTGGGGTTGCCTCGGGAGTCCAGGATTTCCCGGGCTACGACGACGTCGATGGACGGCACGAGCATCTCCTTCTGGGATGTGACGCGGTACGCGGGGCGTTGGCCTCGCGGACACGAGCCTAACCGGCTCCCGGACAAGAGCCAGCCGACCGACCGCCCTGTGGACAAACCGAGAGCAAAATGTTTCCGAACGGAACAAAGCAGTGGGGTCCGTGTGGGGACAAACGGACCCCGCCCCGGTGCGTACGGGGGATACGCGCACCGGGGCGGGGTGGACCCGTGGGGACGGGGTAGCGCCCCGAAGGGGCGCGGGGCTGTGACATATGCGGCTCCGCCGCGTGGGCGCGACCAGCCACGAAGCACCCGCAGACGAACAAGACCGCGAGGCGCCCCGCCAGAACTAGCTCAGGTGGAGCTGCTGGCCCGGGTAGATCATGTCGGCGTTGTCGATGATGTCGCCGTTGAGCTTGTACACCTTGTGCCAGCCGCCCTTGACGTCCTTGGCCTCGGCGATCTTGGAAAGGGTGTCACCCTTCTTGACCTTGTACTCGCCGTCGCCCTTCTTGACCTTCTTGCCGGTCGGGGTCTCGACGGTCTTCTTCGACTCGGTCTTGGGGGCCTCGGCCTTGGGAGCGGCCTGCTGCGGCTGCTCGGTCTGGGCGCTGGGCTTGCTCTGCGGCTGCTGCTGCTCCTGGGTCTGCTGCGGGGCGCTCTCCTGCGCACCGCCACCCTCGTTGGAGGCGCTCGACAGGCCGACGCCGCAGCTCGGCCAGGCACCCTTGCCCTGGCCCGCGAGGACCTTCTCGCCGATCTCTATCTGCTGGGCCTTGGAGGCCTTGTCGGCGGTGGGCGCGTACTTCGTGCCGCCGTACGCCGCCCACGTGGACGACGAGAACTGCAGGCCGCCCGTGTAGCCGTTGCCGGTGTTGATGGACCAGTTGCCGCCGGACTCGCACTGCGCGACGGCGTCCCACTCGGAGTTGGTCGCGGCGGAGGCCGAGCCGGCCGCCATCAGCGGGGCGGCGACTGCGACACCGGTGACGCCGGCGAGCGTGGCGACGCGGGTGGCCTTGGACGGGCGGCGGTGCTTGCCCTTGCTGGAAAACAGCATGAGTGATCCCCTCACCGACGCCTGCGAGGTGAGCTGTCGGGTTCGGGCCGATGAAGTTGCCCGGCCGCGCTTCCTGAGCGCGGCTTAACCCCTAGCCGATCCCGTCCGTCTCTCCGCATCGCTCTCGCGATGCTCAACGGCCGGGCCCGGCGGAAACCTTGGTTCCCCCGCTCCTGCCTACGGCGCATTACGCGACGACTGTTCCCGAACGGCCGTTGGCAGGACTCGGCGTACCGACCGGCGGGGCCCGCTGTGGCGAGCGGTCACGACCGTAGTCATGCGATCGGCCGAAACTCAAAGACGATCAGGGCTTCTGAGACCCATCTCTCACTTGCGCCAATTGGGACATCAAGCGCAAAACGACTCGCCAACTACCCCTACTTTTCGCCCAAATCGAGGCTCTGACCGGGCAGGATGAGATCGGGGTCGGAGCCGACGGACTTCTCGTTCTCCTCGTACAGCTCGGCCCACCCACCCTTCACGTCGAGGTCGTCGGCGATGCCCCAGAGGCTGTCTCCCGAGCGGACCGTGTACGTCCCGTCGGCGCCGTCCTGCTGACGCTCGTCGCCACGGGAGGCGTGCCGGCCCGAGCCCTCGCGAGAGGCGCCGTCGGAGGGCTTGTCGTCCGCGCTGTCGCCGCGGTGACGGCCTTCGCCCTCACCGGCGGAAGGGGTGGGGGTGGGGGAAGTGGCGTCGTCCTGCCCGGACTTGTCCGAGTCGGGCGAGTCGGTGGTGTCACCGGAGTCGGCCGAGTCGTCCGGCTTGCCCGACTCGTCGTGATTCTTGTCTCGCGCCTCGTCGTCGGCCTGGTCGTCGGCATCGGGCTTCTCGGAGGACTTGGTGCCGTCCGAGGGATCGGCCGACTCGCTGGGCGACGCACTCGGCTCACCCGACTCGGTCGGCTCACCCGACTCGGTCGGCTCACCCGACTCGGTCGACTCACCGTCACCGGGCTCGGTCGCGTCCGTCGGCTCCTCGGAAGGAATCGTCGTGATCGGAGCGCCGGGGTCGACGTCGGCGGCGGCGCCGTCCTCGGTGAGGCCGGCGATGGGCGCGCAGCTCGGCCAGGCGTCGGTGCCCTGGTCGTCAAGAACCTTCTCGGCGACGGATATCTGCTGCGAGCGGCTGGCCAGGTCGGCGCTCGGCGCGAAGTCGAGGCCGCCGTACTCCTCCCAGACCTGCTGCGAGAACTGGAGTCCGCCGTAGTACCCGTTGCCCGCGTCCGCGCTCCAGGATCCGCCGCTCTCACACTCCGCGAGCTTGTCCCACGTGGCGGTGTCCGCCGCGCTCGCGCTGGTCGCGCCGAGCAGCGGGATGGCGATGGCCGATCCTGCGACTCCTGCCGCGACGATCAGGGCCGGGGCCTGGCGGGGGCGTCGGTGACGACCATTGCCGGAGAGCATGCGGTTGCCTTTCGCGTGACTGGAGCGACGACTGCGGCACGGGATGCCGAGTCGTCGGTGAACGTAGCGGCACTCGAACGCTTGTTACAAGTCGATGCAGGGGAGATCACGTGAAAGTCACAGTCTTGACGACCCGTCAGCCACAAGGCGCCCCACACCCCGGCTATTTGCTCCGCTGTGCGGGTGCGAACTCCACGGGGAGCGTGCGGAGTCCGCGCATGATGAGCCCGCCGCGCCATCTCAAATCACCAGGTTCCACCGCGAGGCGCAGGTCAGGGAGGCGCCGCAGGAGGGTCGCGAGGGCGGCCTGGCCCTCGAGCCGGGCGAGCGGCGCACCGAGACAGTAATGAATGCCATGGCCGTAGCCGAGGTGTTGGTTGTCGCGGCGGGAGAGGTCGAGCGTGTCCGGCCGGGCGAAGCGTTCCGGGTCACGGTCGGCGGCGGCGAGGACGACGAGGACGGGGTCTCCGGTGGCGATCTCCTCCCCTCCGATCGTCAGCGGCTCGGTGGCGAACCGCCACGTGGCGAGCTCGACGGGCCCGTCGAAGCGGAGCAGCTCTTCGAGTCCGGTCTCCAGAAGACCGGTGTCGCCGCCGTCCTTGAGCGATTCCTGGAGCCGCTCGCGCTGCTCGGGGTGGGTGAGGAGGGCGTACGTCCCGTTGCCGATGAGATTGACGGTGGTCTCGAACCCGGCGAAGAGAAGGATGAAGGCCATGGCGGCGGCTTCGTTCTCGGTGAGGTGCTCGCCGTGGTCGGAGGCGCGGATGAGCCCGGAGATGAGGTCGTCGCCGGGTTCGAGGCGCTTGCGGTGGATCAGCTCGGCGAGATAGCCGCGCATCTTCTTCACCGACCGGGCGACCCCGCCCCTGGGCCCTCCCCCGTGGCGGATCATCATCCCCGCCCAGTCCCGGAAGTCGTCCTGGTCCTCGCGGGGCACGCCGAGCAGGTCGCAGATGGCGTAGATGGGGAGCGGGAAGGCGAAGTCGTGGATGAGGTCGGCCTCCCCCTTCTCCGCGAACTGATCGATGAGCTGCTCGGTCAACTCCTGCACGCGGGGCGCGAATTCAGCGATACGGCGCGGAGTGAAGGCCTTGGAGACGAGGCGCCTGAGCCGCGTGTGGTCGGGCGGGTCGATGTTGAGCAGATGCGTCATGAGGTTCGCGCTGCGCTCGCCCGGGATCCCGGTCTTGCTCTTCGCGTGCGCGGGCTCGCCGTGATGGGCCGGGTTCTTGCTGAGCCGCTGGTCGGCGAGGGCCTGCTTGGCATCGACGTACCGGGTGACCAGCCAGGCCTCCACACCACTGGGCAGCCGGGTCCTGTGCACGGGTGCGTGCTCGCGGAGCCAGGCGTAGGCGGGGTAGGGGTCGGTGGCGAACTCCCACGTGAAGAGCTCGGGCATCTCCGGCCCCTGGGCCTCGGACGGGGCGGGATGCGCCCCTGCGGGGCAGGCTGCGGGGGCGTCCCCTGCGGGGGCGGGCGGCTGGTCTTGCATGGTCCTGACCGTATCCGGCCGCCCGCACCCGCGTGCCGTTGGTCCGTTACGCCGGGGCACTCACCGGAAAGCCGAGCTCCTCGGCCGCGCGAGCCAGCTCCTGGTCGTAAGTGACGAACTCGGTGATGTCCTGCCGAAAGGGGTCTGCGCTCGCCAGGTGGATGGCGTCGAGCGTGCCGAGCCGCTGGGTGCGGTAGGCGGCTGCTCGCGCCATGACCGTGGTGGTGACGTCGACGAGATAGGCGCCGCGTACGGCCTGCCCCACAAAGAAGGGGACGCGCTGATGGTCGACGCCCGCCCGGTACAGGGTCCGCGTGATCTCAAGGCGGGCCAATGCGCTGCCGATGAGCTCAGTCCCGGTCGGCAGCCCGGCCCGCCAGGTGCGCAGCGCCTCGGTCTCCTTCTCCGACTTGATGAACTTCAGCAGCACACAACTGTCGAGATAGATCACCGGCGACGCTCCCTGTCGCGCTCTTCGAGCAGTACGTCGGAGAGGCTGCCGAGGTCGGGCGCGAGGTCGGTGAACACCTCGGGCATGCCCTGCTCGGCGGGCGCGGAGACGTCACCCGATTCGAGCAGGCGCTGCAGGGTGCCGGGCGCCTCGGTCTCCGGGACCATGCGCAGGACCGGCTTGCCCCGGTCGGTGACCAGTATCGAGGCACCGGCCCGAACCCGGGCCACTGCCTTGGAGGGGTTCTGGTTCAGCTCGCGCAGACCGATGGTTTCCATGAGCCCAATGTACCTACATAGGGTAGGTACAGCAATCGGTGGCTGGACCGTGCGGCCCCTAAGCCCCCGCCCCCTCGGCCGCCAGCACCGCATCCCGATAAGCCCGCGCCGCCACCCGCAATGCCGACTCCGGGTCCACGCCCGCCGCCTCGGCCCGGAGCGCGAGCGCAAGGAGCTCGTAGCCGACCCCCTCCCCGGACGGGAGGGTCACCTCAAGGCCCGCCGCCCGCACCCGCGAAGCCAGCTTGGATGCGAGCGCAAGGCCCGGCTGCCCCAGCGGGATTCCCTCCGTCACCGACGAGCGCTGCTTCTCCTCGGCCTTCGTGCGGAGCCAGTGCGCCTTCACGTCCTCGGGGGTGTCCGCCGAGTCGTCGCCGAACACGTGCGGGTGGCGGTGGATCAGCTTCTCGACGATCGTGCCCGCCACGTCGTCCAGGGAGAAGGGGGACTCCTCGTCCTCCTCGGCGATGCGCGCGTGGAAGACCACCTGGAGCAGGACGTCGCCGAGCTCCTCGCGCAGTTCCTCCCTGTCGCCCTCCTCGATCGCCTCGACCAGTTCGTACGCCTCCTCGATCGCGTACTTCGCCAGGCCCTTGTGCGTCTGCTGGGACGACCAGGGGCATTCAAGCCGGATCTGGTCCATGACCTGGACGAGGTCAAGGAGCCGCGCGCCCGGCAGGTCGTACGACGCCGGGAGCAGTTCCAGGTCGGGCATCGAGACGCGGCCCGAGCCCGCGAGCCTCGCCAGGCCGTCCGTCAGGGCGCGGTCGCCCTCCGCCGTGGCGATGACCAGGACCGTGCGGTCGCCGGCGCAGGCCGCCACCAGGTCCTGGGCCGTGGGCGACGCCTGGTCCACTGCCACGCCCGCCTCGCGCAGATACGGCAACTGCGGGTGCGTGGCGTCGGCGCACAGGACCTCGTCCGCCCCGTGCAGTGCCTGCCACGCGGGCCAGGACAGGAGGCCGGGGGCCACGCGGTGGCTGGTGGTGAGGAGGATGACGCGGCCGGGAGCGTCGGCCGGGGGCGTGGTTTCGTTCACCCGTCGAACGTAACCCACCGCACCGACAGCCCCGCCCCTGCTCCCGTCACGCCTGCTTGGGCCCCGCGGCGCCCTTCCCGGACACCTCGCGCACCCACGGCGTCTTCGCGTCCGCGCGCTTGCTCTTCTCCACGTCCCACGTGCCGTACCTCGGGTTCAGATCCACGTCCAGCTTCTTGGAGGCCTTGGAGAGCGCCTTCCAGAAGATCGCCTGGCCCTCGGGGGCGTTCATGTCCGCGCCCAGTTCCTTCGCCAGCTTCTGGGCCTCGATCTCCGTACGGAGGCTGTCCTCGAGGCGGGACGGGGCGACGCTGTACTGCTGGAGCCAACCCTGTTCGAGGGCCTTCTTGCCGCCCGCCTGCTGTTCCAGGCCCGCTCTCATCGCCTGGATCTCGCGGCGTGACACGTCCACCCCGGCATCGGCCGCCGCCTGGTGCAGCACCTTGTCCAGGACCATCGTGTGCAGCGTGCTGCGGGTGAGGCCGCCGGTCTTGGCGATGGCCTGCTCGTACTGCTGCGCGTCCGGGATAGCGGCGCGCTGCGCGTCGCGCACCTCGTTCACCCGGCCCTCGAGCTGCGAGACCGTGATCCGGTCCTTGCCCACCACGGCCGCGGCGCCCGGATGCGCCTCGTTGCCGCAGGCCGTGAGGAGGGGCGCCGCGGCGATGGCCGCGGTGGAGAGGACGAGCGCGGTGCGACGACGACGGCGGTGCAAGTGAGCCTCCCGAGGAGATTGTGCGGCGGTGCACAAAGTCTTGCGATGATCGATGTTAGGGAGTGACCGGTCTCTCGGCCACCTATTCGACCAACGATTCTCGGAGAGTTGGGGCACCCTCGCGCCGAGCGGTCACTACCCGCGCACTTGTCCCAGCCACTGCAACGTACGCCGGATCTCCGCCGGGAACGGATGACCGACCCCGTGCATCCGCTCGGCGTCCATGAGCAGCCGCGCCAGCGTGTCGTGCGCCGCCGCCCGGTCGCCGAGGGCCAGGAGCAAGTGGCCGATGCGGCGGCGGATTTCCAAGGGGCGTTCGCGGTCGTCGGAGGCGTAGCGGTTCTCGTAGTACGGCAGGAGGGCGCGGTACTCCGCCAATGCCGCCGCCGGTTCGCCGAGCTGCTCCAGGCACTGCGCGGCCTCGTAGCGGAACTGGAGCGAGTGCGGGTCGGCCTGGCCGGACTCGGCGGCGCGTTCGTCGGCGAGGCGGCGCAGTTCGGGCAGGGCGCGGCGGTACTGGCCGTCGTCCATCAGCGTCGCCGCGTACTGCTTGCGCAGGGAGCGGACCACCGGGGAGTGCTCGCCGTGCTTGGCGGCGGCCGCGGGCAGGATCGAGCCGAGGATGTCCACAGCCTGTGTGATGCGGCCCTCGCCGAGGAGCCGCTTGACCTCGTCGACCGCGTGCACCACATCGGTGTGGCTGCCTGGGCCCTGACTCTGGTCGGGGCGGTCCGGCTGGATGGCGGGGGCGGCCGCCGGTGTCGCCGCTCGGTCGGGCCACGGCGCGTGCGGGCGCAGGAACGGGCGGGTGGGGTCCAGCGGGCCGCCGGTCGGGATGCCGCGCGCGGGCAGGAGAGGGGCCAGCTCCTCGTAGACCTCCTGGGCGCTCGCGTGCCGGTGCTGGGGGTCCTTGGCGAGCAGCCGGAGCACCAGGGCTTCGAGGGCCTCGGGGACCTCGGCGCGCAGGCGGCGGACGGGGAGCGGCGGTTCGTAGAGGTGGCGGTGGAGGACGCCGAGGGCGGTGGATCCGCTGAACGGCACGTCGCCACTGAGGAGTTCGTGCAGCAGGACGCCCAGGGCGTACAGGTCGGTGTACGGGCCGACCGCACCGCCCATCGCCTGCTCGGGGGCCATGTACGCGGGGCTGCCGATGGGCGAACCGGTGTGCGTGAGGCGAGTGGTGTCGGTGTCCATGACCGACGCGATGCCCAGGTCGAGGATGGAGACCGTGCCGTCCTGCTTGACCATCACGTTCCGCGGCTTCAGGTCGCGGTGCACGATCGGTACGGCGTGCACCGCGGAGAGCACGGCGCACAGCTGCGCGGCGATCGCGACGGCCCACTGCCACGGGTAGGGGTCGTGCTCGGCGAGGTGGTCGCCGAGGTCCGCCCCGTCGACGTACTGCATGACGAGGTAGAGGTCCTCGTCCTCCGTGCCCGCGTCGTGGACCGTGACCAGGCCCGGGTGGTCGACCTGGGCGGTGACGCGGCACTCGCGCACGAAGCGGCGGCGCAACTCCTCGGCCTCGGCGCCCGCGACCCGGTCGGGGCGCAGGAGCTTGACCGCGACACGGCGGTCGAGGCGTTGGTCGTACGCCGTCCAGACCTGGCCCATGCCGCCCTGGCCGATGAGCGTGGAGAGTTCGTAGCGTCCGGCGACGACACGGCCGCCCGCCCCCAGTGACGTCCCCGATGACACGGTCAGTTGCCGCCTTCCTGCTTACGCAGGTAGTCACTCAGCTCGTCGAGCTCGGCCTGTACTTGGTGGATGCGGGCCGGTGCGGGACGCGCGGGCGGGGGCGGCGTCTGCTGGACCGGCGGCTGGTGCAGCTGCGTGGGCTGGGGGTGGACGGGGGCGGTGCCCTGCTGCTGCGGATAGCCGTAGGCGGGCCGCGGGCTTGCGTAGCCCCCGTACTGCGGCTGCTGGAGGCGGTTGAAGTGCCGTATGTCCGCGTACAGGTAGTAGGGGACGCTGGCCACCAGCGTGCTCAGCAGGAGCACCATGCCCGCGTTGCCCGGCCCCTGGAACTCGTCCGCGCCCGGGTCGATGCCGACGAGCACGAGTGCCGTCACGTCGAGCGCGGTCACCAGGGCGAAGATGGCCCAGTCGTACGACTTGCGCGTCACGATGACGAGCCGCAGCATCGGCGCCCAGGCGAGCAGACCGCAGGTGATGGTGGCGAGGACCACGAACACCACGCGCAGCGTCACATGTGTGCTGCCGGAGGTCGGCTGCGGTTGCTGCGGCGCGTAGCCGTGGCCGTGCATGGCTGCTCCTGGTGCCTGATGCGGCCGCGCGTTCGCCTGGGGGAACGCACGGCCGGGAGTCGAAATACGAACGAATGCAGATCCGAGCGTATAGGCCGACAAGGAGAAGCGGTCCCGGGTTGTACCGAACCGTTGCCGTACTGGTCACGTCCTGGTCACGTCCGGATCGCGGCTCCCCGCGGAACCGGTCGTATCGTTCCGGCGGAACCCGGACGGGTCACTCCGGCGGAAGCGTGCCGTCCGTCAGCCCGTCGTGCAGCCCCCGCACCAACTGCTCGCCGAGCCTGCCCGCGAGCCGCAGGGCGTCCTCGAAGGCGGCGAGTGCGCGGAACCGCTCTCCGTAGCCACGCTGTCCGTCGAGCGGCAGGCGCGGGACCTGGAGGCGGCGGACGTCGAGCCGGGCGGTGGTGGACGCGTAGCTGCTCGCCTGTCGGTTGTTGGCGGTGCCGCGCAGGAACCCGGCGAGGAACCAGGGGTCCAGGGCGGCCGGTTCGGGGCGCAGGAGGATGAGCCCACGGCCGAGTACGGCTCCCGCCGTGGCCTCGTCGACGACGCGGGCGGCGGTGCCGCCGCCGGATGCGGGGATGACGACGTCGCCGGGCCGGGTCACTACGGAGTCGGAAACGGAGTCGGAGTCGGAGTCAGCATCTGAGGGGGCCCTCTCAGGGATACCCGCAGGGATACCGGAAGCGTTACCGGAAGGCGCCGTTCCGAGCAGCACGTCGTGCTCGGTGAGGACGCGGGCGCTCGGCGCCCCGGGGCCCGTTCCCGTCCCCGTCCCCGTACGCAGCAACAGCGCACCCGTGCGGGCGAGTTCAGCCACCGTGGTGATCGGCCAGCGGGCCGCGTCGCCCGCCTCCGCGGGCGGCGGCATGAGGTCGGCCGTCCGCCGCACCGCGTCGCCGAGCCGTTCGCGGACGGCCGTCAGCTCCTCGAGGCCGCCGCTCGCGGCCGGTGGCGGCAGGCGGCGGGCCGGTGCCAGGTCGACCTCGTCGTCGAGGAGTTCGAGGACCGGCACGCCGCGGGCGAGACCGGGCTGTTCGTCGACGGTGCCGTGCCGGTCGAAGCGGTGCCAGACGTCCACCACGGCGTCCTGCACCGCCCGCCACACCTGCCGGTCCCTGCCGTCGGCGGCTGCGAGCCCCGCCGTCTCGACGAGAAGCAGCTCGGGCGACGCGGCCTGCGCGCCGGGCACCGGCCTCTTCAGGACCCACACGTGCAGCGGGATGTTGTACGGGGGCGCCGCACCGGCAGGCAGGGCGATCACGGCGCGCAGGGCGCCGCGACGGAGCAGGTCGGCACGGACCCGGCGCCCGGAGCGGCGGGACGCCGCGGCGGGCGGCATCAGGACGACAGCGGTGCCACCGTCCTTCAGCCTGGCCAACGCGTGCTGGACCCAGGCGAGTTCGGACTCCGTACGGGCCGGGAAGCCGTACTCCCACCGGGGGTCGTAGGCGAGTTCGTCGTGCCCCCAGTTGCGCTCGTTGAACGGCGGGTGGCAGAGCACGGCGTCCGCATGTGTGTCCCCGAAAGCATCCGCGCGCAGGGTGTCGGCTGCGGCGGCGCGCACGGTGGCGTCGGAGTGCAGGGCAAGGCGCAGCGCGGTGAGGGCGGCGAGTTCGGGGGCGCTGTCCTGGCCGTAGAGGGACTGGTCGGGTCGCGGAGCGACGGCTCGCAGCAGAGCGCCGGTGCCACAGGCCGGGTCGAGCACGGTCCGCGCGGGACCGGCGAGCGCGGCCATCAGGTCGGCGGGGCCGGACGGAGTGAGCGTGTACTGCCGGGGGTTGGCGTCGATGTGCCGCCCGACCAGGAACTCGTACGTCTGCCGGGCCCCCAGCTCGGAGGCGAGCTCGGCCACGCCGCGCAGCAGGGGGACGGAGGGCAGGAGCCGCGCGGCGTCCGGGATGCGCACGGCCTGTCCGCCGGTGGCCGGGGGGAGAGCCGCGGATGCGCCGAACCGAGCGTTGACCACCTCCGCAAGCACCCCCGAAAGCAACTCCGCCATGCGCTCGTCCGACACCGCGCTCACCTTGAGCCAGTCCGTGTGACGGTCGCGTACGAGGAGCAAGACGCACCCGGAGTGGAGGAGAGCGGTGACCGGGCCCGCGGGGTGGCCCGCGAGGTGCTGCCAGACGCGTTCCCTGAGCGGTACTTCGCCGAGCCTTCCCAGCTTGCCCTGCGTGCGCAGCCACTCCTCGATCTCCGTGAGCGGGAAGGAGGGGCTGGTCTCGGTGCCGCCGACGGGCTTGGGGAAGTCGGGGTGGCGGCGGCGCCAGTTGCTGACGGCCGCCCGGCCGACTCCGGCGAGCCGGGCTATCCCGGCGGCGGTCACCTCTGTCGCGTCGCCCCGCACCGGCCGGCTCCTCTCGGTCCCACTGCCCGCCGCGAGCATGTCCGCCGCGGCGCTGTGGCGCCGAGCATACCCACCCGGGCAGAACAGCTCGCTTCACACCCGTTTACGCATCATCCAGGCTTGGTTGGGTTGACCCGGTTCACAAGGAGCGGTGTTCGTCACGGCTCACAGCACGTGCCGCACCCACACATTCGGCTCCACGTACACCGCGTACCCGCGCTCAGGCTCGCAGTGCACCGGCACCAGCGCGCCCGGCACCTCGACGGCGCCCGCCGTGTCGAACGGCAGCCCCGTCCACGTCCGCCACTGCGCGGTCGAACCGGACACCGTCATGGACGCGTGCGCCACCTTCGCGATGACGCCGCCCGCCCGCACGTGCACCCGCAGCCACGGGTCGGCGGGAAGGCCGTCGTCGCGCTTGCGCTGCGCGTACGTGTCGATCAGCTCGGCCGGTTCGAGGTGCTTGGCGTTCGGGCGCACCGGGGCGACGACTTCCGCGAAGCCACGCGCGCGTGCGTTCTCGCGCAGCGCGCCGAGCATCCGCCCGGACACGCCCTGCCCGAGGTACTCCTTCGCCACGGTGATCTCGATCGCGCTCACCGTGTCGGGCTTCCTGCCGTGCCGCAGGTCCGAGAACGCCCACAGCATGACCTGGTCCCAGCCGCCGTCCGGCAGCTCACCGCGCCCGTCGGCCCGCAGCGCGAACGGCACGCTGAACGCCTTGGCCGCGACCGCGCCCCGCTCGTCCGTGGCGACCAGGACGTACTCGGGAAGATCCTTGACGATCCGCCCGATCATCGACCACGCGATCGGGTCGTTGCCGATGAACTCCGGCCAGGTGTCGTCCATCTCCCAGAGGGGTCCGGCTAGTTCGGGCCGCTCGGCCAGCGTCGTGATCTTCAGGTCCATGCCCCGGACGGTAGCGGGCGCGGCCCCACCTGTTAAGCCATTTTCCTCTCCGTACGAGGAGACCTCAGCGCGCGTGGAACCGCCCGGGAGCCGCCGTCGGGCTGTCCCCGGTCGGCAGCTTCTCCTGCGGGCAGCCGGACAGGACCCGCTGCATGGCGTCCCGCTCGGCGCCCGTCACCCACACCCCGTACTTCTTCTTCACCGCCACCTGCCGCGCGACATACGTGCACCGGTACCCCTTGTCCGGCGGCAGCCAGGTGGCCGTGTCGCCGTCCCCCTTGCCGCGGTTGGGGCCCGCATCGACGGCCAGGAGGTTGAGCGGGTCGTTGGCGAAGGCGATGCGCTTGCTCGGCTCCCACGTGCCCGCGCCCTTCTGCCAGGCGTCCGAGAGGGCGACGAGATGGTCTATGTCGACCTGGCTGCGACCGCGCACGAACGTCACGTCCTCGCCGGTGTACGGGTCGGGCTTCAGCACCCCGGATGACACCTCGCAGTCCCCGCCGTCGCGGTACTTCACGTCCTCCAGGTCGCGCTTGAGGATGTCGTCGCGGGTGCCGCAGCCGTTGGAGTCCGTGTCGGCCCAGGGGCTGCCGAACCGGTCGCGGTCGTAACCGGTCTTGGGCGCACGGCCCTTGACGGTGAGCGCGTCGACGGCGGCGAGCGCGGGTCCTGCCTTGGCGTCGGGCCCGGCGGAGCCGCCGCCCTGCTTCTCGGGAGTGCAGCCGGTGACGGTTCCGGCGACGGCGAGCGCGAGCAGCAGCGCGGTCCGAACTCCCTTGCCACGCACGCTCACTGGGCGGTCACCTGCGCCCCGAGCGCGAGTTCGCCGGGCGTCACGACGTCGGCGTACACGCCGATGCACATGTCGCGCGACGCGGTGAGCGTCTTCAGGATGCGGCTGTCGGCCGGGAGTCCGCGCTGGGCCTGGGTGGTCATGACGCAGCGGTCGATGCGCTTGGTGACGCGCAGGCGCAGGCCGCCGTCGAAGCGGATCTCCCGCCCGACCCAGTCCTCCTCGATCCACGGCTCGTCGGTCCCGATCACGATGTTCTTGCGCAGACGGCGTACGTCTACGGGGTCGACATCGCCGAGCAGCTCACCGAGCGCGCGCAGCGACGCCGTGCCGACGAGTGAGACGGCGCCCGCGTCCTGATGGCTCGCTTGGCCCTCGCGGACCAACTCCGCGCCGTGGCCGAAGAGTTCGCCGATGCGGGGGTCGCCGGGCCGCAGCGTCTCGCCGTCCGGCGTGGTGACCACGGGGCCGTCGCCCTCGTACGTGGCGGTGTGCTCCAGCATCCCCGGCGTCCGCCGGAACCGGCGGTGGTCCTTGCCGCTCCCCAGCTTCCCGTCCTCGTACCGCAGGGCCCGCAGCCGGTCACCGGCCACACCCCGCTCGTCGACGACGAGCCGCTCGCGCTCCTCCCCCAGCATCGACTTCACCGGAAAACAGACGAGCCCGACAACAGCCCCAAGCCCCACGGCACTTCCCCTCCCCTGACCCACATGCTCACGTCCCTCGCCGCCACCGTACCGAGTGACTGGTTTAGACCATATCGTTCCCTGTCTTACCTCCGGCGTAATCGACCCCTCATCGGCGCTGCGGAAGTATCGACGGCAGCCGCAGGAAGACCGACCGAGGAGTCCGGATGACGACCGCCAAGACCACCAAGACCTCAGAGGCCACCGAGACCACCACCGAAGACGCCACCCGCGCCGCCGTCCAGGCCTTCCTGGGATACCGGCTGACCGGCGACACCGAGGGCCTGGCCGCCCTGTTCGCCGATGAGGTCGACTGGCTGCTCGCGGAGAACCCGAGCGTGCCGTGGATCCGGCCGCGGTCCACCGCCGCCGAGTGCGCGGCCCAGTCCGCCGAACTCGCCGCGCACCTGGTGCCGGACTCGGCGGGCGCGACCGCCGACACCCTCGTCGTCGAGGGCGCGGAGGCCGTGATCCTCGGTCGCCTCTGGGGCACCGTGCACGCCACGGGCAAGTCCTTCGAGGGGCCCTTCGCGCTGCGGCTCTCGGTCGAGGACGGGCGGATCACACGGCATCACCTCTACGAGAACAGCCTGTCGATCGCCGAGGCCTGCACCCCCTGACGCGCACCGCCCCTGTCCCCCTATCAGGGCGCCGCCGTGGGCCCCGGTCCGCGCCGGGGCCCACGGCGGTCTCAAGAACCCACGATCGTCGTCAAGAACTCCCCGACCCAGCCCAGGAGTTCACGCCCGACCAACGGCTTTCCGCCGACCTTCGCCGTCTTCGGGCGCGGGACGAGGAGCTGGTGCGCGTTCGCCTTGATGACCGTGCCGGGGTAGAGCCGCTTGAGCCTGAGCTCCTGCGACTCGCGCAGCTCCACCGGGGCGAAGCGGATGTTGTTGCCCTGCAGCACGATCTCGCCGACCCCGCACGCGCGGGACAGCATGCGCAGGCCCGCCACCAGGAGAAGGTTCTCCACGGGCTCCGGCAACTTGCCGTAGCGGTCGGTGAGTTCCTCGCGCACCGCCTTGACGTCCTGCTCGCTGCTCGCCGACGCGATGGAGCGGTAGGCCGCGAGGCGCAGCCGCTCGCCGGGGGCGTAGTCGTGCGGGACATGCGCGTCGACCGGCAGCTCGACCTTGACCTCCAGCGGCGGCTCCTCCTCCACGCCGCCCTCCAGGGACGCGCGGTAGTCGGCCACCGCCTCGCCCACCATGCGTACGTAGAGGTCGAAGCCGACGCCCGCGATGTGCCCCGACTGTTCGCCGCCCAGGAGGTTGCCCGCGCCTCGGATCTCCAGGTCCTTCATCGCCACGTACATGCCCGCGCCCATCTCCGTGTGCTGGGCGATCGTGGCGAGGCGTTCGTGGGCGGTCTCCGTGAGGGGCTTCTCCGGCGGGTAGAGGAAGTACGAGTAGCCGCGCTCGCGGCCTCGGCCCACTCGGCCTCGCAGCTGGTGGAGCTGGGAGAGGCCGAAGTTGTCGCCGCGTTCGACGATCAGCGTGTTGGCGTTGGAGATGTCGATGCCCGATTCGACGATCGTCGTCGAGACGAGCACGTCGAACTTCTTCTCCCAGAAGTCCACCACCACTTGTTCCAGGGCCTGTTCGGACATCTGGCCGTGCGCGGTGGCGATGCGGGCCTCCGGGACGATGTCCCGCAGCCTCGCCGCTGCCCGGTCGATCGATTCCACCCTGTTGTGGATGTAGAAGACCTGGCCCTCGCGCAGCAGTTCGCGGCGGATGGCCGCGCCGATCTGCTTCTCCTCGTAGGGACCGACGAAGGTCAGGACGGGGTGGCGCTCCTCGGGGGGCGTGGTGATCGTCGACATCTCGCGGATGCCGGTCACGGCCATTTCGAGGGTGCGCGGGATCGGCGTGGCCGACATCGTCAGGACGTCGACGTTCGCGCGCAGCTTCTTCAGCTGCTCCTTGTGCTCGACGCCGAAGCGCTGCTCCTCGTCGACGATGACCAGGCCCAGGTCCTTGAACTTCGTCTCGGAGGAGAAGAGGCGGTGCGTGCCGATGACGATGTCGACCGAGCCGTCACTCAGGCCCTCCAGGGTGGCCTTGGACTCGGTCTCCGTCTGGAAGCGGCTCAACGCCCGCACCTTGACGGGGAATTGGGAGTAGCGCTCGGAGAACGTGCCGAAGTGCTGCTGCACCAGGAGCGTCGTCGGGACCAGGACCGCGACCTGCTTGCCGTCCTGGACGGCCTTGAAGGCGGCGCGGACCGCGATCTCCGTCTTGCCGTAGCCGACGTCGCCACAGATCAGGCGGTCCATCGGGACCGTCTTCTCCATGTCGTCCTTCACCTCGGCGATGGTGGTGAGCTGGTCGGGCGTCTCCACGTACGGGAAGGCGTCCTCCAGCTCTCGCTGCCAGGGGGTGTCGGGGGCGAAGGCGTGGCCGGGGGCGGCCATGCGGGCGCTGTAGAGCTTGATGAGGTCGGCGGCGATCTCCTTGACCGCCTTCTTCGCGCGCGCCTTCGTCTTCGTCCAGTCGGCGCCGCCCAGGCGGTGCAGGGTGGGGGCCTCGCCGCCGACGTACTTGGTGATCTGCTCCAGCTGGTCGGTGGGGATGTAGAGGCGGTCGCCGGGCTGGCCGCGCTTGGCGGGGGCGTACTCGACGACCAGGTACTCGCGGGTGGCGTTCTGGACGGTGCGCTGCACCATCTCGATGTAGCGGCCGACGCCGTGCTGCTCGTGGACGATGTAGTCGCCGGTCTCCAGGGTGAGCGGGTCGATCGTCTTCCTGCGGCGGGCGGGCATCCGCTGGCCGTCCTTGCCGGCCGCCTTCTGTCCCGAGAGGTCGGTCTCGGTGAGGACGGCGAGCTTGAGGGCCGGGTCCAGGAAGCCGTAGTCGATCGAGCCGCAGGAGACGTGCACGACGGAGGGCGTGAGCTCGCTGAGGTCGGCGTCGAGGCGGGCGGCGATGCCTTCGCCGCCCAGGACCTCGACGGTGCGGGCGGCGGGCCCGTGGCCTTCCGTCACATAGACGGTGCGCCAGCCGTCGGCGAGCCAGCCCTTGGTGTCGGCGAGAGCCTTCGCGGTGTCGCCGCGGTAGGTCTCGGTGGCGTGCATGCCGAGCTTGAGGGTGTCGTCGTCAAGGTCCTCGTCGGCGGCGAAGGGAGAGACGGACCACCACATCATGCCGAGGTCGCTCGCGTGATCGCGGACGTCGGCGATGCCCCAGAGGGAGGCCGCGCCCACGTCGATGGGCGCCTCTCCGCCGCCCGCGGTCGCGGCCCAGCTGGCCTGGAGGAACTCCTGAGAGGTCGCCACAAGGTCGGCCGCGCGGGTGCGCACGCGCTCGGGATCGCAGACCACGGCCATGCTCTGCGCGGGCAGGACGTCGAGCAGCAGCTCCATGTCGTCGACCAGGACCGGCGCGAGGGACTCCATGCCCTCGACGGCGATACCTTCGGCGATCTTGCCGAGGAGCTCACCGAGCTCGGGGTGCGCCTCGGCGAGCGCGGCGGCCCGCTCCCGAACCTCGTCCGTCAGGAGCAGCTCGCGGCAGGGCGGGGCCCACAGGCCGTGGTCGGCGACCTCCAGGGAGCGCTGGTCGGCGACCTTGAAGTAGCGGATCTCCTCGACGTCATCGCCCCAGAACTCGACGCGGAGCGGGTGCTCCTCGGTCGGCGGGAAGACGTCCAGGATGCCGCCGCGCACGGCGAACTCGCCGCGCTTCTCGACCAGCTCCACGCGGGAGTACGCGGCTGCCGCGAGGGCCTCCACGGTTTCGTTCAGGTCCGTGGTCTCGCCGGTGCGCAGGGCGACGGGCTCCAGGTCACCCAGGCCCTTGACCTGCGGCTGGAGGACCGAGCGGACGGGGGCGACGATGACGGAGACACGGCCCGTCTCGGGGTCGTCCGGGCGCGGGTGCGCCAGGCGGCGCAGGACCGCGAGGCGGCGGCCGACGGTGTCGGAGCGGGGCGAGAGGCGCTCGTGCGGGAGCGTCTCCCAGGAGGGGTACTCGGCGATGGTGTCCGGCGGCAGGATCGTGCGCAGGGCGGCCGCCAGGTCCTCGGCCTCGCGACCGGTCGCCGTCACGGCGAGGACGGTGCGGTTCGTCTCGCGGGCGAGGGCCGCGATGGCGAAGGGCCGGGCGGCGGGCGGACCGACCAGGTCTACGTGGGTGCGGTTGCCGTCCTTGCCGGCCTTGACCGCTTCGGCGAGTGCGGAGTCCTTGACGACAGCGTCGAGCAGACCGTGCAGGCTCATGTTGGGCTTTCGCTTTCCGTCCAGGTTCTGGGGCGCGTGGGGCAACGCGAACCGCCCGGCACGTCGTACGGGCCGGGGGATCTCCAGCGTACGACTACGGACTGACAGCCGCCGCACGGAAAGTGTTTATCCGGCCCGTCCGGCGTTTGAGGACCGGGGTCCGGGGCGGAGCCCCAGGAACGGCGCGGCGGCCGGACGAGGCCGGACCGGTACACACGAGTCGGCCCCCGGCAGGCACCGCCTGCCGGGGGCCGACTCTCCCGCACCCCCGTAGCGGGAGCTACTCCGTGGCGATCGCGTTCAGGACGTTCATCCGGCCCGCCCTGAAGGCGGGGACGAGCGCCGCGAACAGGCCCACGAACGCCGAGCCGATGAAGACCGTGATGATCGTCGGCCAGGGGATCTCCAGGACCTTCAGGCCCTCAAGGGCCAGGAGCTTCTGGGCCGTCGCTCCCCAGCCCAGGCCGAGGCCCAGGCCGAGCAGCGCGCCGAAGAGGGCGATGACCACCGACTCCATGCGGATCATGCGGCGGAGCTGGCGGCGGGAGAGGCCGATCGCCCGCATCAGGCCGATCTCACGGGTGCGCTCGACCACCGAGAGGGCCAGGGTGTTCACCACGCCCAGGATCGCGACGATGATCGCGAGACCGAGCAGACCGTAGACCATGTTCAGCATCTGGCCGACCTGGTCCTTCAGGGTCTGCTTGAAGTCGGTCTGGTCCATGACCTTGTACTGCGGGTAGTCGGACATGGCCGCCTTCAGCGACGTGTACGCCGCGTCCTGCCGGCCCTCCGCCGCCTTGGCGAACATGATCTCGTTCGGCGGCATCCGGTCTGCGGGCACGTACTTCTCGGCGGTCGCGATGTTCACGTACATCGCGCCCTGGTCGATCGTCGACTCGCTCGACGTGATGGCGCGGACGGTCATCTCGCCGGTCCTGCCGTGGTCGAAGGCGAGCTTCACCTTGTCGCCGAGTGCGATGCCGTGGTCCTTGGCGAAGTCCTCGCCGACCGACATGGAGTCCGGCTTGTAGGCGTCGGCGAGCTTGCCCGCGACGGTCTCGCTGCGCAGGTCCTGTGCGTACGTAGCGTCGGCGGCGCTCAGGCCCACTTCCTTGGCGGTCTTGCCGTTCGGGGCGGTCAGGTCCGCCTTGATGTCCTTGTACTGGGTGATGTGGGCGATGTGGTCGGCCTTCTCCAGGGACTTCGCGGCCTTCGGCGTGATCGCCTGGCCGTTGTCGGACTGGATGATGAAGTCCGCGCCGACCGACTTGTCGAGCTCGTCCGTGGCCGATGCGACCATCGAGGAGCCGACCACGGAGAGGCAGGCGACAAGCGCGAGGCCGATCATCAGGGCCGCGCCTGTGGCACCGGTGCGGCGCGGGTTGCGCAGGGCGTTGCGCTCGGCCATCCGTCCGATGGGGCCGAACCACCGCAGCAGTACGGCGCTGATGACGCGGACCACGCCGTTCGCGAGGACCGGGCCGATGACGACGAAGCCGATGAGGGTGAGGACCACGCCACCGCCGAGGAAGAGCGAGCCCTCGCTCGCCTTGTCCGCCTGGGACGCGGTGTAGAGGCCGAATACGCCCGCGCCGGTGAGGACCAGGCCGATGACCGCGCGCAGGGCGCTGGCCCGGCCGTCGGCCGGTGTCCCCGCGTCGCGCAGGGCGGCCATCGGGGAGACCTTGGCGGCGCGCCGTGCCGGGAGGTAGGCGGCGAGGACGGTGACGACGATGCCGAGGACCATGCCGACCACGGGGGTCGTCCACTTGACCGTGAGGTCCTGCGTGGACAGTTCCATGCCCATGCCGGACATGAGCTGCATCAGGCCGACGGCGAGCCCGACGCCCGCGCCGACACCCAGGACCGAGCCGATGACGCCGAGAAGAAGCGCCTCGACGAGCACGGAGCGGTTGACCTGCTTGCGGCTGGAGCCGATGGCGCGCATCAGGCCGATCTCGCGGGTGCGCTGGGCGACCAGCATCGAGAAGGTGTTGATGATGAGGAAGATGCCGACGAGGAAGGCGATCCCGGCGAAGCCGAGCATCGCGTACTTCATGACGTCCAGGAAGCCGCTGACGCTCTTGCGGTTGTCGTCCGAGCTCTCCTTCTGCGTCTTGACCTCGTACGCGGAGGCGTCCGCGCCCATGGTCTCGCCGACGTTCCGCTTGAGGACGGTGTCGCTGACGCCCGCGTCGGCGGTCACGTTGACGTGCGTGAACCGGCCGGTGGCGCCCAGGAGTTCGCGCTGTGCGGTCGCGGTGTCGAAGTAGACGATCGCCGCGCCGGGGTTGGTCACCTTGAAGGTGGCTATGCCGGAGATCTGCGCGGTGTGGTCGCCGGTGACGGCGATGGTGCGCAGCTCGTCACCGATCTTGAGGTGGTGCTTGTCCGCGGTGTCGGCGTCGATCATCACGTCGGTGGGTCCGCGCGGGGCGTGCCCGGAGGTGATGTCCATCGAACGCAGGTCGTTGTGCGTCCAGTTGCCCGCGATGGTCGGGCCGCCGCCGGTCGGACCGACGTTCTTCTTCTCGGAGTTGACGACGGTGACGCTCTCGCTGACGACCGCGCCCTCGGCGGACTTGGCGCCTTGCGCCTTCTTCGCCTGCTCGACGACGGAGGCGGGCATCGACTCGGGCTTGCCCGTGTCGGGCCGGTCGCCCGGGTCCGTCGCGGACTTGGAGGTGACGGTGACGTCGGCGGACGTCGCGGCGAAGAGCTTGTCGAACGTCGTGTTCATCGTGTCGGAGAAGACGAGCGTGCCGCAGACGAACGCCACCGACAGGACCACGGCCACGGCGGAGAGCGCCATGCGGCCCTTGTGCGCGAAGAAGTTGCGCATGGAGGTCTTGAGGACGGTCATGACGTACGCCCCCGCGCGTCGAAGTCCTTCATGCGGTCCAGGACGGTCTCGGCGGTCGGCGCGTACATCTCGTCGACGATCCGGCCGTCAGCGAGGTAGAGCACCCGGTCCGCGTACGAGGCCGCCACCGGGTCGTGCGTGACCATCACGATGGTCTGGCCCAGCTCGGTCACCGACTTGCGCAGGAAGCCCAACACCTCCGCTCCCGCACGGGAGTCGAGGTTTCCGGTCGGCTCGTCACCGAAGATGATCTCGGGCCGCGCGGCCAGGGCGCGGGCCACGGCGACGCGCTGCTGCTGGCCGCCGGAGAGCTCGGTCGGACGGTGCTTGAGACGCCCCGCGAGGCCGACGGTCTCCACGACCTGGTCGAGCCAGCCGCGGTCGGGCTTGCGGCCCGCGATGTCCATCGGGAGCGTGATGTTCTCGATGGCGTTGAGCGTCGGCAGGAGGTTGAACGCCTGGAAGATGAAGCCGATCCGGTCCCGGCGCAGCTGCGTGAGCTTCTTGTCCTTCAGGCCGGTGATCTCGGTCTCGTCGAGGTAGATGTGCCCGGAGGAGACGGTGTCGAGGCCCGCGAGGCAGTGCATCAGGGTCGACTTGCCGGAGCCGGAGGGGCCCATGATCGCGGTGAACTGCCCGCGGGCGATGTCCACGTCGATCTCGTCGAGCGCGACGACCCGGGTCTCCCCGGTTCCGTACGCCTTCACGACCTGGCGCGCCCGTGCCGCCACGGCCGTACGCCCTCCAGTGCCCCCGTGCCTGGGAATGGTTACAGCCGATGTCACGGTAAGTCTCCTAAGTCGGTTGTGCGGTGGGTCAGGTGTGTTCGCTACGCATAAAGAGTCTGGTGGTCCGGCGGCTCGAGCGCCCTGGTGCCCGGCGCAGTCTTCTGCGGGGGAAAACCCCACCCCCGAAGGTGTGGCTCGCCCGCCCCGAGGTTTCCCTGGTCCGCCCCGAGGTCTCCCCGGTCCGCCCCGTCGGCATAAAGCCAATCTAAGAAGCGCCCGCCGCCTTCTCGTCCTCCAGCAGTACGAACGCCCCCCGGTCCGTAGTACGGAGGATCCCCTAGGGGATCTCCACCCGCCGGTGGAGCCGTTCTCGGGGTCGCTCCACCCTCGTGACGAGCGGACACCGGCCCACCTGCCCGGATGCTCTCCACCCCTGCCCCGGAGGCGCACCGGGTGAGAAGGTGGCCCGGAGCAAGTAGATGCAGGGGGAAGGAATCTCGGTGGACGCGGACGACAACGCGGACGACAACGCGAATACGTCGAGCACGGATGACATACGGCGGCGGCGCGGACCCGTCGTCGCCGCGCTCATGCTCGCCATGGCGCTCGCCGCCCTGGACGCCACCATCGTCTCGACCGCCATCCCGCAGATCGTCGGCGACCTCGGCGGCTTCTCCGTCTTCTCCTGGCTCTTCTCCGGCTATCTGCTCGCCGTCACCGTCACCCTGCCCATCTACGGCAAGCTCTCCGACACCTTCGGCCGCAAGCCCGTCCTCATCGCGGGCAGCATCCTCTTCCTGATCGGCTCGGCCCTGTGCGCCGTGGCCTGGAACATGGGCGCGCTCATCGCCTTCCGCGTCGTCCAGGGCCTGGGCGGCGGCGCGCTCCAGGGCACGGTGCAGACGCTCGCCGCCGACCTCTACCCGCTCAAGGAACGCCCCAAGATCCAGGCCAAGTTGTCCACCGTATGGGCCGCTTCATCGATCGCGGGACCGGCCCTCGGCGGCCTGATCGCCGCGTACGCGGACTGGCGCTGGATCTTCCTGATCAATCTGCCCATCGGCGCGGTGGCCCTCTGGCTGATCGTGCGCCACCTCCACGAGCCGCAGCGCGAGCAGGCGACCCGGGGGCGAACCGACTGGGCGGGCGCGCTCGCCGTCTTCGCCTGCGGCGGCGTCCTGCTCACCGCGCTCGTGCAGGGCGGCGTCGCCTGGGGCTGGCTCTCGGCGCCCTCGCTCGGGCTGTTCGCGGCCGGGCTGCTGCTCGCCGGGGCGGTCGTGGTCATCGAGCGGCGCGCGGCGGAGTCGATCATCCCCGGCTGGGTCTGGCGCAGGCGCACCATCGCCGCGGTCAACCTCGCCCTGGGCGCGCTCGGCCTCCTGATGGTCGCGCCCACCGTCTTCCTGCCGACGTACGCCCAGTCCGTGCTCGGCCTCGCGCCGATCGCCGCCGGGTTCGTGCTCTCCGTCATGACCCTGAGCTGGCCCGTCTCCGCCGCCCTGAGCCAGCACGTCTACCGCAGGCTGGGCTTTCGCGACACGGCGCTCATCGGCATCGGCGGGGCCGCCCTCTTCCTCTTCGCGTTCCCCTTCCTGCCCTACCCAGGGCAGGCCTGGCAGCCGGCCCTGATCATGCTGCTGCTCGGCGCGGCACTCGGGCTCTTCCAACTGCCGCTGATCGTCGGGGTGCAGTCCACCGTCGGCTGGTCCGAGCGCGGCACGGCCACGGCGTCGATCCTCTTCTGCCGCCAGATAGGCCAGACCCTGGGCGCCGCGGTCTTCGGCGCGGTCGCCAACGGAGTCCTCACGTCCCGTCTGGGCGGCGCGGGCTCCCTGGACTCGGTGGCGCACGCCCTTGAGAACACCGCGGACCCGGCCGCGGTCGCCGACCCCGAACGGCTGCGCCGTGCCGTCGACACGGCGGTCGACACGGTGTACGTGGGGGCGGGATGCGCGGCGGTGATCGCCCTTCTCGTCCTGGTGTTCCTGGCCCCTCGGCGCTTTCCGGTAATCGGCGCGGAACCCCCGGATAACGGGGATCCAAAGACCCCGGAGAGCAAGCAGAACACCGAACTGACGTCGCATGAAGGCCACATGAATAGACCGGCCGAATAGACCGACCAATCAGTATGTGCAAAACCTTACGCGGCTCTACTACTTACAAGTAACGTGCTCGATTCTCACCTCTCGCTCCCTGCGGTCCCGCACCGGACCGACGCCGCGCAAGGAGAACCGGGATGCCCTACCCTCACCAGCCCCAAAACCCGCACCAGCCCCAAACCCCTCGCCAGCCCCAGAACCCGCACCACTCCTCCTACCACCCCCACCTCCCCCCGCACGACTCCTCCCCCTCCTACCCCACCTACCCCTGGCAGCCCGTCGCACCGCCCCCTCCCCCACCGCCCTCAAGGCTGCCCCGGCACCCCGCACTTGGCCGCCACAGCGACCTGCGCCATCTGCGCAGCGCCTACCGCTGGCAGCGCCGCGTCGCCACCCTCACGGCGCTCGGCTACTTCACGCTCTTCCTGATCCTCTCCGCCTTCGCCCCGTCCCTGATGACGGACACGGTCTCCGGCGGGCTCTCCACCGGCCTCCTGCTCGGCCTGTGCCAGGTACCCGTCACCCTGCTCGCCATAGCGCTGTACGAGTACACGGCCCGCCGCAGGGTCGACCCGCTGGCCGAACGGCTGCGCAAACTGGCGGAGTTGGAGGCCAACCGATGAGCCCTTCCGCCCTGCCGGTGAGCCCCGGAGTCACTCTGGCCGCCGACTCGGCACAGGCCATGTCCCTGGTGGCGTTCACCGCCGTCGTCACCCTCACGCTGCTCCTGTGCGTGATGACGGGCCCCGACCGTGACAACCTCGGCGAGTTCTACACCGGCTACGGCGCCCTCTCACCGATGCGCAACGGCCTGGCCATCGCAGGCGACTACATCTCGGCGGCGACCGTACTCGGCACGGGCGGAGTGATCGCGCTCCTCGGGTACGACGGGGTCGTCCTGGCCCTGAGCACGGCCCTGTCCCTCATGCTCCTGATGTTCCTGCTCGCCGAACCCCTGCGCAACGCGGGCCAGTTCACCATGGGCGACGTACTGACCCGCCGGATGCCGGGCCGCGCCGTACGCATCACCGCGTGCGCGGCGACCCTGGCCGCGCTGATCCCCCTCATGCTGGTGCAACTCGCCGGCGCGGGCGACCTGCTCTCCTTCATCCTCGGGTTCTCCGGCGAAGGCGTGAAGACGGGATGCGTCGTCGCACTCGGCGCACTCATGATCAGCTACGCGGCGATCGGCGGCATGAAGGGCACCGCCCTCATCCAGATCCTGAAGATCGTGATGCTCCTGGGCTCCGGCACGGTCATCGCCGCCCTGATCCTGAGCCGCTTCGACTGGGACCTTGGCGCACTGCTCGCCGCCGCCGAGAAGGGCAGCGGGGTCGGCCCGGCCTTCCTCCAGTCCGGACTCCAGTTCTCGGGCGGACCCAACCCCCGGCTGGACATGATCAGTTCGGAGCTGACGGTGGTACTCGGAGGCGCGTGCCTGCCGCACGTCACGATGCGGATGTACACGGCGCGCAGCGCGCGCGAGGTGCGCCGCTCGATGTCATGGGCGGTGTCGTTGGTGGCACTCTTCGTCATCATCATCGCGATCGTCGGCTTCGGCGCGACTGCGATGCTCGGACGGGCCGCGATCGCCCAGGCGGACCCGCAGGGCAACACGGCCTACCTACTGAGCGCCAAGGCGGTGTTCGGCGCGAACGCATCGACGGCGGAGACCCTCCTCTTCACCACGGTCACCACAGCGATCTTCCTGACGCTGCTCGCCTCGGTCGCCGGAATGATCCTGGCCTGCGCCAACTCCCTTGCCCACGACGTCTTCGCGCACCTGAAGAGGGAGATCAGCCCGCGCAGGGAGATGACACTGGCCCGCGTCTCGGCGCTCGTCGTGGGAAGCGTGGCGATCGTCCTCGCGGTCATGGTCCAGCACCACAACCTGCAGCCACTGGTCACGCTGTCGTTCTGCCTGGGCGCGTCCGCCCTCGCCCCGGCACTCGTCTACAGCCTCTTCTGGCGCCGCTACACCCGCAAGGGCCTCCTGTGGACCCTGATCGGCGGCACCCTGGGCTCCATCATCCTCATGACGGGCACCAACCTGGTCTCGGGCGCCCCCACTTCGGCGTTCCCGAACCACGACTTCAACTGGTTTCCCTTCACCACGACAGGCCTGGCATCGATCCCCCTCGGCTTCCTCCTGGGCTGGCTCGGCACGGTGTCGTCGGGCCCACGAGAGCGGGACGAACAGCGCAGGCGGTACGAGGCGGTGGAGGGCTGGATCTTGGCGGGGGTGACGAGAAGGTAGGCGAGGCAGGCAATCGGCCACCCTCCCAGGGGAACGCGACGCGGGGCGCTCGGCTCGACGCGGGGTGCTCGGGGGGTGGGCGGGAAAAAATCCGCCGCGAAGCGGCGGCCTAGGACACCCGCCCGGTCAGTGCAGCGAGACTGCTCCGCACATGCTCCATGTGCGCCCGCACCTCGTCCCACTCCTCCCCGTGCTCCCGCAGCATCCGCTCGGTCTCCCGGGCGATGCCCTCCTCCCGGACCCCCGCGGCAGCGACCAGCTCCGCGCCCCGTGCCTCCGCGTCCTCCTGCCCGTGCCGTGCGGACTCCTCCGCCTCGGCGAAGGCACGCTTGGCCTCGGACAGGCCGGCCTCGGCGGCGGCCACGAGCGAAGCCTCGTGAGCCTCCGCCTCCGCTTCCCGCCGGGCGATCTCCCGCTCGGCGGCCTCCCAGCGCTCGGCGTGCTCCTTCTCCTGCTCCTCCAGGAGCGCGGCGCTGCGCTCGCGCGTCTCCCGCAGCGCGGCAAGGGCCTCGCCCCGCCACTCCTTCACGTCACGGCGGGCCGCGACCCGCGACTCGTCGGCGGTCGCGCGGCAGGCGAGCAGCCGCTGCCGGGCCCGTTCATCGGCCTCGCCGATGATCTCGTCGGCGTACGCACGAGCGGCCCCACGGACCTCACGGGACTCCGCCTCGGCCGCCTCCGTCACCCTCTTCACGTCGGCTTCGGCCGACGCCCGTACAGCGGCGGCCTCCTCCTCACCCAGGGCGAGGATGGCCCGCGCGCGCTCGCTCAGCGTCTCGTACGTCTGGGGGGCGAGCCGCGACACCACGTCCCGCAGGCGCTCCGCCTCCGCCTCCATCTCCTTGGCGAGGACGGTGAGCCGGGCGGCACGTTCCCACGCGCCGTCGCGGTCCTGGGACAGATCAAAGGCGTACGCGTCCACCTGCTCGGGACGGTAGCCACGTCCGCGCACGGCGACGAAGCCGTGCTCCGACGCCGTTGCACCGCTGCTCATCCTTGAATCCCTCCTCCGACGCACCACGCGCGTACTACGCGATTGGCGCACATCTTGATGGATCAAGCGGAAGCGCTCATAACGCGACACTCCGCGTGTCTCATCCGCTCAAGGATGCGCTATTCCTGCCGGAAGTCGGAAATAGGCGTATCGGCTCCTCCACAGCGGGGCACAGCCCTACTCGCCGCACCAAGCCCGCCGCTTCGCGGCGGCACAAGAACGCACCCGCGGCGGCAAAGGAACGCACGAGGCGCCCGCCCCCACGCAGGGGGGCGAGCGCCTCGTATGCCTGAGCGGCCCGGCAGGGCCCCGCTCAGAGCAATCCGTCCCACATCTGCTCAAGGAGTACCGACCACCAGCTCTCCGGCGAAGCCAACGCCGCCGGATCGAGCGCCGCCAGCTGGCCCTGGAAGTCCACGGTCCAGCGGCCCGCCTGCTCCTGGTTCAGCCCGAACCGCAGCCGCCACATGCGGCCGAGGAGCGCCAGGCAGCGCGCGAACTCCGGCAGGCCCGTGTTCACGAACTGCGGCGGCACCGGAGCACCACCGGGACCGGCCTCCACCGGCACCGCGACGATGTTCGCCGTGCCGTACTGGACACAGATCGCGCGGCCGAAGTCGCTGCCCATGACGAGGTACGAACCGGCGTCCGACGCCGGCTGCACACCACGCTCCTGCGCCGTCTCGGCGAGGGTCGGCACTGGACGCCCCGGCTGGGCCTGCGCCCAGAAGAACGGACCGAAGTCGACGGGCAGACCCGCCACCACCAGCGTGTGCGCCACGAGGTCGGGCACGCCCTGCCGGGAGACCGCACGCTGGTCGAAGCGGAAGATGCCGGGCCCGAACGCGCCCACCAGCTCCTGCGCCACGCCCTCCGGCGGGATCGGCGGCGCGGGCTGCACCTGCGGCAGCGGCGCGCGCACCGGCGCCGGACGCGCAGGACCGTCCGCGACCTGGTGCAACTCGCCTTGGTGCGCGATGAGCTGCTGCATGCCGCCCTGCCGGGACGCGTGGTCCCTGCCGTACGGGGCGATGCTCGTGATCCGCGCCTGCGGCCAGGTCTCGCGGATCATCCGGGCGCAGTACGCGCCCGGCAGCTCGCAGGACTCCAGCTCGGTGTGGAGTTCGAGCACCTGCTGCGGCGGCACGTTCATGCCGCGCAGCTCATGCAGGATCTGCCACTCCGGGTGCGGAGTACCGGGCGCCGAGCGGCGGATGAGCTGCTGCTCGGAGCCGTCCTGCGCGCGATAGCGGAGTACGGCCTGGTAGCCGGGGCCGACGGTCGGCTGACCGGTCGGCGGCTGCGGGTAGCCGTAGGGCTGGCCCGGAGCGGGCTGACCGGGAGCGGGCTGGCCCGGAGCCGGAGGCGGCATGCCGGGGGCACCCGGAGCGCCCGGGGCCTGCGGCGGCAGAGGCGCACCGGGGCCACCGACCGCGGGCCCGGCCAGCTGAGTCGCGGCATGGTGGACGCCGCCGCCGGGAGCGCCAGGAGCACCCGGCGCACCCGGAGGCTGCGGCGCACCCGGAGCGCCGGGCGGGCCGGGAGGCTGCGGCGCACCAGGAGCACCCGGCGGCTTGATCCCACCAGGACCGCCCAGGCTCGGATCGGCCAGCATCGTCGCCGCATGGTGCACACCACCGGGAGGCGTACCCGGAGCACCCGGCGCACCGGGCGGCTGCGGCGCGTCCGGAGACGCGGGCGGCTGAGGCCCGTCGGGACCGAGTGAAGAGACCATCTGCGTCGGTACGTAACCGCCCGCCGGGGTGCCCGGAGCACCGGGCCCGGACGGCGGCGGCGTACTCCCCGGACGCGCACCGGGAGTCCCGGGTGCGCCCGGAGGCGGCGGTGTACTCGCGCTGCTCCCACGCGCTCCACGCGGCGGCGCCTGCGCCTTGCTGGTCGCGGCGTCGGCGATGTCCCCGGCGCCGGGCGGCGCCGAGTGCTGGGCCGCGACGGGATCGGGGCCCTGCGGATAGCCGTACGCGGACGGGTCCGGAGCGCTCGCGCCCGGAGGCGGCGGCATGTTCACCGCGCCACCGGCGGGCGGCGGCGGCAGATTCGGCCCAGGAGCGGCGGCCGGAGGCTGCGCACCAGGAGCGCCGGGCGCACCGGGTCCACCGGGTCCACCGGGTCCCTGCGGATAGCCGTACGCGGACGCGTCAGGAGCGGGAGCACCGGCGCCCGCGGGGGGCGGCGGCAGGTTCGGGCCGTCGAGCGCGGGGGCCACAGTCGTCGACGGAAGGCTGCTGCCGCCGTGCATCAGCGCGGTCTTGGCCTCCGGCGCCACACCGGGCGGCGGGGTGTCGTCATCGTCGCCGCCGACCAGCGGCGGCGCGAACACCGTCGCGGGCGCCGGCACCGAGCGGTCGTCGCCGGACTCCGCGTTGGTGTCCGTACCGGCCCACGGGGTGCCCCCCGCGGGCTCACTCGACGCCCCGGCCGCCGGCCACGGCGTACCGCCACCGGGCGCTTCGGGAGCGGCGGACGCGGCAGGCGCAGGCGCGGCGGGAGCAGCAGGCGCGGCGGGAGCAGCAGGCGACCTCGTGCTCGCGGGCTCCGCCCTGCGATCCTCCGCCCTGCGATCCGGGATGCCCAGCTTGTCCGCCGCTTCCTGGAGCCACTCCGGAGGGCTCAACAGGAACGACGTCTGATTCAGGTCGACCCGCTCCGGCGGGGCGGGAGCCGCTTCCTCCGGCGCCGCGTCCGGGACCCCGTACTCCTCTTCGTACCGACGGATCACCTCACCGACCGGCAGCCCCGGCCAGAGCGAGGCATCCCCGCTGTCACGCGCGATGACGAGCCGCTGACGGCCGCCGTCGGACACCGGACCGTTCTCACGGTCCTCCGCCCACACGACGAAACCGAGCTCGAACTCCCGTACCCGCACCTCACGGTGCTGGTATCCGGGCACATCGCCGTTGATCCACTCCTCGGCGCGCTCCTGCGCCTGCGCGAAGGTCACCATCGACAAGTCACTCCCCCACCGGGACGGCGCGCGCGAAGCCGCCGTCCACCATCAGGTTCGCCACGGTCTCCAACTCCGGCGGATTCCCCGCGAGCCGGGACAAGAACGCGTCGAAGTCGTCGCCGCACGGCAGCAGCAACCGCTGCACCCGCTCGGCAGGCGGCCAGGCATCCTGGTCACGCGCGTCGTCGTACGCGCAGAACCACACCGAACCGATCTGATCGCCCTTGACCTTCACGGCCAGCAGACCACCCTGCACGAAACCGACCCCCAAGTAATCCTTGGTGAGATGGTCGCGCAGACATTTGTTCACGTACACCAGGTCGTTGACCGCGGCCTCGTCCCGCACCGTGAAGAACGGCTGGTCGATCAGGAGGCCGAGCTCCGCGTCGAGCGCCGTACCCACCGGCGCGCAGCCGCCCGCGGCCTTGAGGAAGGAACGGTAGGCACCCGGCAGCCGGTAGCCCAACTCCTCCTCCGTACCGAGGATCTCCTGCTCGCTCACCGCGACCGCCGACTTCGGCAGCGCCAGATGCGCGGGGCGGGTCTCCTGCAGCGGACGCGTGCCCCTCTTGTTCTGGTCGACCGGCGTCGTGGCGAGCCCGCCGTGATGCCGCAGGAGCGCCTTCACCTCCACCGGGACCAGCTCGAGGCGCCTGCCGCCCGGCACGTGGTGCCAGGTCCAGCCGTGCGGCGTCGCCACCGGCGGAATGGTGTCCCACAGCTCATGATCCGCCGCGGCCATCGCCGCGTTCGCGGAGACGTAGTCCGTCAGGCGCAGCTCGTCGACGCCGAAGCCCTCCGGGGGCTCGGCGATCTCGGCGGCCGCACGCGCGTAGGCCGAGAAGTCCGGATAGCCGTGCTCGTCCACGCGCACGCCTCTGGGATGGCGCGTGGCCCGGACCGGGTCCGGGAAATGCACGACCTGCCCGGCGTAGGCCGCGTTCGGCGGCGCGGCTTGCTGCCCCAGCCGACCTGTCGTCATGGCGGTTGCCCCCTGCGGCACTGTTAATGGTTCTGCGGATCACTGTGCATGGATGTCGGTGTGCGTGGATTGTGCGTACTTCGTCCTGCGTTCCGCAGACTGCGGATGTCGACAGCCTATGCGCAAGGACGACACCGGTCACCGGGCCTCCGGTTCCATGACCAGCAGCCACCGGACCGTCACCGTGCGACGAAAGCCAGGCGTGTCGCGGCGCCCCAGCTTCCGCACCACCCGCCCCATTTGGCAGGCTGTCACCGCAACGCGGGGGCGTGGCACACGCGGTCACGACCGCGAGTTGCGGGGAGGGAAGCACCACCATGCACACGGCACAGACCGGCACGGCCGGCCGCACGACGGCCACGACGGCACCTTTGGCGAGCCCCGAGAACCCCACCGGCACAGGGGACCCACGCGTCGACTGGAGCAGCACGTCCGCCCACGCGCCCACCCTGCGACAGCGCCGCGACGGCATACTTCCCACCGTCGCCGCGGCACTCTCCGTGCGCGGCGCCACCCTCACCTGCACCGCGGGACGCGGCGAAGAACCTCCCGCTCTGCACCCACTCGTACAGGACTTCCTCGACACCCTCACAAGCGGCCAGCGCGAACGCTTCACCGGGCGGTGCGCCGAAGCCATCCTCATCTCGCGCCACCTCACGGCGGCCGACGGAAGCCGGTCCAAACGAGCGGCACGAAAACCCATGACCAACGGCGAAGCCCGCAAAGCACTCAAACACGCCAAACTCACCACCCGCCGCATCCGCGAGGACGGCGACCCCCTCCACGGCGCCTTCGCCCGCCCCTGCCGCTCCTGCACCGCCCTCACAGCGCACTTCGGCGTACGGATCGTGGACCCCGCGACACCGGAATCCTGACCCCACCAGGCCGCGAACCAGCGCGAACCAGCCGCAGTCAAACCGCGATCCACGCGATCGAGTCACGCGATCGAGCGCGAACCACAGCCGCGAACCGCAACGAGGGCACCCATGCACACGGAACAGCACACCGACCACCCCACCACCCCCACAGCCGCATCCCCCCGCTTCCCCGTCCCCGTCGACGCAGCCCTGCGCGCCGCCGGCTGGCTCCCCGGACGCTGGGACATAAAGCAGGCCGAGATCTGGGCCGACGTCCTGCGCCGCCACACCTCACCGGCAGGACACCGGCACGCCGTCTTCCCCGCCGCCGTCGAGGCATGGGCCGAATTCGGCGGACTGCACATCACCCCGCAGGGCCCCGGCCGCCACATAGCGCCCGCCACCGTCCACCTGGACCCCCTCTACGGCCTCCACCTGGCCCGCACCCTCGGCGACCTGGGCCGCGCCCTCGACACCGAGGTCTGCCCCATAGGAGAGGAGACCGAGACCCAGGCGCTCCTCGCCATCGACGCCGAAGGCCGCGTCTACAGCCTCGACCACAGCGGCGACTGGTACCTCGGCGCCCACATCGACGAAGCCCTCGCCACCCTGGCATCAGGCACCCAGCCGGAACGCCTCAAGGCGAACTGACCACAGGCGGAGTACGGGCCCACGGAACTAAGCCGCAGCCGCCGGCAACACCGCCGACACCCGGAAACCACCCGCATCCGTCGGCCCCGACACGAACACCCCGCCCAACGCGGTGACCCGCTCCTTCATCCCCACCAGACCATTGCCCCCACTGGGCAACCGGGCGTCCCCGGGCCCCGCCTCCGGCGGCGGCTCGTTCTCCACCTGCATCGCGATCTCCGCGCCACGGTGCGCCAGCCGCACATACGTCTTGGCGCCCGCCGCGTGCTTGTGCACGTTCGTCAGCGCCTCCTGCACCACCCGGTACGCGGTCTGCTCCACATCCGCCGCGTACGGACGCGACTCGCCCTCGACGGACAGATCCACCGCCATCCCCGCCGCACGCGACTGCCCCACCAGCTCATCGAGCTCCGCCAGGCACGGCCCGTCCTCATCCACCGCACGTGAGGCGGCAGCCGCCGCGGCGAACCCCACAGCGGCCAACGGCACCGCATCGGACACCGACCCGTGCCTGCCACCCACCGCGGGCGGACTCTCCCCCGTCCGCAACACCCCGAGCATCTCGCGCAACTCGGTCAGCGCCTGCCGCCCCATGTCACCCACGAGAGCCGCATTCTTGACGGCCTTCTCAGGATCTTTCCGGGCGACAGCCTGCAGGGCAGCAGCATGCACAACCATCAGACTCACTCGATGCGCGACGACGTCATGCATCTCCCGCGCGATCCGGGTCCGCTCCTCATTGCGCGCCCACTCGGCCCGCTCCTCGGCCCGCTCGGCCAGCAGCTGCAACTCACGCTCAAGGCTGTCCGCACGCTCCCGAAGACTCTCCATGAGCCGCCGCCGAGCACCGACATACAGCCCCAACAAGATCGGGGGCGCGGTCACCCCGATCGAGGTGGTGATCGCGATGAACGGTATGAACCCCTCCGCGAACCCCAGCTCCCCGCTCTCCATGTCCTGCCGCGTCCGCACCAGCGTCACGATCAACGTCCCGAGCAGGGACATCCCGGCGAGCGACCCGATGATCCGCCGGGGCAACTCGGACGCGGCCAGGGTGTACAGCCCGACGATGCCCAGGATGATCCCCATCTGGGCGGGCGTGATGGCGATGGAGATGAGCACCACCGCGATCGGCCACCGCCGCCGCAGCACCAGCGAGGCCCCGGCCACCACCCCGAAGGCGACCCCCACCCCCACAGGAACCCCGGTGTCCCCCGCGAACGTGATCCCCTCGGCCCCACATTCCGCGGCCGAGGCCAACGCGAGCCCCACATCCAGCACGGCACTACGCCGCCGCTCCCACCACCACGGCCCGGTCACGGCCGCGTTGTGGTTCTCCCCCGTCGTGGTCATGCCTTCCAGCCTACGGGCGACAAGCCCTCCTTTTCCGGCGAGTTTCGTGCCCGGTGATCGAGCACACGCACTGTTCGACGAGAAGCGAAACCGCCCGGAATCCCTCGAACTGTTGAACCGCCCCCGGATTCCTGCCGGACGTCCGCATTCCGGACAAGGGTCGTCACATGACGGAAATCACGAGCAAGTACGCCGACTTCGAGGGACTGCGGGAGCGGGCGATCGGGCTGCGGCGCGAAGGGCTGAGCCGCCGCCAGATCCGAGACCGGCTGCACGTCGACAACAACGACATCCTCAACCGCCTCCTGGAGGGCGAGCCGCCCCCGGAGTGGACAAAGCGCCCGAACGCGAAGGACGACCTCCGGGAACGGGCGCGGGAGCTGCGGGTCAAGGGACTCACGTACGACCAGATCCAGGTCGAGCTGGGGTGCTCGAAGGGTTCGATCTCACTATGGGTGCGGGATCTGCCGAAGCCGGAGCGGCGCGACCCCTCGGAGCAGGCGAAGCTGGCGGCACGGAAGCGGTGGGAGCACGAGCTGGCGGCGCGGGACGAGGAGCGGCAGCGTGTGAAGGAGGCCGCCGCCCGATCGATCGGCAGCATGTCGGAGCGCGAGCTGTTCCTCACGGGCGTTGCCCTCTATTGGGCTGAGGGGACCAAGGACAAGCCACACGCCCGCCGGGAGAACGTCACGTTCGTGAACAGCGACCCCGGGATGATCGAGGTATTTCTGGCCTGGCTCGACCTTGTCGGCGTGGAGCGCCGACGCTTGCGTTTCTCCGTGATGATCCACGAATCCGCCGACGTGGCAGCCGCCGAGCGCTACTGGGCCGACCTCGTGGGCGCGGACCAGATCTTCAACAAGACGACGCTCAAGAAGCACAACCCGAGAACCGTCCGTAAGAACGTGGGGGCCGCCTACCGCGGCTGCCTGGTGGTCAAAGTCCTTCAGAGTGCCGCCTTGTACCGTCGCATCGAAGGCGCTTGGTACGGCATAGTGTTGTCGGCGCACCGACCGGATCAACCGAATCGGGCATAACGCGCAGACCATCCCGGGTCGTCTAATGGCAGGACAAATGGTTTTGGTCCATTGAATGAGGGTTCGATTCCTTCCCCGGGAGCAGCGCAGAACGGGTCCTGACCGCCACGGTCAGGACCCGCCCTCATTTCCGCCCCACAACGCCCCGGTATCCTGCGGATGTCCACTCCCCGCACATCCGAAGCCGAAGGGCACCCCCGTGAGCGCCAACAGCCCGGCAGCCGTCGTCGTCCTCGCAGCGGGTGAGGGCACCCGCATGAAGTCGGCCACACCCAAGGTCCTGCATGAGATCTGTGGGCGTTCCCTCATCGGGCATGTTCTCGAAGCCGCGTACGCGCTGAGCCCGGAGCGGCTCGTCACCGTCGTCGGGTTCGCCCGCGAACAGGTCATCGGGCATCTCTCCGCCGTCGCCCCCGACGTACGCACGGCGTACCAGCGCGAGCAGAAGGGCACCGGTCACGCCGTCCGCATCGGTCTGGACGAGCTCGGCGGTGCCGTGGACGGGACCGTGATCGTCGTCTGTGGTGACACCCCGCTGCTGACCGGCGCGACCCTACGGAAGCTGGCCACGACGCATACCGGCGACGGCAACGCCGTGACCGTGCTGACCGCCGAGGTCCCGGACGCGACCGGGTACGGCCGCATCGTGCGGGACGGCGAGAGCGGAGCGGTGACCGGCATCGTGGAGCACAAGGACGCCACTGAGACGCAGCGGCTGATCCGTGAGATCAACTCCGGGGTGTTCGCGTTCGACGGGCAGCTGCTCGCGAAGGCGCTGGGCAAGGTGCGTACGGACAACAGTCAGGGTGAGGAGTACCTGACGGACGTCCTGGGCATCCTGCGTGAGGCGGGACATCGGGTGGGTGCCGCCGTCGCTGGTGATCATGAGGAGATCGCCGGGATCAACAACCGCGTGCAACTGGCGCAGGCCCGCCGCACCTTGAACGACCGCCTGCTCACCGAGGCCATGCTGGCCGGTGTCACGGTCGTGGATCCCGCGTCGACGTGGATCGACGCGACGGTGACGTACGAGCAGGACGCACTGGTGCACCCGGGTACGCAGCTCCAGGGTTCCACGCATCTCGGTGAGGGCTCGGAGGTGGGGCCCAACTCCCGTCTGACGAACGTCAGGGTGGGTGCGGGGGCGCGGGTGGACAACACGGTCGCGTACGACTCGGAGGTCGGGGAGCAGGCGAGCGTCGGTCCGTACGCGTATCTGCGGCCGGGCACTCGGCTCGGCCTGAAGGCCAAGGCCGGTACGTATGTGGAGATGAAGAACGCGACGATCGGTGAGGGCACGAAGGTGCCGCATCTTTCGTATGTGGGTGACGCGACGATCGGTGATTTCACCAACATCGGCGCTGCGAGTGTCTTTGTGAATTACGACGGTGAGGCGAAGCACCACACGACGGTGGGGTCTCATTGCAAGACGGGTTCGGACAACATGTTTGTGGCTCCTGTCACTGTGGGGGACGGCGCTTATACGGCGGCGGGTTCGGTCATCACGAAGGATGTTCCGGCGGGTTCGTTGGCTGTGGCCCGTGGCCAGCAGCGGAATATCGAGGGTTGGGTGGCGCGGAAGCGTCCGGGGAGCGCGGCGGCGCGGGCGGCGGAGGCGGCGTCCGGGGGGTCCAGGGATTCGGCAAGCGGAAGCTGACCGGAAACAGGTGCGTCGGACTCGGCGTACCGTGATAGATGCACATCATTTCGGCCGGCTCAGCGCAACGGGACGCGCGGGTACGGCAGCGGGAAGAACTCGTCTGAGGAGACAAGTGCTGTGACCGGGATCAAGACGACCGGCGAGAAGAAGTTGATGCTCTTCTCCGGCCGCGCCCACCCCGAGTTGGCCGAGGAGGTCGCACACAAGCTGGGTGTCGGCATCGTGCCGACGAAGGCTTTCGATTTCGCCAATGGCGAGATCTACGTGCGGTATCAGGAGTCGGCTCGTGGCGCGGACTGCTTCTTGATCCAGAGCCACACGGCTCCGATCAACAAGTGGATCATGGAGCAGTTGATCATGATCGACGCGCTGAAGCGTGCGTCGGCCCGCTCCATCACCGTGATCGTGCCGTTCTACGGGTACGCGCGTCAGGACAAGAAGCACCGCGGCCGTGAGCCGATCTCGGCCCGTCTGGTGGCGGACCTGATGAAGACCGCGGGCGCGGACCGCATCCTGACGGTCGACCTGCACACGGACCAGATCCAGGGCTTCTTCGACGGCCCGGTGGACCACCTCTTCGCGCTGCCGGTCCTCGCGGACTACGTGGGCGCGAAGGTCGACCGTTCGAAGCTGACCGTGGTCTCCCCCGACGCCGGCCGTGTCCGTGTCGCCGACCGCTGGTGCGACCGTCTGGGCGCGCCCCTCGCGATCGTGCACAAGCGCCGTGACAAGGACGTCGCCAATCAGGTCACCGTGCACGAGGTCGTGGGTGACGTGAAGGGCCGTGTCTGTGTCCTGGTCGACGACATGATCGACACGGGTGGCACGATCTGCGCCGCCGCTGACGCGCTGTTCGCGCATGGTGCGGAGGACGTCATCGTGACGGCGACGCACGGCGTGCTGTCGGGCCCGGCCGCGGACCGTCTGAAGAACTCCAAGGTGAGCGAGTTCGTGTTCACGGACACGCTGCCCGACCCGGGTGACCTGGAGCTCGACAAGATCACGGTGCTTTCGATCGCGCCGACCATCGCGAACGCGGTGCGTGAGGTCTTCGAGGACGGTTCGGTGACGAGCCTCTTCGACGAGCAGGCGTAGCCCCTGCGGGCTTACTGAAGATCGATTTCTGGGGCGGCCTCCCCGCCGGGTAGACTCACGGAGTTGCTCGGCGAGGGAGGCCGTACTCATTGCAGTACGGCGGTCCGTTATCGACGCGCTCTTCGTAGCAGGCCAGTAAGTCGTGGCCGGGTGACCGTTTCTGTTCCGTCACCGCTTTATACGAGGAGTGCACATGTCCGAGGTGAAGATCACCGCCGAGGTCCGCAGCGAGTTCGGCAAGGGCGCTGCCCGCCGTCTGCGTCGCGCCGACAAGCTGCCCGCCGTTGTCTACGGCCACGGTGGCGACCCGATCCACATCGCCCTGCCGCACCACGGCACCCTGATGGCGCTGAAGACCCCGAACGTCCTGATCAACCTGGACATCGAGGGCAAGAGCCAGCTGGTCATCCCCAAGGCCGTCCAGCGTGACGCCGTGCGCACCGGCATCCTCGAGCACGTCGACCTGCTCCTCGTCCGCAAGGGCGAGAAGGTCAACGTCGACATCTACGTGCACACCGAGGGTGAGCTCGCCCCGGGCGGCAACCTGCTCGAGCACGTGATGAATGCGCTGCCCGTCGAGGCCGAGGCCACGCACATCCCGGAGTCGGTGACCGTCTCCATCGCCGGTCTCGAGGCCGGTGCGACCGTCCTCGCCAAGGACATCACGCTGCCCAAGGGCACGACGCTCGCCGTCGACGAGGACGCCGTCGTCCTCCAGGTCCTGGCCGCGCAGGCCGAGGAGGCCGCCGAGGAGACCGAGGGTGAGGGCGAGGGCGCCGAGGCCTGAGCCTCGACTGCGATCGCCTGAGTTCCGACTCTGCCAACCGCCGCTCCGCGCTCCTGCGCGGGGCGGCGGTTGGGCTATGAAGGAGACATGCAGATGACGACGGACCCCAGCGCGCCCTGGCTGATCGTGGGTCTGGGCAATCCAGGCCCTGGGTACGCCATGAACCGGCACAACGTGGGCTTCATGGTGGCCGATCTTCTCGCGGAGCGGATCGGTGGCTCGTTCAAGCGGAGCGGGCGCGCGCAGGCGCAGGTGTTGGAGGGCCGGATCGGTCCGGCGGGGCCGGGGAGCCGCCGGGTCGTCCTGGCGAAGCCGATGTCGTACATGAACGTGTCGGGTGGTCCGGTGACGGCGCTGCGCGATTTCTACAAGGTGCCGACGGCGAACATCGTCGCGATCCACGACGAGTTGGACATCGATTACGGGACGCTGCGGCTGAAGCTGGGCGGCGGCGACAACGGCCACAACGGTCTGAAGTCGATGACGAAGGCGATGGGTCCCGACTACCACCGGGTGCGGTTCGGGATCGGGCGTCCGCCGGGGCGGATGCAGGTGGCGGACTTCGTCCTGAAGGATTTCGGGTCGGCGGAGCGCAAGGAGCTGGGCTACTTCGTGGACCGGGCGGCGGACGCGGCGGAATGTCTGGTGATCGACGGGTTGGAGCGGGCGCAGAGCTCGTACAACTCCTGAGCAGTTGACTCAGCGCAGTGCCATGGCCAAGGATCGCCGCCATGAATCTGCTGCTTCTGGGTCGCCGGACGGCCATGGGCGGGCTCGCGGTGCTGCTGCTCGTCGCGGGTGTCTGGGCGTCCTGGGGCACGGCTCAGCACGTGATGCTCGGCGATGAGCGGGAGCAGGGCACGATGCGGGTCACGCGGTGCTCTTCCGACACCTGCGTCGGTTCGTACGTCCCGTCGACCGACGGCTTCGAGCCGCGCGAGCGGGTCGAGATCGACCGCTCGATCGCGGAGAAGAAGGGCGCGCGGATCCCGGTGGCCGTGAAGCCCGGCACCTCTGAGGTCGTGCGCACGGGCGGCCCCGGGTTCCTCCACGCGTGGCTGCCGCTGGGCGGCGCGCTGCTCCTGGCCGCGGTGGTGGTGGCCGGGGGTCTGCGCCTGACCCGTACGGCGTGCGGCCTGGCCCTGGCGGGCGGCGCCCTGCTGACGGCGTCTTTCGCGACGCTGGCGTTCTGACCTGCGGGGATCTATGGGTGGCCTGCGAGTGACCTGCGGGTGGGCGCTCCGGGTCCCGGAGCGCCCACCCGAAAGGGTCAGCCTGTGTTGCGCAGGCCCGCTGCCACACCGTTGACGGTGAGCAGCAGTGCCCGGCCAAGGAGCGGGTCCGGCTCCTCGCCCGCCGCGGCCGCGTCACGCTGGCGCTTGAGGAGCGCGACCTGGAGGTACGAGATCGGGTCCAGGTAGGCGTCCCGGATGCCGAACGTCTGCTGGAGCTCCGGGTGGGAGTCGAGCAGTTGCTCGCCGCCGGTGATGCGCAGGACCTCCTGCACCGTCAGCGCGTGCTCCGCCTCGATGACGTCGAAGACGTGCTTCAGCTCGTCCGGGACGAGCGTGTCCACGTAGTGGCGGGCGATCCGCAGGTCCGTCTTCGCGAGCGTCATCTCGACGTTCGAGAGGAAGTTCCGGAAGAAGTGCCAGTGCTCCTGCATCTCGCCGAGCACGGTGTCCAGACCGTCTTCCCGCAGCGCCTTGAGGCCCGAGCCGACGCCGAACCAGCCCGGCACGATCTGCCGCGACTGCGTCCAGCCGAAGACCCACGGGATGGCGCGCAGGCCGTCGAGCGAGACGCCCGAGCCGGGACGGCGGGAGGGCCGGGAACCGAGGTGCAGGTCGGCGAGCTGGTCGACCGGCGTCGACGCGAGGAAGTACGTCGGCAGGTCCGGGTCCTCGACCAGCTTGCGGTACGCGGAGTGCGCGGCGTCCGAGACGACGTCCATGGCCGCGTCCCAGCGGGCGAGAGCCTCGTCCGACTGGCGGGGGGACGTGTGCAGGGCGGAGGCCTGGAGTGTCGCGGCGACCGTCAGCTCCAGGTTCTCCCTGGCCAGGGACGGGACGAGGTACTTGTCGGAGATGACCTCGCCCTGCTCGGTCACCTTGATCTCGCCCTCGAGGGTGCCCCAGGGCTGCGCGAGGATCGCGTCGTGCGAGGGGCCGCCGCCTCGGCCGACGGTGCCGCCGCGGCCGTGGAAGAGGCGCAGGCGCACCCCGTACCGGTGCGCGACATCGCGAAGCCTGCGCTGGGCGCGGTGGATCTCCCACTGCGAGGTGGTGATGCCGCCGAACTTGGAGGAGTCCGAGTAGCCGAGCATGACCTCCTGGACGTCGCCCCGGAGCGCCACCAGCCTGCGGTAGGACGGGTCGGCGAGCATCTCGTCGAGGATGACGTCGGCGGCACGCAGCTCGTCCGTCGTCTCCAGGAGCGGCACGATGCCGATCTTCGCCCAGCCCGCGTGCAGGTCGATGAGCCCGGCCTCGCGGGCCAGGACGGCCGCGGCGAAGACGTCGTCCGCGCCCTGGCACATCGAGATGATGTACGACTCGATGACCTCGGGCCCGAAGACCTGAAGGGCCTTCTTCACCGTGAGGAAGACCCCGAGGGTCTTCTCACCGGCGGCGTCCAGCGGAGCCGGCGACGGACCGAGCGGCCTGCGCGAGCGCAGTTCCTTGGCGAGCAGCTTCTGCCGGTACTCGCGCGGCATGTCCACGTACCGCCAGGACTCCTCGCCCAGGCGGTCGAAGAGCTGGCCGAGCGCATGGTGGTGGGCGTCGGCGTGTTCACGTACGTCCATGGTGGCGAGCTGCAGGCCGAACGCGGCGAGCGTACGGATCGTGCGGTTCATCCGGCCGTCGGCGAACAGCGCGCCCTTGTGCGCGCGCAGCGATGTCTGGACCAGCGTGAGGTCGTGAATGAGCTCACCGGTGCCGAGGTAGTCGCGCCCGTCCTCGTGGGCGGTGCCGCGGGCCAGGCGCTCCTTGGTGTTCTCCAGCTTCTGCCGGATGCAGGTGGCCTTGAGGCGGTAGGGCTCCTCGGCGTTCAGCCGCTTGTAGCGCGGGCTGATCTCGGGCAGCCGCTCCAGGTCGAGCTGGAGGGAGGCCTTCAGTTCCTCGGTGGCTCCGGTGTAGCGGATGGAGTTGGAGAGGAAGCCGCGCAGCTCGTCGACGAGGGCGAGGGCGTCGTTGATGCCGTGCTCGTGCTGGAGGATCAGGACGTCCCAGGTGACGGCGGGCGTCACGTTCGGGTTGCCGTCGCGGTCGCCGCCGATCCAGGTGCCGAAGGTGAGCGGCCGGGTGCCTTCCGGCAGGTGGACGCCGACGCGCTCCAGCTCGGCGGTGAGGTCTTCCAGTACGTCCCCGACGGCGCCGGCGTGCAGCTCGTCCAGGTAGTAGATGGCGTTGCGTGCCTCGTCGGCGGGCTCCGGGCGGACGACGCGCAGCTCGTCGGTCTGCCAGACCAGGTCGATGCTCTCGGCCAGACGCGTGTCGTGGCGGCGCCGGTCGGACTCGATGACCGGGGTCTCCAGGAGCTCGGCGATGCGGCGCAGCTTGTTGAGGACGGAGCGACGGGCGGCCTCGGTGGGGTGCGCGGTGAAGACGGGGCGCACGTTCAGGTGCTCCACGGTCTGGCGCAGGTGCTCGGGGTCGGCGTCCTTGAGCCGGTCCGCCGTACGGGAGAGGAGTCCGCCCTCGGCGGCACGCCGGGCGCGCAGCTCGCGTCCGCGGTGGACCTGCTCGGTCACGTTCGCCAGGTGGAAGTACGTGGAGAAGGCGCGGACCAGCTTGGCCGCGGTCTCCAGTTCGGTGCCGCCGAGCAGGCGGGCGGCGGCCTCGCCGTCCTCACGGGTCAGGCGGCGGACCTTCTCGACCAGTTCGAGGAGCTCTGAGCCCTCCTGACGTACGAGGGTCTCGCCCAGCAGGTCGCCGAGGCGGCGGATGTCGGCGCGCAGCTCGGTGCTGGCTGTGGTGGTCTGGTCGTCGGCACTGCTCACAGGTGCGGCTCCTTGCAGTGTTGAAGCACGTCAGGTCTGGGAGGGGGCCCCGGCAGGATAGGAATCCGTGTTCCGGGGGAACTAGAGAGAGCGGACCGCGCTGTCCGACCGTTCCAAGGATAGGTGTCACATCGCGGCACGGACTCGCGGCCTCTTGCCGCGGGGTTCCGCGCTGCCATACTTACGACGCCGTAGGTTACGGGACCGTAGATAACGCGGGACCCGTGATCGTGCGCCCGCCGCACTCGCGCCGTGACCCTCATACCCTCGACCCCACAGGGGACGTGCCCATGACCACACCTTCCGATGCGTATTCCGACACCGATGTGATCGAAGACGCTTCGCGATCGACGACGGGCGCCGCCGCGCCGTCTCCCGCCCCCTCCGCGACGCTGGGCGGTGAGCAGAAACGCTCCCTCGAGCAGATCACCCTGCTCCTGTTCATCACCGTCCCGTTCCTCGCCCTGGTCGCCGCGGTGCCGCTGGCCTGGGGCTGGGGAGTGAGCTGGCTGGACCTCGGCCTGTTGGTGTTCATGTACTACCTGGGCTGCCACGGCATCACCATCGGTTTCCACCGCTACTTCACGCACGGCTCCTTCAAGGCGAAGCGTCCGCTGCGGATCGCGCTTGCCGTGGCGGGGTCGATGGCGGTGGAGGGCCCGCTGGTCCGCTGGGTGGCGGACCACCGCAAGCACCACAAGTTCTCGGACGCGGAGGGCGACCCGCACTCCCCGTGGCGCTTCGGCGAGACGGTCCCGGCCCTGATGAAGGGCCTGTGGTGGGCACACATCGGCTGGATGTTCGACGAGGAGCAGACGTCCCAGGAGAAGTACGCACCGGATCTGATCAAGGATCCGGCGATCCGCCGGGTCTCGCGCCAGTTCCTGTTCTGGACGATCGTGTCGCTCGGGATTCCGCCGTTGGTGGGAGGCCTGGTGACGATGTCGTGGTGGGGCGCCTTCACCGCGTTCTTCTGGGGCTCGCTGGTCCGGGTGGCGCTGCTGCACCACGTCACGTGGTCGATCAACTCGATCTGCCACGCGGTGGGCAAGCGCCCCTTCAAGTCGCGCGACCGCTCGGGCAATGTGTGGTGGCTCGCGGTCCTGTCCTGCGGCGAGTCCTGGCACAACCTCCACCACGCCGACCCGACGTCGGCGCGGCACGGTGTCCTGAAGGGCCAGGTCGACTCCTCCGCGCGGATCATCCGCTGGTGCGAGCAGCTGGGCTGGGCGACGGACGTGCGCTGGCCCTCGGAGTCGCGTATCGACTCCCGCCGGAAGCCGAAGACCGTCGGCCCGGCATGATTGACGACGTGGCGACCGACTCCGGCAATACCAGCCCTTCCAGTAAAGAGAAGCAGCCCCGGCGTACGCGCCGGACCCGGATGACGGGTGCCGAGCGCCGGGAGCAGTTGCTGGACATCGGCCGTACGCTCTTCGCCGCCAAGGGCTTCGAGGGCACGTCGGTGGAGGAGATCGCGGCGAAGGCCGGCGTCTCCAAGCCCGTCGTGTACGAGCACTTCGGCGGCAAGGAGGGTCTTTACGCGGTGGTGGTGGACCGCGAGATGCGGGCGCTGCTCGACGGTGTGACGGGAGCGCTGACGGCGGGGCATCCGAGGGAGTTGTTGGAGCAGGCGGCCTTCGCCCTCCTCGACTACATCGAGACGTACACGGACGGCTTCCGCATCCTGGTCCGCGACTCGCCGGTGGCGCAGTCGACGGGCACGTTCGCCTCGCTGATCTCGGACATCGCGACGCAGGTGGAGGACATCCTGGGCCACGAGTTCAAGACGCGGGGCTTCGACCAGAAGCTGGCGCCGCTGTACGCGCAGGCGCTGGTTGGCATGGTCGCGCTGACGGGGCAGTGGTGGCTGGACGTCCGCAAGCCGAAGAAGGCGGAGGTGGCGGCACACCTGGTGAACCTGGCGTGGCACGGCCTGGACGGGCTTGAACCGAAGCCGCGGTTGATAGGGCACAGGAAGAGCTGACGCCCCCGCGTCCCCGCCGGTCCACCGGCGGGGACAACAGAGGGCTCACTTCTTGGTGATTGCCTCACCGCCGGCGAACCCCTTGGCCGGGCCACTCGGGATCACCGCAGCGGTGCCGTACGGGACGCGGCGCTCGTAGTCGTAGCGCAGGGCATCCGGACGATCGCGAACATGCCCCGATCACTCGAAAGTGCGAGCTCAGGCCGGCGGCTTGGGCTCCAGGAACTCCAAGCGGTTGCCCACCGGATCATCGGAGTAGAAGCGCCGGTGCCCCGGAAGCGTGTCGTCCCAGGCAACGGAGGCACCCCGCGAGACCAGCCGTTCGGCGTACGCGGAGATGTCCCGCACCCGTAGCCCCGGGTGGGCCTTGCGCGCCGGGCGGAAGCCGTCCTCGACCCCGAGGTGCAGCTGCGCGGCCCCCGAGACGAACCAGCACCCGCCCCGCGCGGCGAGCACCGGCGGCTTGGGCACCTCCCTCATGCCCAGCACCCCGCAGTAGAAGGCCCGGAGCTCCGGCTCGCTGCCCGGTGGCGCGGCAAGCTGGACGTGGTCGATGCCGGTCAGCATGGGGCTCAGCCCTCCCGCCGGGCCACCCCGAAGACCCTGCGGAAGGGGAAGACCGTCCCCCCGGCCCCCGCCGGGTACGCCTTCCTCAGCAGCTCCCCGTACTCGGACAGGAACTTCTCCCGTGCCTCCGCGTCCCCCTCCAGGGCCGTCAGGACCGGCCGCAGGCCCGTCCCCTTTACCCAGTCCAGGACCGGGTCCTCCCCCTCCAGCAGATGGAGATACGTCGTCTCCCACGCGTCCACCTCGCACCCCAGCGAGACGAGCCGCTCCAGATAGGCCGTCGGCGAGAGCACCGCGTCCGCGTGGCGCAGACGGCCGCCGAGCCGGTCCCGCCATCGCTCCGACTCGCTCAGCTCGCGCATCAGGACGTGGCTGGGGGCGTCGAAGTTGCCGGGGACCTGGAAGGCGAACGTGCCGCCGGGGGTCAGCGCCGCGGTCCATGCGGGGAAGGAGTCGGGGTGGCCCGGCACCCACTGGAGCGTCGCGTTGGACAGGATCAGGTCGTACGTCCCCTCGGGCGGCGCCCAGCCCCCCGCGTCCGCCTCGGCGAAGTCCAGGCGGCCACCCCCGGCCGTGGGGCCCGCGATGCGCTGTGCCTGTTCCAGCATCTGAGGGGAGTTGTCGAACCCCGTGATGTGCGCCGCGGGCCAGCGCTCGGCGAGGAGCCGCGTGACGTTGCCGGGGCCGCAGCCGAGGTCCGCGATGCGCGGCGGACGGCCCTCGGCTACGGGGAGTTCGGGGACGCGGGCCAGCAGGTCGACGAAGGGCCGGGCGCGGTGGCCGGAGTGGCGCAGGTACTGGCCGGGGTCCCAGGCGGGAGCGGGGGCTGCGGACATGGAGCAGGGACCTCCTCGAATCGCGGACCTCGGCGCCGTAACGACTTCGTAGGACTTCGTTCGGACGCCGTACCGCTACTTTCAACCCGGAAGTATCTTGATGTCAAGAGACTTCACGTCGACAGACCCCCTACACTGATCGTCATGGAGGACGAGGTCGACCGTCTGGTCGCAGCATGGCGCCGGGAGCGCCCCGACCTCGACGTGGAACCACTCGAGGTGCTCAGCCGTGTCAGCAGGCTCGCGCGGCACCTCGACAGGGCTCGTCGGCTCGCGTTCTCCGAGCACAATCTGGAGCCGTGGGAGTTCGACGTACTGACGTCGCTGCGGCGCGCGGGCGCCCCCTATCAGCTCTCCCCCGGACAGCTCCTCACCCAGACCCTGGTGACCTCCGGCACGATGACCAACCGCATCGACCGGCTCGCGAAGAAGGGCCTCGTCGAGCGGCTTCCGGATCCGAGCGACCGGCGTGGCGTGCTCGTGCGGCTGACCGAGGAAGGGCAGGACCGCGCCGACCAGGCCCTCGCCGGGCTCCTCAGGCAGGAGCGGGCGATCCTCGCCGAGCTCTCGCGCGGGCAGCGGGGCGAACTGGCCGGGCTGCTACGCCAGTTGACCGCCCCGTTCGACAACATCCCCGGCTAGGTCGACCGGCCCCACCCCTGCCCTGCGGGCGAGCGCGACGGCCGCGAGCGTGGAGTGGACGCCCAGCTTTCCCAGCACGTTCTGCATGTGCGTACGCACCGTGTGCGGGGAGAGGAAGAGCCGCTCGGCCACGGCCTTCCTGCCCAGGCCCGCCACCATGCAGCGAAGGACCTCGCGCTCGCGCGGGGTCAGGGACTCCACCAGGCGCTCGGATTCCGTGCGGTGCTTGCGCGCGGCGGTGAGCTCGCGCAGCACGCCGGTGAGCAGGGCGGGCGGCAGATGGGTCTCTTCCCGCAGCACGCCCCGTATGACCGTCAGGAGCCGGGAGAGCGAGCAGTCCTTGGCGACCCAGCCCGAGGCGCCGGCCTGCAGCGCGAGGGCGGCCCTGCGCGGGTCGTCCTTCTCGGCGAGCACGACCGTGCGGACCATCGGCTGGCCCGAACGGACCCCGGCCACCAGGGATATGCCGTCCACCAGACCGTCCGCGTTGCCCTCCTGCACCGATGGCGCGGGGCGGACGCCCTGCATGGCGTTCGCGGACGCGCCCAGGTCGGCGTCGACGAGCAGCACGTCGTATCTGCGCCCCTCGGCTATCGCCCGCTCCAGGCAGCGCAGCGCGGCCGGGCCGCTGCCCGCCGCGGACACGTCGACGTCGGGCTCCGCCGCCAGCGCCGCTGCCAGCGACTCGGCGAAGATGCGGTGGTCGTCGACGACCAGGACTCGGATACGGACCACTGAAACCCCCTTCCCCAAGCTCTCCTCGGAGAGCAGGGGATACCCCGACGTCGGAGGACGTACGGTGCGGGTACGACACCCGGGACGGGGGTCGTCGCAGTCGCACGGCCGCCGCCGAGCTGTGACTGCTGCCCCCACCGCCGGGCGTCGTACCCGACTGTCTCGCCCCCTGATCAGTGCCGGCCCCCACCGGCACTGCCACTCAGAGTAGGCCCGGACGGCAGGAGCGGAAGGTAATTTACAGAACTGACTGGCCAGCGCGTTTATGGTGAGCCGTATGTTTCGTATTGAGACAGGAGTCGACAAAGAGCGGTCCGCTCTGCTCCTCGCCCGCCTCCAGGACGCGAACAACGCCGCTTCCCCCGTGCTCCGCGCCCTGCGCGGCACCCCGCAGGACCGTGAAATACCGCTGGCCGTCTGGCTGATGGAGCGCACGGAGGGCCTCGTCGGCGGTCTGGCCGGACACACGTGGGGACGCTGGCTCCACGTGAACCACCTCTGGGTCAGCGAGAACCACCGGGGCGCGGGCCTGGGCGCCCAACTCCTCGCCGAGGCGGAACGCATCGCGCGGGAGGAGCGGGACTGTCTCAACTCCCGCGTGGAGACGTGGGACTTCCAGGCTCCGGGCTTCTACCGGGGCCAGGGCTACGAGGTGGTCTCGGTGATCCCGGACTACCCGGAGGGCGCCAAGGAGTTCACCCTGACGAAGCGCCTGCCGTGACACCGCACCGTGGCCGCGGCAAGTGGGGCGCCCCCGGGATCATCTCGCCGAAGCGTCTCACGCCACCCGTCGCGCCCCCGCCGAAGGAACCGCCGGGAACACCCGTGGTGTCGTGCAGCCCGCCGTGCTGAACGCCTCCAGGATCGACTTCGTCACCGGGTCCGCGTCCACCTCCTCCACCAGGACGATCGCCGAGCCGCCGAAGCCGCCGCCCGTCATCCGGGCGCCGATCGCGCCTGCCGCGTTCGCGGCGGACACCACCAGGTCCAACTCGTCGCAGGAGATGCGCAGGTCGTCACGGAGCGAGGCGTGGCCCTCGGTCAGGACCGGGCCGATCGCGCGCACGTCCCCCGCGTCGAGGAGGCCGATGACCTGCTCCACGCGGTGGTCGTCCGAGACGATGTGGCGTACGTAGCGGCGAATCTTCTCGTCCGTCAGTTTCCGCAGGGCGTCGGGGAGTTCCGCGTACACCACGTCCCTCAGGTGGGAGACGCCCAGGATGCGTGCGCCCTCTTCGCAGCCCGCCCGCCTCTCCGCGTACGCCCCGTCGCCCAGTTCGTGCTTGACGCGTGTGTCGACGACCAGTAGCCGCAGGCCGTGCGCCGCCAGGTCGAAGGGGACCTGGCGTGTCGTCAGGTCCCGGCAGTCCAGGTGCAGGGCGTGGCCCTCCGTGGCGCACGCGGACGCCATCTGGTCCATCACGCCGCACGGCACGCCCACGAAGACGTTCTCGGCGCGCTGGGCGAGGACCGCCAACTCCGGTCCACTCAGGCCGAGTTCGTACAGGTCGTTCAGGGCGAGTGCCGTGACGACCTCCAGGGCCGCCGACGAGGACAGGCCCGCCCCCGTCGGCACGGTAGAGGCGAGGTGGATGTCCGCGCCCCCGGAGACCGCGTGGCCCGCGTCCCGCAACGCCCACACCACGCCCGCCGGGTAGGCGGCCCAGCCGCCCTGGCCGGCCCCCCGGGCAGTCAGCGACAGGGGCGTCAGGTCGTCGACGCGCAGTTCCGCGACCGGGGCGTCGATGTCCGCCGAGTGCAGCCGCAGGACCCCGTCGGTGCGGCGCGCCACCGCCGCCACCGCGGTGTGCGGCAGGGCGAGCGGCATCACGAAGCCCTCGTTGAAGTCCGTGTACTCGCCGATGAGGTTGACCCGGCCCGGCGCCGACCAGACCCCGTCCGCCTCGTACCCGTACAGCTCCGTGAACTGCCCTGCTACGTCCATCAGTTACCCCTCAACCACATTTACCGCTGGGCGAACGCCCACGCGTCGGCGACGATGCCCGCGAGGTCCGCGCGGGTCGGATTCCAGCCGAGCCGCTCCCGCGCGGTGGCCGCGGACGCGACGAGGACCGCCGGGTCGCCGCCGCGGCGCGGGGCCATGACCTCGGGGATCGGGTGCCCGGTGACCTGGCGGACGGTTTCGATGACCTCGCGCACGGAGAAGCCGTTGCCGTTGCCGAGGTTGCAGATCAGGTGCTCGCCGGAGGTGGCGGCCTCGACGGCGAGGAGGTGGGCCTGTGCCAGGTCCGCGACGTGGATGTAGTCGCGGACGCAGGTGCCGTCCGGGGTCGGGTAGTCGTCCCCGAAGACGTTGATCGCCTCGCGCCTGCCCTGGGCGACCTGGAGGACGAGGGGGATCAGGTGCGATTCGGGGTCGTGCCGCTCGCCGTACTCCCCGTACGCCCCCGCCACGTTGAAGTAGCGCAGCGACACCGCGCCCAGGCCGTGCGCGGCGGCCTCGCCGCTGATCATGTGGTCGACGGCGAGCTTCGACGCACCGTACGGAGACGTGGGAGCCGTCGGGTCGGTCTCCGTGATGGGGGTGCTGACCGGTTCGCCGTACGTCGCCGCCGTGGACGAGAAGACGAGCTTGCGCACGCCCGCGTCGCGCATCGCGGCGAGCAGCGCCATCGTGCCGCCGACGTTGTTGTCCCAGTACTTCTCGGGCTTCACGACGGACTCGCCGACCTGCGAGAAGGCGGCGAAGTGCAACACGGCGTCGAAGGAGGAGTCCAGCCACTTGGCGGCATCGCGGATGTCGCCCTCGACGAACGTCGCGCCGGCCGGGACGCCCTCGCGGAAGCCGGTCGAGAGGTTGTCGAGGACGGTCACCTCGTGCCCGGCCTCGATCAGATGCTGGGCCACCACGCTTCCCACATAGCCCGCCCCGCCGGTGACCAGGTACTTACCGCTCATGAACTCGCTACCTCTCGCAGTCGCTGGGCCGCGGCTTCCGGCGGCACGTCGTTGATGAACACGCTCATGCCGGATTCGGAACCCGCGAGGAACTTCAGCTTGCCCGAAGTGCGGCGAATGGTGAAAAGCTCGAGGTGGAGCGCGAAGTCGTCCCGGTTGACCGCTGAATGTCCGTCGGCCTCCTCCAGCGCACCGAAGGGCGCCTGGTGCCAGGCGGCGATGTACGGCGTGAGCTGTTCTCCCTCGGTCCCACCTTCGCCGAAGATCCGGTCGAAGCGCCTCAACAGTTCCAGATAGACCTGGGGGAATTCTGTGCGCGCGGCCTCGTCAAGACCGAGCAGGTCCGGCACCCGCCGCTTGGGGTAGAGGTGCACCTCGTAGGGCCAGTGCGCGGCGTAGGGGACGAACGCCACCCAGTGCTCGGCCTCCAGGACCACACGCTCGCCCGCCCGCTCCTCTTCCATGACGTCGTCGAAGAGGTTGCGTCCGGTCGCCTCCTTGTGCGCGGCGAGCGACCTCAGCATCAGGGACGTACGCGGGGTGACGAAGGGATAGGCGTAGATCTGCCCGTGCGGGTGACCCAGGGTCACGCCGATCTCGGCCCCGCGGTTCTCGAAGCAGAAGACCTGCCGCACGGAGGGCAGGTGCGAGAGCTCCGCGGTCCTGTCCGTCCACGCGTCGAGGACCAGGCCCGCCTGTGCCTCGGTGAGGTCGGCGAAGGACGAGTCGTGGTCGGAGGTGAAGCAGACGACCTCGCACCGCCCGGCGTCACCGGCCAGCGAGGGGAAGCGGTTCTCGAAGACCACCACGTCGAACGAGGAGTCGGGGACCTCGCTCAGCCGCTCTCCCTCGGAGGGGCAGAGCGGGCACTCGTCGGCCGGCGGGTGGTAGGTGCGTCCCTGGCGGTGCGAGGCGATGGCGACCGCGTCGCCCAGGAGCGGGTCCCTGCGGATCTCCGACGTGGTGGAGATGGGGTCCAGGGGCCTTTGGTCGATGGCGTCGCGCACCGCGTCGTCGCGCGAGTCGTAGTAGATGAGCTCACGACCGTCTGCGAGACGGGTCGAGGTCTTCTTCACGTCCGGGGCTCCTCACCAACACCCACCCAACATAACCGAACATAACAAATCACAAGGCAACAGCATCGTCAATGCCCCGCCTGGAACCCGGCGGGAACCAGGGAGCGAAGGCCGCGACCTGGGCGCCACCTATGCGTCCGATCACAATCCAACAAAGAACACCAACAGAAGTCTTCAGTTATTGAAGTGAGAAGCGTAGGTTCCGGTCTGATCAGTTCGCGCAACGAAGCGAGTTCACGCATGCAGTCCCCCACACAGACCCTGGCCGAGGGGCTTCGGCTGCCCACCAACGGCCTCGACTACGCGATCCTCGCGATCTACTTCGCGGTGGTCCTCGGCATCGGCTTCGCCGCCCGACGCTCCGTGAAGACGAGCCTCGACTTCTTCCTCTCCGGCCGCTCCCTGCCCGCCTGGGTCACCGGCCTCGCGTTCGTCGCCGCGAACCTCGGCGCCACCGAGATCCTGGGCATGGCCGCGACCGGCGCGCAGTACGGCGTCGCCGTCGTCCACTGGTACTGGATCGGAGCCATCCCCGCGATGGTCTTCCTCGGCCTCGTGATGATGCCGTTCTACTACCGCAGCAAGGTCCGCTCGGTCCCCGAGTTCCTGCTCCAGCGCTTCGACAAGTCGGCGCACCTGCTGAGCTCGGTGCTCTTCGCCTTCGCCGCCATCCTCATCGCGGGCGTGAACCTCTACGCCTTGTCGATCGTGGTCGAGGCGCTCCTGGGCTGGCCGCAGTGGGTGGCGATCGTGGTCGCCGGCTTCTTCGTCCTGGCGTACATCACGATCGGCGGGCTCTCCTCGGCGATCTACAACGAAGTCCTGCAGTTCTTCGTGATCCTGGCCGCGCTCATCCCGATCTGCGTCATCGGCATGAAGAAGGTCGGCGGCTGGGACGGGCTCAGCGGCTCGATCGAGAAGCAGCACGGCGAGAACTTCATGACCGCCTGGGGCGGCACCGGCATCGGTGACGCCAACCCGCTGGGCGCGAACTGGCTGACGATCATCCTCGGCCTCGGCTTCGTGCTCTCCTTCGGTTACTGGACGACCAACTTCGCCGAGGTGCAGCGCGCCCTGTCCGCAAAGAACCTCTCCGCCGCCAAGCGCACCCCGCTCATCGCCGCCTTCCCGAAGATCTTCATCGTCTTCCTGGTGATGATCCCGGGCCTGGTCGCGGCCGTACTCGTCCCGAAGATCGGCACGGCCGGTTCGGACCTGACGTACAACGACGCGATCCCGTACCTGATGCAGGAGTTGCTGCCCAACGGCGTGCTCGGCATCGCGGTGACCGGTCTGCTCGCGGCGTTCATGGCGGGCATGGCGGCGAACGTGTCGTCCTTCAACACCGTCTTCACGTACGACATCTGGGCGAAGTACGTGGTCAAGGACCGCGAGGACGGCTACTACCTGAACTTCGGCCGACTGATCACCGCGATAGGCGTCCTCGCCTCCATCGGGACGGCCTTCATCGCCTCGTCGTTCTCGAACATCATGGGGTACCTGCAGACACTGTTCTCCTTCTTCAACGTCCCGATGTTCGTGGTCTTCATCATCGGCATGTTCTGGAAGCGCGCCTCCATGAAGTCCGGCGTGTGGGGTCTGCTCGCGGGCACGACCGCCGCGATGGTCAACTACTTCTGGATCTACAAGCAGGGCGTCATCGACATCCCGACGGACCAGGGCGCCAACTTCGTCTCGGCGATCGTCGGCTTCGTCGCCGGCGCCGTGGTGATGGTCGTGGTCACGCTCTTCACCGCGCCCAAGCCGGAAGCCGAACTGGCCGGCCTGGTGTACGGGACGACCGCGCCGGGCATCGAGGAGCCACCCGCCGAGGGCGACGACGCCTGGTACCGCAAGCCCGCGCTGCTCGGCTGGGGTGCCATCGTGCTCGCCGCGGCCTGCTACCTGCCGTACTCGCTCTAATCCCGATCGGAGGTCTTGAAGAACATGTCTGAACTGCAGAACGAAGTCTCCGAGCTGGAGCGCAAGTCCGCGACGGCTGCCCGCCTCTTCGACATCCGGCGGATCATCGGCGGACTGTTCGTCGTCTACGGAATCATCGTGACGATCGCCGGAATCTCACCGTCCGACGCCGACATGCAGAAGGCGGAGGACATCAACATCAACCTGTGGACGGGCCTCGCCATGCTGGCGCTCGGGCTCTTCTTCCTCGGCTGGCTGTGGCTGCGCCCCACGGTGCCGCCCGCCGACGCGACCGCCGATACGCCCACCGAGGCACCGGAAGACAAGTAACACCCCTGGCCGGGGCCCGAGTTCACTGCGTCGGTGACTCGGGCCCCGTCGGCGTCTGCGTGTCGTTCGCGTAGGCCGCCGCCGGCCGTTCCGCACGGTCGAGCAGTCCCGTACGGGCGGCGAGCGCCGCAGCCTCGAGGCGGGAGCCGACGCCCAGCTTCATCAGGACGCGCTGCACGTGCGTGCGCGCGGTGCTGGGCGCGATGCCCATTCCGGCGGCGATGAGCCGGGTGTCCTCGCCGTCCGCGACCCGCACCAGGACCTCGACCTCGCGCGGCGTCAGCATCTGGAGCAGCCGCTGCCCCTCGTCGTCGGGCTGTGCCGCCGGATTGAGCAGCTCGCTGAACGCACCCTGGAGCAGCTGCGGCGCGACGGCCGCCTCGCCCGCTCTCGCCTTCACGATGGCGCGCTCGACACCTTCGATGCGCTCGTCATGGCGTACGTATCCGGAGGCCCCCGCGGCGAAGGCCGCCGCGATGCCGCGCGGGCTGGGCACCGGGCCGAGCACCACCACGGCGACCTGCGGACGCTCCCGTTTGATCTTCACGACCGGATCGAACATCCCGGCCTCCGCGGGCGTCGCCGTACCGAGCAGACAGACCTCGGGGGCCCGGCTGATGACGAGCTCCGCCGCCCCGGCCGCGGGCGCCGCCGCGGCGAGCACCCGGTGCCCGCGCAGTTTCAACGCCGAGGCGAGCGCCTCGGCGAGCAGTCGGTGGTCGTCGACCACCATGAGCCGCACACCCATAGAGCAACCCCCCACTTGTCCCCACTGATCCCCCACGGATCGAGGGCCCCCCGGCCCCGCGCCCACTCATTCCCCGGAAGCTACACGCTTGTTCGACGTCGCGCGCCCCCTACCGGCGATAAGCGGCCCGGATTGGCGAAAGCCCGGCCGTGGAGGGGTGAGGGGCGGTACGTGCGTGCGGAAGGGCTCGCACGGCATGCGGACGGCCCCGCTCCTCTTCGGGAACGGGGCCGTCCGGTGCGTACGCGGAGGTCGCGGGCCTACTGGGCGACGAAGCCCAGGGCCGTGTACTCCTTCTCGTCCTTCGAGTACGGCTTGCTGATCAGCTCCTTGCCGAGGTACAGCTTGCCGTCCCCGTAAAGGAGTTCGTTCGACTTCGGGACCATGCCGCTGATCGCGCTGCCGACGGACTCGGCCGCGGGGGTCTCCAGGAGCTTGGTCTCCTTCATCGTCTTGCCGTTGATGGAGACGACCTGGGCGCCCTTGTCGTAGCCCGCGTCCTTGTACGCCAGGATGTTGCCGCCGTCCATGCGGATCGGGAACATCTCGCCGTCCTCGCCCGCGTCGGCACGGTCACCGGTGGTCTTGCCCGTCTTCAGCGAGAACGCGATGATCTCGTTCGTCTGGCTGTAGCCGTCACCGCCGCCGTCGTGCTGGCGGGTGGGTACGTAGAGCTTGTCGTTGCCGACGGCCAGCGCGGTGCAGGCGTAGACGACGTTGACCTCGCAGTCGTGGTCGTACTTGCCGTCGGGCAGCGAGATCTTGGCGCGGAGCTTGCCCTGGTCGTCGAGCGAGAAGGCGTCCGTGACGCCGCTCGCGGTGATCTCCTGGGTGTCCTGGCCGAACACGATCGGGCGGGTCGAGATGATCTTGGCGTTGTCGACGCCCGGCGTCACCGGGTAGGTCCACTTGGACTTGCCGGACTTGGGGTCGAGGAGCTGGATCTTGAGCTTCTCGTCGCCGTAGTCACCGCACTTCTGGACGGCGACGAGCTGCTCGCCGCCCGCGTAACCCTCGTCCTGGCAGTCGTCGCCCGCGGTGGGCTCCCACAGCAGGTCGCCCTTGGCGATGTCGAAGGCCGCGCCGCCCGCGCTGGTACCGACCGCGACGGTGCTGCCGCTGATGGTGAGCTCCTGGACGCGGGCCGCCATGCTGCCCTCGTCGACGGTCTCCGTCCAGAGCTTCTTGCCGCTCTTGAGGTCGACCGCGGAGATCTGCGAGCAGGTCTCGTGGTCACCCTCCTTCTTGCGCTTGCCCTCTTCGTATGCGACGGCCACGATGCCGTCCTTGGTGACCTCGCGCGTTCCGGCACAGGTCTGGCCGGCGAGGGGCAGCGTCCACTGCTCCTTGCCGTCCTTGGGGTCGTATCCGACGATCTCGTTGACGCCCGCCTTGGCGTAGACGTCCTCGGTGAGCCAGGAGCCCTTGATGCTCCAGACGGCGTCCTTGGGGACCTCGGGCTGCGGGAGCTGCATGGAGACGGTGGCGCTGGTGTTGGCCGGCACCTTCTCCGTGCCGGGGCCGCTCGGACCCTGCTCGCTGCCGCCCTTCTCCTCGCCGCCCTTGCCGCCCTTGGCGTCCGTGCCGCCGGACGAGCCCTCGGAGCTCGCCTGGGTGTCGTCCTTGGACGTCGTGGCGTAGATGACGCCGCCGCCGACGATCACGGCGACCGCGACCACCGCGGCGATGATGATCTTCATCTGGCCGCTGAGCTTCGAACCGCCCCCGGGCGCGCCCGCCTGCGGCGCCATCGGCATCGTGCCGGGCTGCTGGTAGGCGCCGTACGGAGGCTGCTGCCCGTACGGGGCCTGCTGGCCGTACGGCTGGGTCGGCTGGCCCGGGTAGCCATAGCCCTGGGGCTGCCCCTGCGGCGGCGGAGGCGGCGTCGGCGGCTGGGCCGGCGGCGGGGTCTGCGGGTAGCCATAGGACGGGTTGGTCGGCTCAGGAGCCTTGCCGAAGCCCGGCGGCGGGTCCTGGGGTGCGCCGAACCCACCCGGCGGGGGGTTCTGAGGAGCGCCGAACCCGCCCTGCGGGGGCTCGTTGGGCGGCTGGGGCGGCTGGGTCATGACGTCGATTCCTTGGGGACGAGAGGTGAACTAGGCGACGAAGTGGGCGACTTGCCCGACGGAGAAGGTCACTTGCCGTAGGCCAGCATCAGCTTCTCCTGGCCCTTTGCGCTGCCCGAGAGCCGCGTGGTGGAGATGTAGAAGCGACCGTCCACGTAGTCGACCGCCTTCGAGTAGAAGCCGCTCTCGATCTCCGAGGTCCCCTCGGGGTTCTTCAGGAGCGTCTTGGGCTTGTGCGAGCCGGAGAGCGGGATCGAGACGACCTGGCCGCCGGAGTCGTAGGACGGGTTGACGTAGGCGACGAGCGAACCACCGTCGACCCTCATCGGCAGCATCGATTCCTCGAGCGGCGACTTCACGCGCCAGGCTTCCTTGCCGTTGGCGAGGCTGATCGCCACGACCTCGTTGGCGCCGGACGTCGCCTCGGTCGGCAGGTAGAGGTTCTTGTCGTCGGTCGTCGCACCCAGGCAGCCCTGGAGGCTGCCGCCGAGGAACGTCGAACCGTCGCACTCCGGGGCGAACTTCTCGTCGACGGCGACCTCAGAGCGGGTGGCGCTGCTGTTGGGCTTCAGCGTGGTGATGTTCCACTGCTTCTTGTCCTCATTGGTGAGGTAGACGATCGTCGGGCTCTCGGAGTAGATCCGGCCGATCTTCCAGCCCTTGGGGAACTTCTTCGTCCACACGGCCTTGCCGGTCTTCGGGTCGATCTGCTGCAGCTCGTCGTGCTCCGTGGGGGAGGACGCGCCGCACGACAGCGCGCGGAGCATCTTCTTGCCGCCCGCGAAGCCGCTGGGGAAGCAGGTGCCCTCGTCCTTCTTCTCGGAGACGAAGAGCTCCTTGCCGTCGCTCATCCGCAGGGCCGTGCCGGACTGGGAGCGGCCGACCATCAGCGTGTCACCGGTGAGGGAGAGGTCCGAGTTGCTGGAGAAGTCGAAGAGACCTTCCTCCTCGACCGGCTTCGTCCAGCCCTTCTCGCCGGTCTTCAGGTCGACGACCTGAATCTGGCTGCACTTGGCGCTGTCCTTCTGGCCGTCCTTGTAGGCGACGACGATCTTGTTGTCCTTCGAGATCTGCGGGGTCGTGCCACAGATCTTCTGCGGGAACTTGATCGTCGGCCAGGCCTCTTCGCCCGTGTCGACGTTGTAGGCGGTGATCTCCTTGTACGCGGCCTTGGCGGCGACGTTGTCCTTGATCCACATGCCCTTGGCGTCGGCGCCGGAACCGGGCACCTTGGGCGCCTCCTTGTACCAGAGCACCTTCGACTCGCCGGGCTGGCGACCCGCGTTGAGGTCTTCCTGCTCCTTGCCGTCACCGTCGCCGTCACCCGGGTTGACCGGTGCGGAGCCGCTGGCCTTGGGGTCGTCGCTCTTGCCGGCGGTGGGCTTCTTCTTGCCGCCGCCGTCGTCGTCACCGCCGACGACCGCCCAGGTGACACCGCCGATGACGAGCGCGCCGGCCGCCACGGCCGCCACGATCAGACCGGGCTTGCCCTTGAAGGGGTTCTTGCCGCCGGCGCCGGGCGGCGTGCCGGGCACGCCGGGACCACCGGGGAACTGCTGCTGCGGGTATCCGTACTGCGGCTGGGCGTAGGGGCCCGGCTGCGTGGGCTGGCCGTAAGGGCCCGGCTGACCGGGCTGCGTGGGCTGGTTGTACGGTCCGGGCTGGCCGGGCTGCTGCGGGTAGCCGTAACCCGGCTGGGGCGCGGGCGGAGTCTGCGGGTAGCCGTAGCCGGGCTGGGGCGCGGGCGGCGTCTGCGGGGCTCCGGACGGCGGGGTCTGCGGTGGCTGACCCGGCATCTGCGGTGGCTGACCCGGTGGCTGCTGCGCGGCTCCCTGGTTCGGATCCTGCGGAGCTCCGAAGCCGCCGGACGGCGGCTGGTTGGGCGGCTGAGTCATCAGCGCTTCCCCCTTCACTGATTTTTCGGCACGCCAAGTGGTGCTCAGGCCGACCTTTCTATCACCCTGACCGCCCAGCACGACTGACCGGTCCACCCCCTGTACCCAAGGGAGGACCGGCCTGTGATGCGTCTGTTACGAGACCTCTACGCGCTCTCCGCCAGCTCCAGCCAACGCATCTCCAACTCGTCGCGCTCACTGACGAGTTCACGCAACTCGGCGTCCAGTTTGGCCACCTTTTCGAAGTCGGTGGCGTTATCGGCGATTTGGGCGTGCAGCCAGGTTTCCTTCGTGGACATCTTGTCCAGCTGCCGCTCGATCTTCTGGAGTTCCTTCTTCGCGGCGCGGGCGTCGGCGGAGGAGACGGTCTTCTGCGGGGCGGCCGGTGCCGCGGACGCGGAAGAGGACGAGGAGGAGGCGAGGGGAGCCGCGGGGGCGCCGGCGTCCGCCATCCGCTTGCGGCGCTCCAGGTACTCGTCGATGCCGCGCGGCAGCATCCGCATGGTGGCGTCGCCGAGCAGCGCGAAGACCTTGTCGGTGGTGCGCTCCAGGAAGAACCGGTCGTGGGAGATCACGACCATCGACCCCGGCCACCCGTCGAGGACGTCTTCGAGCTGGGTCAACGTCTCAATATCAAGATCGTTCGTCGGCTCGTCGAGGAAGAGGACGTTCGGCTCGTCCATCAGGAGCCGCAGCAGCTGGAGCCGCCGCCGCTCGCCACCGGACAGATCACCGACGGGCGTCCACTGCTTCTCCTTGTTGAACCCGAACGTCTCGCAGAGCTGCCCGGCGGTCATCTCCCGGCCCTTGCCGAGGTCGACGCGCTCACGCACCTGCTGAACGGCCTGCAACACCCGCAGCGTCGGGGAGAGTTCGGCCACTTCCTGCGAGAGATAGGCGAGCTTCACGGTCTTGCCGACCACCACGCGCCCCGCCTCGGGCTGTACGTCGCCGTCGGAGCGCTGCGCCTGCGCCATCGCCCGCAGGAGCGAGGTCTTGCCCGCGCCGTTGACACCGACCAGGCCGATGCGGTCGCCGGGACCGAGCTGCCAGGTCAGGTGCTTCAGCAGCACCTTGGGTCCGGCCTGGACGGTCACGTCCTCCAGGTCGAAGACGGTCTTGCCGAGCCGTGTCGTCGCGAACTTCATCAGCTCGCTGCTGTCGCGGGGCGGCGGGACGTCGGCGATGAGTTCGTTGGCGGCCTCGATGCGGTACCGGGGCTTGCTGGTGCGGGCGGGAGCGCCGCGCCGCAGCCAGGCCAGCTCCTTGCGCATCAGGTTCTTGCGCTTGGTCTCCTCCGTGGCCGCGATGCGCTCGCGCTCGGCACGGGCGAAGACGTAATCGGAGTACCCGCCCTCGTACTCGAAGACGGACCCGCTCTGTACGTCCCACATGCGCGTGCACACCTGGTCCAGGAACCAGCGGTCGTGCGTGACGCAGACGAGCGCCGAGCGGCGCGTGCGCAGGTGCTCGGCGAGCCAGGCGATGCCCTCGACGTCCAGGTGGTTGGTGGGCTCGTCGAGCACGATCAGGTCGGGCTCGCCGATGAGCAGCTTCGCGAGCGCGATACGGCGCCGCTCGCCGCCGGAGAGCGGCCCGATGACGGTGTCGAGCCCCTGCGGGAAGCCGGGCATGTCGAGCCCGCCGAACAGGCCGGTGAGTACATCGCGGATCTTGGCGCTGCCGGCCCACTCGTGATCGGCGAGGTCACCGATGACCTCGTGCCGCACGGTGGCCCCGGGGTCGAGGGAGTCGTGCTGGGTCAGCACGCCGAGCTGCAGACCGCCGTTGTGCGTGACCCGCCCGGAGTCCGTCTCCTCCAGCTTGGCGAGCATGCGGATGAGGGTCGTCTTGCCGTCTCCGTTGCGCCCCACGACGCCGATCCGGTCCCCCTCGGACACGCCGAGGGAGACACCGTCGAGCAGGGCACGGGTGCCGTACACCTTGCTGACTGCCTCGACATTGACCAGGTTGACGGCCATTAACGCTCCAGGGAAGGGGATCGATCGACCTCCAGCGTAGTCGCCCGGCGGGGACGGCCTTCGCCCGCTCCGGGGTGCGGGGGCGATCACTCTTCGTGATGACGACGTCGAGAAGCGGCGGCTACCGTGGAGTCGCTAGGCAGAAGAATCCCGTCCATGGGAGGAACCATGACCGCCGAGTCCGTTGAGCAGCATCGCTGGACGTTGCCCCCGCGCGACGGTTACACCGTGGACGACCTGCTCACGCTGCCCGATCTCCCGCCGCACACGGAGTTGATCGACGGGAGCCTGATCCTCGTGAGTCCCCAGCGCTACTTGCACTTCGCCGCGATCGACCTGCTGGTGGCGGGGCTGCGCCGCACCGTGCCGCCGGAGCTGAAGGTCGCGCGCGAGATGACGGTGGTGCTGGACAAGCGCAACGGCCCGGAACCCGACATCTCGGTCATCAACGCCAGCGCCAAGATTGATCGGATGCAGACGCACTTCCAGGTCTCAGATGTCGTACTGGCCATCGAAGTCGTGTCGCCCGAGTCCGAGTCGCGCGATCGCACGACCAAGTTTCAGAAGTACGCCTCCGCGGGCATTCGCCACTACTGGCTGGTCGAGGCGGCGGGTCCGGATGACTATCCGGTCATCCAGGTCTATGAGTTGGGTCAGGCCTCCGGCACGTACGCCCTGACCGGAATCCACCACGACCACCTCAAGCTCAGCGTCCCGTTCGACATCGACATCGACCTCACCGCCATCGACGAGCTGTAGGCGCCCGCTCCACCAGCAGCCACCCCACCAGCGCCATTCCCACCGCCACCGGCGCCGTCACCCGCACCGCGATCAGCATCGCCGTACGCCCTTCCAGGATTCCCCCGAAGCCGACCATCGAGAGGCCGAGCACCCCGAAGAGGCAGAGCGTGACGCCCACGGCGGCTGCCGGACCCGCGCCCGGGGCCCCCGTCAACCCTCTTGCCGTGACCGGCTTTTCGAAGCGACGGAACGCGGCGACCAGCAGAGCGGTGAGCACCGCCGCGGCCCCCATCCGCAAGGGCACCTGCGTCCACCACGCCGCGGTGGCAGGCTCCGGCAACCGCACGTCCATGGCGATCAGCACCCCGTACACCCCAAGCATCGCCGTCAGGTGCCACAGGAACGCCGTCATCGAGACCCCGTTCGCCGCCACCACACCCCGCCACACCCGAGGCCGAGCGAGCCACCGCACCGCGGGCCCGCGCAGCAGCTCGACCGCGCCCACCAGCCACATCCCGTGGCAGAGCAGGGCGAAGGTCGGCGGGGCCATGTTCGAGACGCGCTCGCCGGGCATGCCGACCATCGAGAGGGGATACGGGCCGAAGGCGACCAGGGCCGCGGCGCCCGCGAGCCCCGCCCCCGCCATGACCACGGGCACCCGCAGCCCCAGCCTGCCGTCCGCCCGCAGGAAGCCGAGCTGATGCACGGCCAGCCACACGAAGGCGAAGTTCAAGAACTCCACGTACGGCACGCCGAAGGCGAACCGCGCCACGTCCACCGCTCCCGCGGCAAGCACAAGACCACCGAACGCGCCCCACCCGTACCGCTCGTGCAGCCTCAGCAGCAGCGGAGTGAAGGCGACCATGGCCAGGTAGATGCCGATGAACCACAGCGGCTGGGCGACGAGCCGCAGGGTGACATCCAGCAACGCCCCGCCCTTGCCGACGAGTTGAACCAGCAGCGCGGCGAGACCCCACACCCCGATGAAGACCATGGTCGGCCGCAGCAGCCGCTGCAGCCGCGCCCGCAGGAACGCCGAGTAGACGGAGCCACCGAAGTCCTTGCGGCTCAGGGAGCGGTACGACAGCGCATGCGAGAAGCCGCCGACGAAGAAGAACACCGGCATGATCTGCAACACCCAGGTGAGCAGCTGCAGTTCGGGCACGACGGCGAGGAGGTTGCTTACCTCGGTGCGGCCGTCGTCCCCGACGGTCACCGCCGCCATCAGCCAGTGCCCGACGACGACCGTGCCGAGCGAGGCGACCCGCAGCAGGTCGATGTACCGGTCGCGCCCGGTGGGCGTCTTCTCGGCCAGTTCACGAACGCTTGATCCCATGTACGTACGGTCGCGCGCACTGCGGGGCCCGCGTCAGCGCGTACGTACTCAGATCCGCCTCTGAGTACCTCTACAGAAGGGTCGCGCCGGGAGCCGGTGAGTTCGCGACCCGGGCCGTGCGGCAGGTTCCGGAAGCCGTCAGCGCCGCGGCGACCCGTCGCGCGGACTCGGCGTCCGCGGCCAGGAACGCCGTCGTCGGCCCGGAGCCGGAGACCAGCGCGGCCAGGGCTCCCGCCGCGGTGCCTGCGGCGAGGGTGTCGGCGAGCGAGGGGAAGAGAGACAGGGCCGCGGGCTGAAGGTCATTGGATACGGCGCCGGCGAGGGCCTCGGCATCCCCCTTGCGCAGGGCGTCGAGCAACCCGGCCGACGCCTCCGGGGCGGGAGCGTCGGGGGTGAGCCGGTCGAACTCGCGATAGACCGCGGGGGTGGAGAGCCCTCCGTCGGCCACCGCGAACACCCAGTGGAAGTCCCCGCCGACCTCCAGGATCTCCAGCTTCTCGCCGCGTCCGGTACCGAGCGCCGCCCCGCCCACCAGGCTGAACGGCACGTCGCTGCCCAACTCGGCGCAGATGTCGAGGAGTTCGTCCCGCGAGGCCTCGGTCCCCCACAGCGCGTCGCACGCCACGAGGGCTCCCGCACCGTCCGCGCTGCCGCCTGCCATGCCGCCCGCGACGGGGATGTCCTTGGCGATGTGGATGTGCACGTTGGCCGTACGCCCATGGCGCGCGGCGAGCAGCTCAGCGGCCCGCGCCGCCAAGTTCGTACGATCCAGGGGTACTTGGGCGGCATCGGGCCCCGAGCAGGTCACCCGCAGCTGCTCCGCCGGGGTCACCGTGACCTCGTCGTACAGCCCGACGGCGAGAAAGACATTGGCGAGATCATGGAACCCGTCGGCGCGAGCGGCACCCACGGCGAGCTGAACGTTGACCTTCGCGGGCACCCGTACCGTCACGCTCACGCGCCCGCTCCCTTGTGCTCGGCGATCCGCGCGAACTCCTCCACCGTCAGCGCCTCGCCGCGTGCCTGCGGCGAGACTCCGGCGGCGACGAGCGCCGCCTCCGCCGCAGCGGCCGAACCCGCCCATCCGGCGAGCGCGGCCCGCAGGGTCTTGCGCCGCTGGGCGAAGGCGGCATCGACGACGGCGAAGACTTCACGCTTCGTCGCGGTGGTCTTGACGGGCTCGGCACGCCGCACCAGCGACACCAGGCCCGAGTCGACGTTCGGGGCGGGCCAGAAGACGCTGCGCCCGATGGACCCGGCGCGCTTCACGTCGGCGTACCAGTTCGCCTTCACGGAGGGCACGCCGTACACCTTCGAGCCCGGATCGGCCGCGAGGCGGTCGGCGACCTCGGCCTGCACCATCACGAGCGTGCGCTCGATGCTGGGGAAGGTGTCGAGCATGTGCAGCAGGACCGGCACGGCCACGTTGTACGGGAGGTTGGCGACCAGCGCGGTCGGGGCGGGGCCCGGCAGCTCGCGTACGAGCATGGCGTCGCTGTGCACGAGCGCGAATGATCCGGCCTTCGCGGGGAGCCGGGCCTCGACGGTCGCCGGCAGCGCCGCGGCGAGCACGTCGTCGATCTCCACCGCGATGACGCTCTGCGCGGTCTCGAGCAGCGCCAGGGTCAGCGAGCCGAGCCCCGGCCCGACCTCGACGACCACGTCCTCGGGGCCGACGTCCGCGGTGCGGACGATGCGGCGGACGGTGTTGCCGTCGATGACGAAGTTCTGGCCGCGCTGCTTGGTCGGGCGTACGCCCAGGGCGGCTGCCAGCTCGCGGATGTCGGCGGCGCCGAGAAGGCTGCCGGGCTCAGTGTTGCTCACCGCACCAGGTTACGGGTCCTGGCCCCTGGGCCCCCACCAGCTGCCGGCGCCCCGCGGCCACCTGCCCGAACAAGCCTCTCCCACCCACCCCGCCCGTTCACCCCGCAGCGACCAGCGAGCAGCCGCAGTCGGCAGCGCTCGCGAGGGGACGTGCCGGTATGTCCGCCCGGAGCACGGTTCGCGGGACTCCGGAGCCGAAGCACACAGGCGGCCACCGGACGATAGCGAGGACGGACATACCGGCGCGGCCCCGCACCCAAGAGACAGCGACCCCGCTACAGCCGCCCCCCACAATGCGGCCACGGACTCGCCCCCCGCTGCACATACAACTTCTTCGCCCGGAACGTCTGCTCCTCCGACGACGCGTCCTGCGGGCGGCCCGACCCGCCAAGCCCCTGCCAGGTCCGCGTATCGAACTGGTACAGCCCCCCGTACGTCCCCGACGGGTCCACCGCGTTAGGGCGGCCGCCCGACTCGCAGTGCGCGAGGCCGCCCCAGTTCAGACCCTCCGCCCCCGCCACCGAGCTCGGACGCTGCTTCGTACCCACCTTCACCACCTGCGTCCGCGGCTCCCGCACCACCTCCGACCGCACCCGCCGCGGCTTCTGCTTGACGCCGTTCACCGTCCGCAGCGCGTACGTGACCCGCCGGGTCCCCTGGTGCCCCTGCCGTTCCACGACCTCCGTACCGGCGAACAGCGTCGGGTCGTCCGTCCGCCGCACGTCGAACGGGATCGGCTCCTCCCGCACCTCCTTCCGCCCGGAGATCCGCATGACGGTGATCGTCTGCCCGTCGCGCGGAAAGCTGCCGGGCGCGACGGAGGTGGTGTCCTGGCCGTTCAGGCTGATCCCGGCCTCCTCGACCGCCTCCCGCACCGTCGCCGCGTTCGTACGGATGGTCCGCTCGCGCCCGTCCGCCATGATCGTCACGGCACGCTCGGTCCGTACGTCCAGATCAAGGCCGCCCCGCTCGATCCGCTTGCTCCGCGACGCCGACAGATACGCGCCCTCGGCCCGCACCCCCAGCTGCCGCAACGCGCCGTCCACCGTGCGTGCCGTCGTCCACACCTCGCGCCGCTGCCCGTCGAGGGTGAGCTTGACGGGCCGGCCGTAGCGGACGGCGATCTCGTCGCCGCTGGCCAGGGCCGTGTTCGCGGTCGGCGCCACGATGTCGTGCGTGCCGAAGTCCACGCCTTCGTCCTCGAGCAGCTCCCCCACGTCGTCCGCGAAGGTGTGCAGCGTCCGTGACTCGCCGTCGACGCTCAGCTGCACGGCCTTGTCGTTGGCGACGAAGGCGGACGTGCCGCCCGCGAGAAAGGCGACGACCAGCGCCTGCGGCAGCAGTCGCCGCAGCGACTCGGGCCGCTCCGACAGAGCCTTCGGCCTCGACCCCGGCCTCGCCTTCTTCCGCCGAGCCGCCCGCCGGGCCTCGGCCCGGCCCCCGACGGAGCCATCGGACTGCCGGGGAAAGAACTCCTCCCCCGGACCAGGGTCAAGCCCAAGCTCCGGCTCCCGCTCCAGATCCGGCTCATAGGTCGTGCCGCCCCCATAAGACGTCTCGTACTGCGGCGCATGACTCACGACGACGCTCCAGCGTTCTCGTACTGTTCTGGTCCGGATCGAGCGAGGCGACCAGAACCTAGCGGAGCAATCGTCACTCTCCAAAGCAGCACGACTACGCAGTGTCGCGGCGTTGCCCTGAACCACTGGGCCGCCTGCGCCATCGGGCGTTATCGGTCAGTAACCAAACGCGCGCGCCGTATTGACCGAGATCGCCTCGGCCATGGCGTCCTCGCCGATCCCCCGCACCTCGGCCATCGCCCGCAACGTGACCGGAATGAGATACGGAGCGTTAGGCCGTCCGCGGTAGGGAGCGGGCGTGAGGAAGGGTGCGTCCGTCTCCACGAGCACCAGTTCCAGGGGGGCGACGGCCAGCGCGTCCCGCAGCCCCTGCGCGTTCTTGAACGTCATGTTGCCGGCGAACGACATGAAGTACCCGTTCTCCGCGCACACTTGGGCCATCGCCGCGTCGCCCGAGTAGCAGTGGAAGACGGTGCGCTCCGGAGCCCCCTCCTCCTTCAGGACCCGCAGCACATCTTCGTGCGCCTCGCGATCGTGGATGACCAGCGCCTTGCCGTGCCGCTTGGCGATCTCGATGTGGGCGCGGAAGGACCGCTCCTGCGCGGCCTTGCCCTCGGGGCCGGTGCGGAAGTAGTCGAGCCCGGTCTCGCCCACGCCCTTCACCTGATCCAGCGCCGCGAGCCGGTCGATCTCGGCGAGCGCCACGTCGAGCGCGCCATCGCCGCCCGCCTCGCGCGCGCCCTGCCGGGACCAGCCGTCGGGGTCGCCGAGCACGATGCGCGGCGCCTCGTTGGGATGCAGGGCCACGGTGGCGTGCACGCTCTCGTGCGCGGCGGCCGTCTCCGCGGCCCAGCGCGAACCCGCGACATCGCAGCCCACCTGAACGACCGTCGTCACACCCACCGCCGCGGCCTTGGCGAGCCCCTCGTCCACCGTCCCCGACTGCATGTCGAGGTGGGTGTGGGAGTCGGCGACCGGAACCCGCAGGGGTTCGGGCAGCGGCGGCGCGGCGTTCTTGGCGTCGGCGTCCTTGGAAGGGGAAGTGGAAGGCATGCCCCGATCCTACGAAGGGCGCGTCATCCCCCGGTCATCCCGCCTTGCGGTGGTGGAAGGGATGCAGCAGCGCCGACAGATGCCAGTGGTGATGCTTGGGCTCACGGGGTTCACCGGGTTCCGCCGCCCCGGAGTCGGCCTCGGCCTCCTCCCGCGGAGCGTGAGGCCGCTGCCCCCGCATCAGATCAAGCACCGACGACACCTGCCCCGCACGCATGATCCGCACGACGTGGCCGCCGCAGTTCAGGCACGTGGGCCGGGTCAGGGGCGACGGCACACGTCGGCCGTCCGCCACGTACACCACGAATTCCTTGCCCTTGCCGTCCACGTGATGCTCGATCTCGTACGCCTGTTCCCAGCCGTGCCCGCAGCGCATACAGGCGAACGCGTAAGACTCGTGAACGACGCCAGTCGCGTCTGTCGCGCCGGTCGCGTCTGTCGCACGAAACGCCGTGGTGTGGTGACCGGTGTCGGCGATATCACTCATGCCAGCTCCTCTTGTCCGCTGGACAAGCGCTGCCGGACCGGGGATTTCCTCCCGACCGGAAGCGTGGGGACGGGTGCGTCCCCTCTGACCAGTGGACGCCTTTCCCGGAGCGAGCGCATCAGACCTGTCGACAGTTGAAGCCGATTTGGCCTTTCCATAGCCTTCAGGCCCGCTGCACGGCCCGCACTTTGCCTTTTACGATAGTCCTTTGCCGTCCGATGGGGCGGCCCGAGCCGCATTCTTTGCCGCCACGACCGCATCGAATACGTCGCGCTTGGGCAGCCCCGCATCGGCCGCGACGGCGGCGATCGCCTCCTTGCGTCGCTCCCCCGCCTCCTCGCGCACCCGCACCCTGCGCACCAGCTCGTCGGGGCCCAGGTCACCGGGGCTTTTCTCCGGTGCGCCCTCGACGACGACGGTGATCTCACCGCGTACGCCGTCGGCGGCCCACTCGGCGAGTTCCTTCAGTGAACCGCGCTTGACCTCTTCGTACGTCTTCGTCAGCTCGCGGCAGACCGCCGCCCTGCGCTCGTCGCCGAAGGCCTCCGCCATCGCGACGAGGGTGTCGTCGATACGGTGCGGTGCCTCGAAGTAGACGAGGGTGCGACGGTCCTCGGCCACCTCGCGCAGCCGCGAGAGCCGCTCGCCCGCCTTGCGCGGCAGGAAGCCCTCGAAGCAGAAGCGGTCCACCGGGAGCCCGGAGAGCGCGAGCGCGGTGAGCACGGCGGACGGGCCCGGCACGGCCGTGACCCGGATGTCCTTCTCCACGGCGGCGGCGACGAGCCGGTACCCGGGGTCCGACACCGACGGCATCCCGGCGTCCGTCACGAGCAGCACCCGCGCACCGCCGACCAGGGCTTCGACCAGCTCGGGCGTGCGCGCACTCTCGTTGCCCTCGAAGTACGAGACGACCCGGCCGCCCACCTGCACGCCGAGTGCCTGGGTGAGCCTGCGCAGCCGCCGGGTGTCCTCGGCGGCCACGACATCGGCCGACTCCAGCTCGGTGGCGAGCCGCGGCGGAGCGTCCGCGACGTCGCCGATGGGCGTGCCCGCGAGGACGAGGGTTCCGGGGGACGGGTTTCCGGGGGAATCAGCGCTTCCTGTCACGGTTCCATCCTCGCAGGGGCCGGGGCGCGGGACTCACACAGTCGGGTTCCCTACGATGGCGCGGTGACCAGTACCGCGTCTTCCCCGGACACCCGCCAGGGCCAGGCAGCCGAGGAGCAGCAGCCGTCGTGGCAGCACAGGCTGCGCCGCTTCGGTTACGTGGCGCGCACCACCGGGCCCACGGCCGATGTACGGGCCCGGCTCGTGCCCGCGTACACCGGACCGAGCCCGCGGGTGTGGGCGACGATCGGCATGCCCGAGCGGTACGCCGATCAACTGGTCCGGTGGTCGGGCTGGATCGGGCCGCTGCTGATCACGCTCGTCGCGGGCCTCACCCGGTTCTGGAATCTCGGCAGCCCGAAGGCCGTGATATTCGACGAGACGTATTACGCGAAGGACGCCTGGGCGCTGATCCACCGGGGCTTCGAGGTCAACTGGCCCGAGAAGATCAACGACACCGTCCTGCAGCAGGGGTCGGGCGTCACGATCCCCACGGACGCGGCGTACGTCGTGCATCCGCCGGTCGGCAAGTACATCATCGGCATCGGCGAGTGGATCTTCGGCTTCGACCCGTTCGGCTGGCGCTTCATGACGGCGGTGCTCGGCACCCTGTCGGTCCTGATGCTGTGCCGGATCGGCCGGCGGCTCTTCCGCTCGACGTTCCTGGGCTGTCTGGCGGGCGGGCTGCTCGCGGTGGACGGGCTGCACTTCGTGATGAGCCGCACGGCGCTGCTCGACCAGGTCCTGATGTTCTTCGTGCTCGCCGCGTTCGGCTGCTTCCTGATCGACCGTGACAAGGCGCGGGAACGGCTCGCGGCAGGGCTTCCGACCGACGAGGACGGCCGGGTCCGCCCGGACGCGTACGTCGCCCAGACGCTGCGCCTGGGGTGGCGGCCGTGGCGCTGGGCGGCCGGGCTCTGTCTGGGGCTCGCGTTCGGGACCAAGTGGAACGGCCTGTACATCATGGTCTTCTTCTGCTTGATGACCGTCCTGTGGGATGTCGGCAGCCGCCGCGTCGCGGGCGCCGACCGCCCCTACCGCGCGGTGTTGAAGCGGGACGTGTTCCCGGCGTTCGTCTCGACGGTGCCGGTCGCGATCGGTACGTACGTCCTGTCCTGGCTCGGCTGGATCCTCTCCCCGACGGACGGCACGGGCGGCTACTACCGCAACTGGGCGGCGACGGACGGCAAGGGCGGCTCCTGGACGATCCTGCCGGACTGGCTGCGCAGCCTGTGGCATTACGAACACGCGGTGTACGACTTCCACGTGGGGCTCTCGTCGCCGCACACGTACCAGTCGAACCCGTGGAGCTGGCTCGTCGACGGCCGCCCCGTCTCGTACTTCTACGAGTCGCCGCTGCCCGGCAAGGACGGCTGTCCCTCCGACACAGCCGAGAAGTGCGCCCGCGAGGTCCTCGCGCTCGGCACTCCGATGCTGTGGTGGGCCGGGGCCTTCGCGCTCCTGTACGTGCTGTGGCGGTGGGTGTTCCGCAGGGACTGGCGCGCGGGCGCCATCGTGTGCGGGATCGCGGCGGGTTATCTGCCCTGGTTCATGTACCAGGAGCGGACGATCTTCTTCTTCTACGCCGTCGTCTTCGTGCCGTTCCTGTGCCTGGCCGTGGCGATGATGATCGGCGCGATCCTGGGTCCGGCCGGCTCCAGTGAGCGACGGCGGGTGGTGGGTGCCGCGGCCTCGGGTGTCCTGGTGCTCCTGATCCTCTGGAACTTCATCTGGTTCTGGCCGATCTACACCGGCCAGGCCATTCCGATCGACTCCTGGCGGGCCCGGATGCTCCTGGATACGTGGGTATAGCCGCGTGCGTGTAATACACACCTTGGACACCTTCGGATAACGGCAGCCTCGTACGTCCCCAGCGCCGCTTATGGTTTCGGGCGAGCGACCCTCCCGAATTCATTCGTGAGGGCTCCTGGGGAGGGGAACGCGGCATGCGTAAAGGGGTAAAGGTCACTCTGGTCGGTGGGGTGTTCGCCGTCATGGTCGGGGGCGCGGGGTACGGCGCGTACAACTTGGTGAACGGCGTGACGGGGGGCGGCGGTTCATCGGCGTCGGGCCCCGAGGCGGTGCGGACGGGGCCGCCGACGAGCGCCGAGATCGGCGAGACGACGGAGACGTTCTTCACCGCGTGGGCCGAGGGCGACGCCGAGAAGGCCTCGCGCTACACGAACAACGCGGAAGCGGCCTCGCAGATCCTGACCGGCTACCGCGAGGACGCCCACCTGACGAAGGTGAAGCTCACGCCGGGCAGGCCCACCGGCGCGGCCGTGCCGTTCTCGGTCGAGGCCACGGTGTCGTACGAGGGGAAGACCAAGCCCTTTGCGTACGAATCCGAACTGACCGTCGTCCGCGGCAAGACCTCCGGGCGCGCGCTCGTCGACTGGGACCCCTCGGTCGTCCACCCGGACCTGAAGAGGGGCGACACCCTGGCGACCGGCGAGGCCGCCGCGCCCCCCATCCAGGCCGTCGACCGGCACGGTCAGGTCCTGGACAAGAAGGACTACCCCTCGCTCGGCCCGGTCCTTGACCAGCTGCGCGCGAAGTACGGCGACAAGGCGGGCGGCACCCCCGGCGTCGAGCTCTACGTCCAGCACGCGGACGAGGCTGCGGGCACCGAGACGCTCCTCACGCTCGCCAAGGGCAAGGCGGGCAAGCTGAGGACGACGCTCAGCGCGCCCGCGCAGCGAGCCGCGGAGAAGGCCGTGTCGCAGCACGCGAACTCCTCGGTGGTCGCCGTGCAGCCGAGCTCCGGCGAGGTCCTCGCGGTGGCCAACCACCGGCAGGACGAGTTCAACGCGGCGTTCCAGGGCAAGCTGGCCCCCGGCTCGACGATGAAGATCGTCTCGGCGGCGATGCTCATCGACAAGGGCGTGACGAAGGCGAGCGGCCCGGCTCCCTGCCCGGACTCCGCGGTCTGGCAGGGCAGACGGATCGACAATCTCCCAGGCCTGGCCCCGGACGAGAACGCGACCCTGGCCGACAGCTTCGCGCGGTCCTGCAACACCGCGTTCGTGAAGCTGGTCGACGAGGACGGCATCACGGACGAGTCCCTCACCGAGGAGGCACAGAACGGCTTCGGCCTCGGCCTCGACTGGAAGGTGGGCATCCCCACGCAGGACGGCGCCGTCCCCGCGACCGCGGGCGGCGAGCGCGCCGAGGCCGTCATCGGCCAGGGCAAGGTGCAGATGAACCCGCTCAACATGGCGTCGGTCACGGCGACCGCGATGACGGGGGCCTTCCGGCAGCCGGTCATCGTGGACCCGGGCATGGACGACCGTCAGCTGGCCCAGGCACGCGGCCTGCCCGCGTCCACGGTGCAGCAGCTGCGCCAGATGATGAACCGCACGGCGGTCAGCGGCACCGGCGCCCGCGCCATGTCCGGGCTGAGCGGCAGCATCGGCGCGAAGACGGGATCGGCGGAGGTCTACGGTCAGGAGAAGCCCAACAGCTGGTTCACCGGCTACCGCGGTGACGTGGCGGCCGCGGCGGTGGTCCAGAAGGGCGGCCACGGGGGCGACGCCGCCGGTCCTATCGTGGCGGCGGTGCTTGCCGCGGGCAGCTGAGGCATGTGGTCAGGGGCTTCATGAAAGCCCCCTAGGGTGGGGCCTTCCGGTGCGGAGCTTGGGGGCTCCGTGATCTGGGATCTGCGGAGGGTCAGTGGGCAAGCGAGGGCGCGCCAGCGAGCGCAAGGGCATCAAGAACATCACGGGCAGACCGGTTGCGCCGGGCGCACCGGGCGCGAAGAGCGCCAAGGTGCACCCCGGTGTGCTCGGCGGCGCTGCCGCCGTGGTCGTGTGCGGCGTGGGCATCGCCGCGTACAGCCTGATCGGCGGCTCCTCCGGCGACGACACAGGCCCGTCGGTCGACGAGAAGCCGGTGGCCGCGGGGCCGCCGACGGCCGCCGAGGTCCGTGCCACCACGCAGGACTTCCTCACCGCGTGGGAGAAGGGCGACGTGGCGAAGGCCGCGGCGTTCACGGACGACAAGGCGGCGGCGAAGACCGCGCTCACCGCCTACGCCAAGGATTCCCACCTCACCGATGTGAAGCTGACGCCGGGCAAGCGGGCGGGCGCGAAGGTGCCGTTCTCGGTCGCGTCCACGGTCTCGTACGAGGGAAGCGAAAAGCCCTTCGCGTACGAGTCCGAGCTCACCGTCGTGCGAAGAAAGCACGACGGCGAGACGCTGATCGGCTGGCAGCCCTCCGTCGTCCACCCCGACCTGAAGGACGGCGACCGCCTGGTCACCGGCGAGGCCGGGGACCCGCCGATCAAGGCGGTGGACCGGGACGGCGGCGAGCTGACGGCCAAGAAGTACCCCTCGCTCGGCACGGTCCTTGACAGCCTGCGCGAGAAGTACGGCGACAAGGCCGGCGGCAAGGCGGGCGTGGAGCTGCGCGTCGTGCGCAAGGACAGCGCGAAGGCGGCCGAGAAGTCGGCGACGACGAAGGACGACTCCAAGGCGACGCCCGACAAGACGCTGCTCACCCTCTCCCCCGGGACCCCCGGCACCCTGAAGACGACCTTCGACGCCTCGCTCCAGGCGGCGGCGGAGAAGGAGACGGGCAAGCGCAAGCAGGCGTCGGTGGTCCTGGTGAAGCCCAGCACGGGCGAGATCCTGGCGGCGGCCAACTCGAAGCCGACCGGCTTCAACATCGCGTTCCAGGGCTCGCTGGCCCCCGGTTCGACGATGAAGGTCGTCACGTCGTCCCTGCTCCTGGAGAAGAAGCTCGCGGGCGTCGACAAGAAGCACCCCTGCCCGAAGTACGTGACGTACGGCGGCTGGAAGTTCCAGAACGACGACAAGTTCCAGATCAAGGACGGCACGTTCCGCGCGAGTTTCGCCCGGTCCTGCAACACGGCCTTCATCAGCCAGGCCGAGAAGTTGGAGGACGACTCCCTGACCAAGCAGGCGCAGGAGGTCTTCGGCCTCGGCCGCGACAACTGGTCGATCGGTGTCCCGTCCTTCGACGGGGCGATCCCGGTGCAGAGCGACGCGCAGATGGGGGCGTCGCTGATCGGTCAGGGCGGGGTGCGGATGAACCCGCTGAACATGGCGTCGGTGTCGGCCACGGTGAAGTCGGGCACGTTCAAGCAGCCGTACCTGGTCTCCCCGGACCTCGACGAGCGCACGCTGGCGACGGCGCCGCGGAAGATGTCGGGCGGGACGGCTTCGGCGCTGCGTGACCTCATGAACTACACGGCTGTCGCGGGAACCGCGGCGAAGCCCATGTCCGGGCTCGGCTCCGACATGGGCGCGAAGACGGGCTCCGCGGAGGTCGACGGCCAGAAGAAGCCCAACGGCTGGTTCACGGCGTACCGCGGTGATCTGGCCGCGGGAGCGGTGGTGCAGGAGGGCGGGCACGGCGGGGACTCGGCGGGTCCGCTGGTGCGGGCGATGTTCCAGGCGGCCCAGTAGTCGCTGCCCTTTCCCCGGCGACTGCTGTCCGGTAGGCGGATACGTGGTCGCGTGCCCGGTACACGGACCGCTAGCGTGCCGGGCATGAGCGCTACAGATTCCCCCGCCCACCCCCGTTTCGCCGCGGCTCTGACCGAGCTCGGCCTCGCCGGACTCGTCGGCGAGGTCCGCCGCTTCCCGGAGGCGACGCGGACCGCCCAGGAGGCCGCCGCGGCCATCGGCTGCGAGCTGAGCCAGATCTGCAAGTCACTGATCTTCGCGGCGGACGGGGTTCCTGTCCTGGTCCTGATGGACGGCGCGTCGCGGGTGGACCTGGAGCTCGTACGGCGGGAGCTCGGCGCCGAGAAGGTGACGCGCGCGAAGGCGGACGTCGTGCGGGAGACCACGGGTTACGCGATCGGCGGCGTACCGCCCTTCGGTCACGCGACGCGGACGCGGGTCCTCGCGGACCGCTCCCTGCTGGACCACGAGGTGGTGTGGGCGGCGGCGGGCACTCCCTACGCTGTCTTCCCGATGTCCCCCAAGGACCTGGTCGGCCACGCGAACGGCACCCTGGTGGACGTGCGCGAGCTCGCCAAGTGACGCCGCTGGTCGCGGCGGCGGTGCTGCTTGCCGCCGTCACGCACGCGAGCTGGAACGCGATCGCGCACCACATCACGGACAAGCTGGTCGGCTTCACGCTCATATCGGGCGGCGGGTTGCTGATCGGCCTGCTCATCGCCCCGTTCGCGGCGATACCGGCCGCGGGCGCGTGGCCGTACCTGATCGTGTCCGCGGCGATCCACATCGGCTATTACGCCCTGCTCATGAAGTCGTTCAAGCTGGGCGACTTCGGCCAGGCGTACCCGATCGCACGCGGGACCGCGCCGCTGGTGGTGACGGTGCTCGCGGCGGTCTTCGCGGGCGAGATCCCGGACGCCTGGCAGGCGGCGGGCGTCGCGGTCTCCTGCGCGGGCCTGACGGGACTCGCCCTGTGGGGCATACGCGGAACGGGACGGCGGCCCGACTGGGCGGCGATCGGCGCGGCGTTGGCCACGGGTGTCTCGATCGCGGCTTACACGGTGGTGGACGGACTCGGCGTCCGGGCCTCCGGTTCCTCCATGGGCTACATCGCGTGGTTGATGATCCTGGAGGGCCTCGCGATTCCGGTGTACGCGGCGTACCGCTGGCGCGGGGCTTTCGTGGCCCGGCTGCGCCCGTTCGCGGCGGTGGGGCTCCTCGGCGCGGCCCTCTCCGTGGCCGCGTACGGCCTGGTCCTGTGGGCCCAGACGAAGGCGGAGCTGGCACCCATCTCGGCGCTGCGGGAGTCTTCGATCATTGTGGGGGCGGCGATCGGGACGGTGTTCTTCAAGGAGAAGTTCGGGGCGCCGAGGCTGGTGGCCGCGGGATTGATGGTGGCGGGGATCGGGTTGATGCTGCACGCGGGTTGAGGGGCGGCCGGGGCGAGATGCGGCTGGACGGGGGCGAGTTGCAGAAAACTTCCGCCGCCACGCCGTGAGCTCGGCGTGGCGGCGGAATCTTTCTGCAACTCGCCCAGCCTGGCGGCCTCCTACACCCCAGCAGCGGACCCCAGCACCGCCACCTCGGCCCACACCGCCTTTCCGGGCCCGGTCCGCTGAGTGACGCCCCATCGGTCGGCGACGACCTCGACGAGGAACAGCCCACGCCCTGAGCACATCTCACTGTTCGGCAGGGGGAAGGGGAACGGCAGTTCAGAGCCAACAGCCGCCCGAAGGCATGGATTCCCTACCGGTTCACCTTCACCGTCTTCGGATCGAAGCCGAACGGCAGCTCAAGCCGGTGCGCGCCCATCAAGGTCTCGTCCGCGAGGAGTTCACCCGTCGGCCCGTCCGCCGCGATCACGCCCTCGCTCAGGATCAGGGCCCGGGGGCACAGTTCGAGTGCGTACGGCAGGTCGTGCGTCACCATCAGGACCGTCACGTCCAACGACCGCAGGATGTCGGCCAGTTCGCGGCGCGAAGCCGGGTCCAGGTTCGACGAGGGCTCGTCGAGGACCAGGATCTCCGGCTCCATCGCGAGGACCGTCGCCACCGCGACCCGCCTGCGCTGCCCGAAGGAGAGGTGGTGCGGCGGGCGGTCCGCGAACTCGGCCATGCCCACCTGTGACAGCGCCTTGTGGACCCTGGCCTCCAGTTCGGGGCCGCGCATCCCGGCCGCCGCCGGGCCGAACGCCACGTCCTCCCGCACCGTCGGCATGAAGAGCTGGTCGTCCGGGTCCTGGAAGACGATGCCGACCCGGCGTCTGATCTCCGCCATGTGCTGCTTGCCCACGGGCAGGCCCGCGACGGTGACCGTGCCCGCGCCGCCGGTCAGGATGCCGTTCAGGTGCAGGACGAGCGTCGTCTTGCCCGCGCCGTTCGGGCCGAGCAGCGCCACCCGCTCGCCGCGGCCGATCGTCATGTCGACGCCGAAGAGCGCCTGGTGCCCGTCGGGGTAGGCGAAGGCCAGTCCGGCCACTTCGAGGGAGGGTGCGGGTGCGGGTGCGGCAGTCACAGGGTCCATCCCAACACGCAGACGACAAGAGCGGCGGACGGGAGTGCCAGCGCGTACGTCCACTGCGCACGCGACGCCGTCACCTCGTCGATCACCGGCATCGAACCGGCGTATCCCCGGCTGACCATCGCGAGGTGCACCCGCTCGCCCCTCTCGTACGAGCGGATGAAGAGCGCGCCCGCGGACTTCGCGAGGACGCCCCACTGGCTCACGCCCCGTGCCTCGAAGCCGCGTGACTCACGCGCGATCTTCATGCGGCGCATCTCGTCCGTGATCACGTCGCCGTAGCGGATCATGAACGAGGCGATCTGGACGAGCAGCGGCGGCAGCTTCAGCCGCTGGAGGCCGAGGAGCAGCGCGCGCAGTTCGGTGGTGGAGGCGAGGAGCACCGAGGCCGCGACGCCCAGCGTGCCCTTGGCCAGGACGTTCCAGGCGCCCCAGAGGCCGTTCACGCTCAGGGACATGCCCAGTACGTCGACGCGCTCGCCCTCCGCCACGAACGGCATGAGCACCGCGAACGCCACGAAAGGCACCTCGATGAGCAGCCGCTTCAGGAGGAAGGGCAGCGGGACGCGGGACGCGTACGCCACCACGCCGAGCAGCAGCGCGTACAGACCGAACGCCCACATCGCCTCGCGCGGCGTGGAGACCACCACGACCACGAAGCAGAAGACCGCCGCCAGCTTGGTGTGCGGGGGCAGGGCGTGGACGGGTGAGTGGCCGTGGCGGTAGAGCCGGTGGGCGTGGCCCGCGCCCATGTCAGGTGTTCTCCGAGGAGACGACCGCCGTGGACGCCGGGTCCACGTCCGTCGTACGGCGGCGTCGCAGCACCCAGAAGACCGTCGAGCCGGCGACGACGGTGACGCCGACGCCGATCACGCCCGCGAGGCCGCCGGAGAGGCGGCTGTCGGTGATGTCCTTGACGCCGTAGTCGGCGAGGGGGGAGTCCGAGGTGGCGTGTTCCTCGGTCTTCTTGTCGATGCCCTTGTCGGCGGCGACCTTCTCCAGGCCGTCGGGGTTCGCGGAGGCGTAGAAGCTGACGAAGCCCGGGAGGACGAGGGAGGTGACCAGGCCCGCGATCCACACCTTGCGGTGCGAGGAGCGTGCGGCGACGGGGGCGGGCTCTTCGGCAGCCGGCGCGTCGACCAGTTCGCCGCCGACCCGGAGCTTGAGCTTCTGGGTCAGGCCGCGGGCCCCGTACACGAGGTCGGGGCGGACGGCGATGACGGCGCCGACGGTGAGTGCGGTGATGGCCGCCTCGCCGATGCCGATGAGGACGTGCACGCCGACCATGGCGGTGGCGACCTTGCCGATGGAGACGTCGGTGGTGCCGCCGAGGGCGTAGAGGAAGGTGAAGGCGACCGCGGCGGCGGGCACGGAGATCAGCGCGGCGACGAAGGAGGCTGCGGTGATGGAGCGGCGGGTGCGCGGGAGCACCTTCACCAGGCCGCGGAAGATGAGGTAGGCCACGACGGTCGTGACGATCGCCATGTCCGTGATGTTCACGCCGAGCGCGGTCAGGCCGCCGTCGGCGAAGAGGACGCCCTGCATGAGCAGGACGACGGACACGCACAGGACGCCGGTATAGGGGCCGACGAGTATCGCGGCGAGCGCGCCGCCGAGCAGGTGTCCGCTGGTGCCGGCGGCGACCGGGAAGTTCAGCATCTGCACGGCGAAGATGAACGCGGCCACGAGGCCGGCCAGCGGCGCGGTCCGTTCGTCCAGCTCGCGCCGCGCGCCACGGAGGCTGACGGCGATCGCTCCGGCGGCGATGACCCCGGTGGCGGCGGAGACGGGTGCGTTGATGAATCCGTCGGGGACATGCATGCGCGCGCTCCTGGGCAGGACAGGAAGAGAGAGCAGAGCGGATCGCTCGTGAACCGTTCAATGATAGTGCCTTGTTGCGAACGGCTTGCAAGAGCGGTGGGTACCCAGTTATCCCGGTCACACTTGGAGCGAGAATCGGAATATATGGGACATTAGAGGGCAGAAGGCACGTGACGGTGAGGAGTTCGGCGATGTCCGCAGTAGAGCAGTACGCACGCGCCCACGTGGTCACGGACTCCCCCGACGACCAGCTCGCCGTCCCCGCCGTCCTCCGGTACGACCCGGAGGCCGACCCGCAGTCGGTGCGGATCGGCCTCCCCGGTTCCCACGAGTGGACCGTCGCCCGTCAGCTGCTCGAACAGGGCCTGCGGGCCCCGACGACCAGCGGCGACGTGCACATCTGGCCCTGCGGGCGGGTCCAGACGGTCATGGAGTTCCACTCGGCGCAGGGGGTGGCGGTGGTGCAGTTCGACGCCTCGGCACTGATCCGCTTCCTGCGCCGCACGTACGCGACGGCCCCCGTCCCGCACTGACGTGGTCTGACGTGGTCTGACGTGGTCTGACGTGGTCTGACGTGGTCTGACGTGCAGATCAGCTGACCTGCACGTCAGACGCGCACGAGTTCCCGCTCCCCGTCGGGGCCCCGCGGACCGGAAGCCCGACGGGGGCGGGGCGAGCGCGATTCCTGCTGCGCTCACCCCGCCCCCGATCCTCGGCGCCGCCCCGTCAGACCCGGACAGGCTCCCGATCGGCGTCCGTCTCCTGACCGGCGTCCGCCGCATCGGCGTCCCGCAGCCCCTCGCCCTCGACATCCACGTTCGGCAGCGCACGGTCCAGCCACCTCGGCAGCCACCACGCCCTCTTGCCGAGCAGCGCGAGCACCGCCGGGACCAGCGCCATCCGCACGATGAACGCGTCGAAGAAGACCGCGATCGCGAGGCCGAAGCCGATCATCTTCACCATCTGCTCGGACGAACCGATGAATCCCGCGAAGACCGCGATCATGATGACCGCCGCCGCCGAGACCACCCGCGCCCCGTGCCGGAAGCCGGTCACGATCGCCTGACCTGGCCGCTCCCCGTGGACGTACGCCTCTCGCATGCGCGTCACGAGGAACACCTCGTAGTCCATCGCGAGGCCGAAGACGACGCCCACCATGAAGATCGGCATCATGCTCATGATCGGGCCGGTCTGCTCCACTCCGAAGAGCGAGCCGAGCCAGCCCCACTGGAAGACCGCGACGACCGCGCCCAGGGCCGCGAGGACCGAGAGCAGGAAGCCGAGTGCCGCCTTGAGCGGGACCAGGATCGAGCGGAAGACGACGATCAGGAGGAGGAAGGCGAGGCCGACGACCAGGGCCAGGTAGGGCAGCAGGGCGTCGTTCAGCTTCTCGGAGACGTCGATGTTCATGGCCGTCGTGCCGGTCACCATGACGCTCGCGCCGGTGTCCGCCTTGATGTCCGCGCCCGCGTCACGGATCGAGTGCACGAGGTTCTCGGTCTCGATGCCGCTGGGCTTGGACGACGGGACGACACTGATGATCGCCGTGTCGCCCGCCTTGTTGATCATCGGCGGGGCGACCGAGAGGACGTCGTCGACGCCGGAGATCGTCTTGGTGATCTCGCCCGCCGCGGCCTTCGGGTCCTTGGTCCCTTCGAGGTCGGCCACCGTCATCAGCGGGCCGTTGAAGCCGGGCCCGAATCCCTCCGAGACCAGGTCGTACGCCTTGCGCTGGGTCGTGGACGTCGGCTGCGAGCCGTCGTCCGGGAGGCCCAGTTCGAGAGAGGACACGGGCAGCGCGGCGGCGCCCAGGCCGATGACACCGATGAGCAGGACGGTGAGCGGACGGCGGACCACGAAGCGCGCCCAGCGGGTGCCGAGGTTGTCCTTCGGGGCCTTCTCCTCAGCAGCCGCCTTCTTCTTGCCGCCGCCAAGCACCTTGCTCTTCTCGCCCGTGGGCTTGACCTTCTTGCCCGCGTACCCCAGCAGCGCCGGGATCAGGGTGAGTGCGATGAGTACGGCGATGACCACCGTGCCGGCCGCCGCGAAGCCCATCTTGGTGAGCATCGGGATGTTCACCACGGCGAGGCCGACCAGCGCGATGACCACGGTGAGCCCGGCGAAGACCACGGCCGAACCGGCCGTCCCCACCGCACGCCCGGCCGCGTCCTCCCGGTCCCTGCCGTCGGCGAGTTCGCCGCGGTAGCGCGAGACGATGAAGAGCGCGTAGTCGATGCCGACCGCGAGGCCGATCATCATGGCGAGCGTGGACGTGGTCGTACCCAGGTCGAGCGCGCTGGCGAGCGCGGTGATCGAGGAGACACCGATGCCCACGCCGATCAGTGCGGTAAGGAGCGGAAGCCCCGCCGCGATCAGCGATCCGAAGGTGATGACGAGGACGACGGCCGCGACCGCGATGCCGATGATCTCGGTGGCCCCGGTCTCGGGCATCGCCTGCAGCGCGTCGCCGCCGACCTCGACCGTGAGCCCGGACTCGCGCGCCTGCTCGGTCGTCTTCTCCAGGGCGTCACGGCTCTCGTCGGTCAGCTCCATCGAGGTGACCTTGTACGAGACCGAGGCGTACGCCGTGGAGCCGTCCTTGCTGACCGTCTTGGTCTGGAAGGGGCTGTCCGCCCTCGCGACCTCGTCCGAACCGGACTTGAGGGCGGCGACGGTCTTCTGGATCTCGGACTTGTTGGCCGGGTCGGTGACCTTCTCGCCGTCCGGCGCCTTGAAGACGACCCGGGCGCTCGCACCGTCCGCACTGGCTTCGGGCGCGCGCTCTTCGAGCAGGTCGAAGGCCTTCTGGGCCTCCGTACCCGGGATGGAGAAGGAGCTGGAGGCGGCGGTGGGCGCGGACGCGGCGCCGACTCCGGCGAGCGTCAGGAGCGCCACCCAGATCAGGGCGACGAAGTGCCGTCGCCTGAAGGCGAGTCGGCCTAGTTTGTAGAGGAAAGTGGCCACGAGGGCGTACTCCCGGTCAGGTCGTGGTGTCTACAGGGCAGGGGGGATCAGCCCGACGACGTGAGCGGTCGCGTCAGGTGGAAAGGTGCAACAGGGCTGTCTTGTAAGGGGGTTGAGGGGTTGAGAGGGTTCTGTCAGACGCCGAGAGCGGGGAGAATCACGGCGTCGATGTAGGAACGGAGGAACTCACGGTCGACCGTGCGGTCCTCGATCAGGTCACGGGCGATGAAGCCGCCGACCATCATGTGGACGACGTAACCCAACGCCGGGTTGTCCGCGGCCACTTCGCCGCGCTCCACCGCCCTGCGCAGCAGTGCGTTCAGGCCGGTGATCTCCGGCTCGATGAGCAACTGCCGCAGCGCCTGGTGGAGTTCGGGGTTGTCGTGGATGGCGTGGAACAGGCTCCGCATCAGTGCGGCGTCCCGCTCCATCTGACAGTCGTCCGAACGGTTCGCGGTCTCCAGCAGGTCGCCCCGCAGGGAACCGGTGTCGATGTCCTCCATGGACACCGGCTTGTTGTGCCGCAGCGCCCTGCCGACCAGCTCGGGCTTGCTCCCCCACTGGCGGTAGAGGGTGGCCTTGCTGGATTTGGCGCGGGCCGCGATGGCGTCCATCGTCAGCGCCTCGTAGCCGACCTCACGGAGCAGATCGAGCACGGCCGCGTACAGCTCGGCCTCACGCTCGGGCGTGATCCGGCTGCGCCGCGCCGTTGCCGCCTCAGCCATGATCCCTCCGCTCCCTCGTCGAACCCGTCGAACGAACCCGCCGAACCCTCGTCGAAGCCGTTCCGTACGCCATGACTCTACCCGCGGCCTTAACGAAACGAAACCGTTTCGTACGTGTGCTGCGTCACCCGCTCCCCGCCCCCGGCTCCTCCTTTCACCCCCTGCACGAGTTGCCGGGCCCTGCGCACCGGAAAAGCATGGTGAAGTGACCGACGCGCGCGATGAAGCCCATGCTGACCACGCCTACCTGCGATTTCCGCACCTCAGCGGCGACCGCCTCTGTTTCGCGGCCGAGGACGACCTCTGGGTGGCCCCGCTGAGCCCGGCCGGCGACCCGGCGGGCCGGGCCTGGCGGGTGACCGTCGACCGGACCAAGGTGAGCCACCCACGCTTCTCGCCGGACGGCCGCCACATCGCGTACACGACATGGCGCAGCCTCGACCCGGAGATCCACCTCGCCCCGGTGGACGGCGGCCCGGCCCGGCGCCTCACCTACTGGGGGAGCACGGACACCCGGGTCTGCGGCTGGTCCCCCGACGGCGACATCCTCGCCGTCTCCTCGCACGGCCAGCCCTTCTCGTACTTCTGCTGGGCCTACAGCGTGCCGACCGACGGCTCGCCCGGTGGCAAGCTGCCCTGGGGGCCGGTGTACGACATCGCGGTCAACGACATCGACGGCGAACGCAAGACCCTCCTCCTGACCGGCAAGCCGCCGCACGAGCCCGCCGCCTGGAAGCGCTACCGGGGCGGCGCCATGGGCCGCCTGTGGATGCACGGCAAGCAGGTCCTGCCCGACCTCGAGGGGCATCTGGACGCCCCGATGTTCGTGGACGGCAGGATCGCCTTCCTCTCCGACCACGAAGGCGTCGGCAACCTCTACTCCTGCCTGCCGGACGGCTCCGACCTGCGGCGGCACACCGATCACGACGCGTTCTACGCCCGGCACGCGTCCAGCGACGGCACGCGTGTCGTCTACCAGTGCGCGGGCGACGTCTGGCTGGTGGACGACCTGTCCGCCGGCTCCGTGCCGCGCCGCCTCGACGTACGCCTGGGCGGCCCGCGCGCCGGACGGCGGATCTACCAGGTGCCGGCCGCGCAGCACGTCGACTCGCTCTCCGTGGACACGACGGGCCGGGCCAGCGCCGTCGTCGTACGCGGCAGCCTGTACTGGCTCACGCACCGCGACGGGCCCGCCCGCACCATCACGGACACCCCCGGCGTGCGCGTGCGGCTCCCGGAGATGCTCGGCAAGGGCGGGCAGGTCGCCTACGTCACCGACGCGGAGGGCGAGGACGCCGTCGAGATCGCCTACCTGCCGCGCGCGAGCGGCGCGCGCGAGCCGCGCAGGCTGGCGCAGGGAGAGCTCGGCCGGGTCCTGGAGCTGATCTCCGACCCCGAAGGCGAACGCCTCGCGATCGCGTCGAACGACGGGCGGCTGCTCCTCGTCGACGCGTCCGAGGAGTCCGACGGCGAGGTGACGGAGCTGATCCGCTCCGTCAACGGCCCGGTGCGCGACCTCGCGTTCTCCCCGGACGGGGCCTGGCTGACCTGGTCGCATCCGGGCATCGGCCGCTCACTGCGGCAGATCAAGATGGCCCGCATCGACGGTCCCGGCACCCTGCGCATCATCGTCGACGTGACCAACGGCCGCTTCGAGGACGAGAACCCGGTCTTCACCCGCGACGGCCGCTATCTGGCCTTCCTGTCCTGGCGCGGCTTCGACCCGGTCTACGACGTGCACACCGGCGACCTGTCCTTCCCGCTCGGCTGCCGCCCCTACCTGGTCCCCCTCTCGTCGGCGACCCCCTCCCCCTTCGCCCTCTCCCCCGACGGCCGCCCGGCGGCGGGCGGACTCGACCCGGCCGACGGCAGTTCGGAGGACGGCACGGTCATGGTGGAGGTGGAGGGCCTGGAGAGCAGGGTGACGCCGTTCCCGGTCTCGGCGTCGAAGTACTCGGCCCTCCAGCCGGTCAGCGGCGGCGGCCTCGTCTGGCTGCGCTGGCCGATCTCGGGCGCGCTCGGCGAGACCTTCGCCAACCCGTCGGACACCTCGGGGCGCCCCACCCTGGAGTACTTCAACATCACCAAGGGGCAGAAGTCCGCGCTGGTCGACCACCTCGACTGGTTCGCGCTCAGCGGCGACGGCTCACGGCTCGTGGTGGTCGACGAGGGCGACCTGCGCGCGGTGCCGTCGACGGAGACCGGCGACGTCGACACGACCGTCTGGATCGACCTGCGCCGCATCCTGCACGAGGTCGACCCGGCGGCCGAGTGGCGCCAGGCCTACGACGAGGCGGGCCGCCTCATCCGCGCCTACTTCTGGGAGCCGCACATGTGCGGCATCGACTGGCCCGCGGTCCTCGACCAGTACCGTCCGCTGGTCGAACGGGTCGCGTCCCCCGACGAGTTCGCGGACCTGCTCCGCGAGGTCCTGGGCGAACTGGGCACTTCACATGCGTACGTCTCCGCCGCTCGCCGCAACGAGGGGCCACCCCACTACCAGCGGGCGATGGGCCTCCTTGGCGCCAACCTGGTCTGCCGCGACGGCAGTTGGATGATCAAGCGGATCCTGCCCGGCGACTCGTCCGACTCCAAGGCCCGCTCGCCGCTCGCGGGTGCGGGCATCCGCGAGGGCGCGATCCTCACGCACATCGACGGCCGCCCGGTGGACCCGGTGACGGGCCCCTTCCCGCTGCTCGCGGCGGCGGGCGGCACGACGGTGGAGCTGACGTTCCAGCCCGCGGAGCGGGAAGGCGGGCCGAGGAGGGTGGCGATCGTCCCCCTCATCAACGAACGCCCCCTGCGCTACCAGGACTGGGTCGCCAAACGACGCGACGTCGTACGGGAGTTGAGCGGGGGCAGGTGCGGCTACCTCCACATCCCCGACATGGGCGGCTCCGGCTGGGCCCAGTTCAACCGGGACCTGCGCCTGGAGGTGTCGCGCCCTGCCCTGATCGTGGACGTGCGCGGCAACGCGGGCGGCCACATCAGCGAGCTGGTGATCGAGAAGCTGACACGGAAGATCCTCGGCTGGGACCTGACGAGGAACGCCCAGCCGGTGTCGTACGCCTCGAACGCACCCCGAGGCCCCGTGGTGGCCCTGGCCGACGAGGCGACGTCCTCGGACGGCGACATGATCACGGCGGCCTTCAAGCTCCTTGGCCTCGGCCCTGTGGTGGGCCAGCGGACGTGGGGCGGCGTGGTGGGGATGACCGGGCGGCACGTACTCGGCGACGGGACGGTCATCACGGTGCCGATGAACGCGGGGTGGTTCGACGAGTACGGCTGGTCCGTGGAGAACCACGGCGTGACCCCCGACCTGGAGGTCCTGCGCACGCCCCTGGACTGGGCGGAGGGCCGGCACGCGCAGCTCGACGACGCGGTGGGCGTCGCGCTGGACCTCCTGGAACGGCAGGCGGCGGCGACGCCACCGGGTCTGGAGGACGTGCCGGACAGGCGGCGGCCGAAGCTGCCGCAGCGGGAGTAGCGGGCCCCTGGAGGAGCTGGTGACTGCCCGTTAATGATCGAAATGCGAGGAAAGACACCCCATGTCAGTCTGGTCGAGGCCCTTCCAACCTCACCCTCTAGGAGTGAACCGCATGGGCATCAAGGACCAGTTCCAGGACAAGGCCAACGACCTCGCCGGCAAGGCGAAGGGCGCCATGGGCAGCGAGAAGGACGAGGCGAGCGAGCGCGCCTCGCAGGCCCGTGACGACGCGCAGGAGCGCGGCCAGCAGGCCCAGGAGGAGTCGCGGGAGCGTTCCGCGAAGTCCCCCGATGAGGCACAGCGGGCGGCGCAGGAGCAGCAGGACAAGTTCAACCAGGACTACGACGCCTGACGCTGCGCCGAGCTTTGACCAGCGAAGCCCACCCGGGACGCCGGGTGGGCTTCGCTCTGTCCCCGGCCGCTCTGCCCCCGGCCGCTCTGCCGCCGGTTTCGCTCTGCCCAAGGGGTCAGCTACCGCCCCGCACGCCCCTGCTCGTCGGCGGAGCCCCCCGCCCCCACGAGCCCCGTGGAGACCGACCCCAGCCGAGGCCCGAACCTCCGCATCTCGCGCTGCCCGACCGAGCCGATCACTCCCGGCAGATACCCCCGGATGCCCTGCATCCCCCGCAGCCACCACTGCGCGTACACGTGGCTGGAGCGCCGCTCGATGCCGGCCACGATCCGGTCCACCGCCGGGCCCAGCGGGTACGTCTTGTTGGACGGCCACGGCAGCCGCTGCCGCAGCTCCCGCATCACGTCGTCCTGGTCCGCGCCCCGCACCATGTCCGTGTCCGTCCAGGACAGGTAACCGACGCCCACCTTCACGCCCTTGTAGCCGACCTCGGCCCGCAGACAGTGCGCGTACGCCTCGACGCCCGACTTCGACGCGCAGTACGCCGTCATCATCGGCGCCGGCGTGATCGCCGCGAGCGAGGCGATCTGGAGGAGATACCCGCGGCTCTCCATCAGGACCGGCAGGAACGCCCGTCCCGTCACCGCGCTGCCGATGAGGTTGACCTCGATCACCCGCCGCCACGCCTCGGGGTCGGACTCGACGAAAGGACCGCCGTTGGCGACGCCCGCGTTGGCGACGACGATGTCGACCTTCCCGAACCGCTCCTTGACCTCCTGGGCGACCCGCGCCATCGCGACGTGATCCGTCACGTCCGCGTGCCAGGCCTCGCTCTCGGTGTGCAGCCGCCCCGCGACCTGCTTCAGCTCGTCCGGCTCCAGACCCACGAGTGCGACCTTCGCGCCCCGCGCCGACAGCTTCCGCGCGAGCAACTCGCCCACGCCCCGCGCCGCCCCGGTGACGACCGCGACCTGACCCTCAAGGCTGACCCTGCTCATGCGCTGCTCCCTTCGAGCCCCTGGACCTGATCCTGGACCTGCTGATCGGCCATCCGTACGTACGACGCCACGAGATTCCTGATGCTCGCCGTGACGGCTTCCGGCGCCTCCACCGGCGTCATGTGACCCAGACCCGGCAGTTCGGTGAGACCGAGGGAGTCCGGCAGCATTCCGGCGATGCGGCGCGCGCCCGCGACGGGCGTCATCCGGTCCGCCGTGCCCGCGATGACCGCGGTCGGCACCGTCAACTCCAGCACGCCCGCGTCGAGTTCGAGCTCGTCGAGGACGTGCGACCAGCGGTAGCGCACCACCCTCGGGCACCCGTGCACGATCCGCGCACACACCTCGACCCGCTCCGGGGGCGAACCCGCACCCATCGTCGCGTACTTGAGGACCTTGCGGGCCATGGGCGTCACGGGACCCAGCGGCGCCTTCGCGCCAAGGACCGATCGCGTGAGCCGCGTCCGTACCCACCCGGCCCGCATCGGCACCACGAGCGACTCGGCGACGAGCCGCGAACTCCCCGTGCTGCACAGCAAAGCCGCCGCCGCGTGCTCCCGGAACCCCGGCCGCGCACTCGCGGCCATGATCGTCATGCCGCCCATGGAGTGCCCGGCGATCACGGCCTTCTCGCCCGGCTCCAGCGTCGCCGCGAGCACCGCCTCCAGGTCGTCGGCGAGGGCGGTCGTGCTGTACCCCTCGAGCCCGGCGGGCGCGGCACTGCGCCCGTGGCCCCGCTGGTCGTACGCGATCACCCGGTGGTCGACGGTCAGGGCACGTATCTGCGCCGCCCAGAAGGCGGTCGAGCAGGTCCACCCGTGCGCGAGCACCACCGCGGGCGCGCCCTGTGGGCCGTGCACCTCGGCGTGCAGCCGCGCGCCGTCCGCCGAGATGACGGTCAGTTCCCGCGCGGCGGGCGGCGGGGCGAAGGGCCCGCTCGTCACGTGTGTCAGCCTGCTCATGCGCCCGCCTCGACCTTCTTCGTCCTACGGGACTTCGGCGACGCCGCCCGCGCACTCGCCTTCGGTGGCCGCACCACCTCGTACTCCGCGAGATCCACCCGCCGCGTGGCGCCCCGGAACTCGGTCGTCGTACCCGGCCAGATCGTCGTGTTCACACCGTTCTCGTCGAGGTACCAGCTGTTGCAGCCACCCGTGTTCCACACGGTGCGCTTCATGCGCTCCTGCACCTTGTCGTTCCAGGCGTGCACGGCGCTCGTCCGCACGGCGAGCGCGGCCCGGTCGCCGCGCCCAGGGGGAGCGAGCAGAGCCAACTGCCGCACGTAGTCGGCGAGATAGTTCAGCTGCGACTCGATCATCAGGATCATCGAGGAGTTGCCGAGACCGGTGTTGGGGCCGATGACCGTCATGAAGTTGGGGAAGCCCGCCGCGGTCGCGCCGCGCAGGGACTTCATCCCGTCCTTCCAGGACTCCATCAGCGTCCCGCCGTCGGCCCCCACCACGCGGTCGGCGATCGGCATGTCCGTCACATGGAAGCCCGTACCGAAGATGATCGCGTCGACCTCGGTCTCGGTGCCGTCGGCGGCGACGACGGTGTTCCCGCGCACCTCGCTGAGCCCGCTGTCGACGACGTCCACATTGGGCTGCGCGAGTGCCGGGTAGTACGTGTTGGAGAGCAGGATCCGCTTGCAGCCGATGCGGTACGAGGGCGTCAGCTTGGCCCGCAGCGACGGGTCCTTGATGGCGCGGGCGATGTTCCGCTTGGCGAGCTGCTCGACCGCGCCGAGCTCGTTCGGCCGCTTGGTGAACGCCTGGACCTGCAACTCCCGTATGCCCCACAGGATTCCGCGCCGGGCCTGCGTGGTGAACGGCAGCCGGCGGTGCAGCCAGCGCTCTGCCTTGGTGATGGCGCGGTCCATGCGCGGCATCACCCAGGGCGGGGTGCGCTGGAAGAGCGTGAGCCTGCCGACCTCGCGCTGGATGGCGGGCACGATCTGGATGGCGGACGCACCGGTGCCGATCATCGCGACGCGCTTGCCGCGCAGGTCGTAGTCGTGGTCCCAGCGCGCGGAGTGGAAGACCTTGCCCTCGAAGGTGTCGAGGCCGGGGATGTCCGGGAGCTTGGGGTCGGAGAGCGGCCCGGTGGCGGAGACGACGATGTCGGCGGTCAGGGTGCCGTTGCTGGTCTCGACCTCCCACCACAGGTTGTCCGCGTCCCAACGCAGCAGTGTCACCTCGGTGTTGAGGCGGATGTGCGAGCGGAGGCGGAAGGTGTCGGCGATCTGCTCCAGGTACTCCTGGATCTTCCCCTGGCCCGAGAAGGTGCGCGGCCAGTCCGGGTTGGGCGCGAAGGAGAACGAGTACAGGTGCGAGGGCACGTCGCACGCGCAGCCCGGATAGCTGTTGTCCCGCCAGGTGCCGCCCACCGCGCCCGCCCGCTCCAGGACGACGAAGTCGGTGACGCCTTCGCGGCGCAGCCGGACCGCGGCACCGAGCCCACCGAATCCGGACCCGATCACCGCCACCCGCACATGCTCGCGTTCGCCCCCTTGCTCGCGCCCCTGCCCGCGTTCCTGCCGGCGCTCGTCCTCGGCCATGCCGTCGCCTCCCGAACTGCTTCACGACTCTGCCAGTGACCACTGGCGCAATTGGGAGAGTAGAACAGCCGCGTACTGATGGGTAGGGGTCTGGCATCGCGAGTTACCCCCGGTAGTGCATGGGGAACACCTGCTCGACCCGGCAGCACATAGGCTGCTGCCGTGGCAGAGACACGCGAGTACCGCATGGAGGAGCTGGCCAAGGCGGCCGGCATCACGGTGCGCACCGTGCGCTTCTACCGTGAGCGCGGCCTGATCCCGCCGCCCCGCCGCGAGGGCCGCATCGCCTGGTACGACGACCACCACCTGGCCAGACTCCGCACGATCGCCGCGCTCCTGGACCGCGGCCACACCCTCAGCGGCATCGCGGAACTGGCGGAGGCCTTCGAGAACGGCCGCGACGTCGGCGAGCTCCTGGGCATCGGCGAACCCACCGAGGAGACCCCGGTCCGCCTCACCCCCGAGGAACTGGCCGACCACTTCGCGGGCGAGGTCACCCCCGAGAACCTCGCGGCCGCCCTCGACCTCGGCTATCTCGGCACGGACGGCGAGGAGATCGTGCACGTGAGCCGCCGCCTCCTGGACGTCTCATCGGCACTGGTCCGCGAGGGCATCCCCCTGTCCGCGGTCCTGGAGGCCGGCCAGCGCGTACGCGAACACGCTGACGCGCTGGCGGAGTTGTTCATCACGATCATCCGCACCCACACGCCCGCCGACGCGGGCACGGTGAGCATCGAACGCCTGCGCCCGCTGGCGAAGAGCGTGGTGGAGGCGGAACTGTCGATGGCGCTGGACCGCCGCCTGGCTTCGGAGAAGGCGTCCGAGGACGGAACCTGAACCCGGCCCGTCAGCCACCCCTCACCTCGGCAGGAACCAACGCGCCTTGTAGATACCGCCGTTGACGAGCTTGTACTCCCCGGCAGGGCGATGCACGCTCACCTTCGTCGTCCACCAGGTCTCCTCGAGCCCGCCCTCCGGCACCGTGGTGACGACCTGCCCCGTCCGCGGATCATCGCCGACGCCCTTCACCGACTTCCGGGAGATCTCCGCGGCCCCGGCGAAGTCCTGCACGAAGGCCTCGCTCCCGATGTCGTACTGGAAGACGGACGCGTTCGTCGTCACCCAGAGCCGCCCGGGACGGCCGGCCACGGGGAAGAGGTCGTGGCCGCCGGGGGTCTTGCCCGGCGTACCGATCGGGAGGCCGACCGAGAACCGCCGCGTCAGCGTGGGCCGGGCCCGTGTGCCGCCCACGGCGTACGTGACGAGCTCGTCGTCGCCGATGGCCCACAGCACCTCGCGCGCACCGTCCCAGTGCAGCCCGTGCGCGCCCTTGAGCTCCGCCTCGGCGTACCGCGACGCACGCGGACCCTGCGAGGCCGCGTACAGCCTGACCAGCGCGCCCGTGCTGCACGCCACCGCGACGTTGCCGTCCGGCAGGATCTCCGCGCTGTGCGGATTGAAGAGGTCGTCGCCGGGTCCGATCGCCGTGCCCCAATAGCGCCTGCCCGAGGGGAAGTCGACGACGGCGACGAAGCCGAAGGACGCGGCCGTCAGGACGTACGTACGCCCCCTGTGTCTGCGCACCTTCGACTCGCTCGGATAGACCCAGCTGACGTCCGGCCGAAGGTCCTTGTACCCCGGCCGATCCAGCGGCGAGAACGCCCACCGCACGACGGACGGGTCGGCATCCGTGTCCCAGACCCTGCGCCGCGGGTCGAGTACGAGAATCCGCCGGGTCGCCTGCTCCGTGAGGAGCACGGGCGGCGTACCCCGGGGCACCTCTCCGGAGGCGGCTGCGGGTGACGCGGCAGCCGGCGGCAGACCCGCCCCGATCCCGGCACCCAGAGCACCGAGCAGCACACCCCGACGAGACGGCAATGACATACCGGACATGAAGTCTCCCCCACACGGCTGACAGTTGAGCCATTGTCAGGTACGTGCCCGCAACACGCCATGCCGCCGCGCGGCCTCACATCTCGTAGACCACCGTGACGGGCGCGTGGTCCGACCACCGCTCCTCATGACTGGCCGCACGCTCCACGAAGCCCTTGACCGCGCGCTCCGCGAGCCCGGACGTCGCCACGTGATAGTCGATGCGCCAACCTGAATCATTGTCAAAAGCGCGCCCCCGGTAGGACCACCAGGAGTACGGCCCCTCGACACCGGGATGCAGCGCCCGCACCACATCGACGTACTCACCCTCGAAGACCTCACTGAGCCAGGCACGCTCCTCGGGCAGGAAGCCCGAGTTCTTCTTGTTGCCCTTCCAGTTCTTGAGGTCGGCCTCCTGGTGCGCGATGTTCCAGTCGCCGCAGACCACCACCTGGCGCCCCTCGGCGGCGGCCCGCTTCTTGAGCCCCTTCAGGTAGGTGAGGAACTCCCCCATGAAGCGGATCTTCTCGTCCTGCCGCTCCGTGCCGACCTCACCGGAAGGCAGATAAAGGCTCGCGACGGTGACGCCGGGCAGATCGGCCTCGATGTAGCGCCCGCTGCCGTCGAACTCCTCCGACCCGAACCCGACCTGCACGCGGTCCGGCTCACGGCGCGTATAGAGGGAGACACCCGCGCGCCCCTTGGCGGCGGCCGGCGCGTGTGTGACGTGCCACCCCTCGGGGGCCCCCACCTCCTCCGGCAGCTGCTGCGGCTCGGCCCGTACCTCCTGGAGGCAGAGCACGTCGGCCGAGGTCTCGGCGAGCCACTGCACGAAGCCCTTCTTGGCGGCGGCGCGCAGCCCGTTCACATTCACAGAGGTCACAGTGAGCATCCGGGAACGATACCGGCACACTTGATGGACAACCGACAGCCGCACACCACGAGGCCACCTGGCCACCAGACCGCCTGGCCACCTGGCCACCTGGCCACCGCATCCACCACATCCACCACATCCACCGCATAGAAGTACGATGGTTCGCATGAGTATCCAGTCACCACCGCAGCGGCCCGCCGTCGAGCTGCGCCCCACCCCCTTCGACCACCCCGACGCGGTCGAGCTCAACGACCGCGTCCAGCTCGAGTACGCGCAGCGGTACGGCGACGACGGCGACGTCACCCCCCTCGACCCGGCGATGTTCGCGGCACCGAACGGCCTGTACCTCGTCGCGTACGACGAGAACGGCACCGCACTGGCCACCGGCGGCTGGCGCGGTCACGAGGAGAACGACGAGGGCTACGCGCACGGCGACGCGGAGATCAAGCGCATGTACGTCACCCCGGAGGCCCGCGGCCTCGGCCTGGCCCGCCGCATCCTGGCGGCCCTGGAGGATCACGCGAGGGCGGCAGGACGTACGCGCATGGTCCTGGAGACGGGCACGAAGCAGCCGGAGGCCATAGCGCTCTACACCTCGACCGGCTACACCCCGGCCCCCGCCAAGTTCGGCCACTACCGCTTCGAGAACCTGAGCCGCTGCTTCGCGAAGCCCTTGCGGTAGAACCTCCGGCACAGCAAAGATCCCGCCCGGTTCGAAGAACCGGACGGGATCTCATGTGCAGTGGACCTGTGGGGATTTGAACCCCAGACCCCCTCGATGCGAACTACGGGCATGGAGGTCGCTGAGGTCTCCTCGGCTGGTCGGACGGCTACTTGGAGTGGATGACCGTTGGCTGTGGTCATGGTGGTTGCTGTACTTCGCTGCTGTACTGCAAAGCGCGGCAAAGGGGTAAGACACCAACATGGCTTACCTCGTGCTCGTGGGTGGTGCGGCGGCGATACTCGGCGTCACTTGGGGTGCCGGGGTGGCGCTGGCGTTCGCTGGTGTCGCTATCGGTTGGCCGATCATTGCGTACCATCGGTTCGCCGTCGGACGCCTCCGCGTGTGCCGCGAGTATCGACGTTTACACAGTGAGCACGTTTCTCTGGGCCAGGTGGACGTCAGCCTGACCCGCTCGCAGCCCACCGGCTATGACGACCCCTACTTGACGGATCGCCCTCTGTTTGTCCTCCAAACAGGCCGCGAAGTCAGTCTGTGGGAGCGCGAAGGTAGACATTATGTGCAAGTTGCGGAAACTTCAGCCAAGAACGTGTCGTTTCTTGATGGTGATCCCGACCTCCTCAGCTACGACCGCGAATCGTTGCTTCTGTGGAACGGCCTCAGACGAAGGTCACATCCCAGGCTCATGCATATCAAATTCGAGCACCGCACGGTCGTCATCAGGCTCCGGAACTAGGGCACGTATTGGGCCCGGTGGTGTGGGTCAAGGGTGGGGAATCAGGATCGGTCCGGTGCATCGGCCCTTGGCGGGGTCAGAGTGTGACGCGTGATCACCCCGGGGGTATGTGGTGGCGCGAGGCCGGGGCCGGGGCCGCGCCCGCCGTAGGCAGGGGCGCGGACGCGAGCCCCGAGCCGCGCGCCGGCCCGCGATGCGGGCCCGGGAAGTGATCTACGCAGCGACGGCCGGAAGCCGATAGAGACAGCGCAACCGGAGGCCGAAGGCAAGAGCCCCCCGCCTCGCAGCGAGTTCGGGAAGCCAGTCCCGTCGTCCCGTTGGCCCAAGATCCGTCAGGCACTCCAGAAGATCGGCGCGCGGCAGCTGTGCGTCGTCTTGTTGATCCTGGACAGCGACGCCGCCATCTTGCCGAGGAGCTTGAGCAGATCGACGGAGTGATTCGCCCCGTGGTCCTCGACGCGATCGATGCCGGGGTGCCGTATCGGCGTATCGCTGAGCTGACCGGCATCTCGCGGGCCACTGTCTCCCGTTGGGCAAAGGCCGAGGCGCCTAGCGGGTAACGACCACACACTGAGCGGGCCGCGCCCGGTTGCAGCGGACACGGCCCAACCGATTCGAAGGACTCCAAGCCGTGTCGAATCGATCGACAGTCATTGTCTCAACCGTGACGCCCAAGACCGAACTACAGACAGCACGACTTGCGTTGGGCTGGTCCCTCACAGACGCCGCCCGTGAGCTGATCAAAACGGCCGCCTCACAGGGCCATCCCCTACCCGAGCTGGACTCTGTACGTCGTCAGTTGATCCGCTGGGAGAGCGGAAAGGTCGCTCCTAGCGAGTTCTACGCCCCGCTGCTCTGCGCCCTGTACCGGGCCTCACTACAGGAGCTCGGTCTTGCCCCCGAAGTCTTGGTGATGCTGCCACCTACTCAGCGGCTCCCCGCCCATCCCATCAAGAATCGAATCCGGCAGCATCCGGCTGTCCGACTTCGCTACCACGCTTGCCGCAGGTGAGAGCTGGTGACATGGGGGTGACACGCCCATGTCCGAGGTACGCACATCTGAAGCGACGCGCAAGGCACTGCGGAAGCTCGGCAAGCATCTCGACGGCAAAGATCGGAAGTAGTCGTTGCTGTACTTCGCTGCTGTACGACGCCAAAGAGCCCCAGCCGGATCTCTCCGACTGGGGCTCTGAGCTGCGGTGGACCTGTGGGGATTTGAACCCCAGACCCCCTCGATGCGAACGAGGTGCGCTACCAGACTGCGCCACAGGCCCTTGCAACGAGTGAAACTCTAGCATCCCGATCCGGGTGCTCGGAAATCCGTTCCTGGCTGGTCAGGACTCACTCGTTGGCGGCCCGCGGCCGCTCGCCGTCCTCGTACTGATCGAAGAGCGGCGTACGTCCGCGCTCGCGGGCCCGGCGCGCGGACGCGGCCCGCCGTGCGTCGCTGCGGCCGCCGGCTCCGTCCACGCCGTCGGCACCTTCTGTGCCCTCGGCGTACGCGGCGTACTCCCCGTACTCGTCCTCGTCCGCCTCATCGGCGGCGGGCTCGACGGAGCTCGACCGCGCCGAGCTCCAGGCGTCGGGCGCGCCCAAGTCGACGTCGCCGGTGGCCCGCGGGGCGACCGGCGCGGTCACGTACGTGGGCAGGGGCACCGGCACCGGGTCCCAGCTGTCGCCGTGCCCGGGGCGGCGCTGCCGCTCGCGCTGCTGGTCCACCCACTCCGCGTGGTCGGTCTGCTCGACCAGGGCGCGGCGGTCGGCGGCGAGCGCGGAGAGACCGGTCTCCGTCTCGGGGCCCGGTCCTTCCTCCGCGTCGTCGACCACCGCTTCCGCGCCGCCCGCCGCCCGCCTGCGCGGCTGACGCTCCCGCAGCCGTTGCGCGGCGACCTCGGCCCTGCGCCGGTCCATGGTGTAGGTGAAGCGGCGCCGCTCCTGGCCCCGCAGGTACACGATGTACGCGCTCAGGAGCGCGGCCGGTGCCGCGGGCGCCCAGAGGAACGCGAGCCCGCCCACCGCGGCGACGATCGCGCCGACCGTGAACGCGGCGAACAGCATCACCGTCGTACGCCGACGGCGCGCGAGCGCCTTCGTACGCCGGGCGCGCGCGGCGGCTTCCGCCGACGCGGCCCGCCGGGCCGGCGACTGCTGGGGCCGCGCGGTGGAGTGCCCCGGGCCCGGTGTCGGTGCCGGCGCGTGAGCGGGCGGGTTCACCTGGGCCTTCACGGACGGCTTGGCCGGGGGCTTCGCCGCGGGCTGCGCCTGGGACCGGGCCGGAGGCTGCTGCGCCTGGGGTTTGACCTGCGCCTTGCTCTGCGGCTCGGGCCGCTCTTCCTGGCCGCCCTGTCGATGCGGGGGCGCGACGAAGGCCCGGACGTCCACCGAGCCGGTGGCGTTGTCCGGGTCGCGCGACTCCTCCTCTTCAGGCGAGCGCGCTTGCAGGTCCTTGGCGTATCGGCGCTCCATCCCCGCACGTCCGGACAGGAGCCGGATGGCGGTGCTGAAGCGTTCCGTCGGACGGGCTTCATTGAGCTCGTCCTGCCTACGGAGCCACATCGGCACCAAGTAGGCGGCCCAGGCCCCGACGATGACTGCGTAGATGAGGCCGCTGCTGCTCACGCCTCACACGGTAGAGGGGTTTGGTTGAGGCCATCTGCCAATTGACCCGGTGTGTCGCACGATCTGGCTGATATCTCGAACTTTTTTTGTGACTGATGCGATCAACAGGCCACCGAGACCGTGAAATTAATGCACTAGAGGGACCAAGTCGGGCCTCAGTCGGTCGATCACCGATCAATTTCAAACACTTATTCTATTTACGCGGTGTTCCGGGGTCTTGCCTGGTGCCAGCGCCGCAGCAACCCTTCCGGCACCTCTTCCGCGGTCAGTGCGAAGACAAGATGGTCACGCCAGGCACCGTCGATGTGAAGATAGCGTGGACGAAGGCCCTCGTCGCGGAATCCGAGTTTCTCCACGACCCTGCGGCTCGGCCCGTTCTCGGGGCGAATACACACCTCGATACGGTGCAGCCCGACCGATCGGAAGCAATGGTCGACCGCGAGGGCGACGGCGGTCGGCATCACGCCGCGGCCCGCGACCGACTGGTCGACCCAGTAGCCGACATGGCCCGAGCACATCGATCCCCAGGTGATCCCGGCGACCGTCAGCTGCCCGACGAGCCGCCCCTGGTACTCGATCACGAAGGGCAGCATGCGCCCGGCGTGCGCCTCGGCGCGCAGGTGCCGGACCATCTGACGGTAGGTCGGGCGGTGCACGATCGGGCCGCTGGGCGTGGGCGGCGGGATGGTCGCCTCCCAGGGGCGCAGCCAGTCCCGGTTGCGCCGGTTGACCTCACGCCAGGGCCGCTGGTCGCGCATCTTTATCGGACGGAGGGCGACATCGCCGTCCGTCAGCTCGACGGGCCAGGAAGGGCTGTTCAGCTCGCACCACCCGAGGGTCTGGGATGGTCGCCGCCTCGGAGCTGCTCGACGGCGTGCGTGAGGAGCGGCTCCAGGACGGCAAGGCCGTCCCGCACACCACCGGTGGAGCCCGGCAGGTTCACGATGAGCGTGCGCCCGGCTACTCCGGCGAGACCGCGGGACAGCACGGCCGTGGGGATCTTCTCCCTGCCGTACGCGCGAATCGACTCCGGGATGCCGGGTACTTCGTGGTCGATGACGGCGCGGGTGGCCTCGGGGGTGCGGTCGGTGGGCGAGATGCCCGTGCCGCCTGTGGTGAGGATCACGTCGTATCCGGCGTCGGCTCCGGCGCGCAGGGCCTGCTCCACGGGGTCGCCGTCGGGGACGACCTGGGGGCCTTCGACCTCGAAGCCGAGGGCGGCAAGGGCCTCGGCGATGATCGGCCCGCCCCGGTCGGCGTAGACGCCTGCGGCGGCGCGGTTGGAGGCCGTGACGACGAGCGCGCGGTAAGCCGTCATGCTCCGGCTCCTTCGCGGCTCCAGTCCCCGGACTTTCCGCCCGTCTTCTCCTCTACGCGTACGTCCGTGATGACGGCGCCCTTGTCGACGGCCTTGACCATGTCGATCACCGTGAGGGCGGCGACGGTCACCGCGGTGAGGGCCTCCATCTCCACGCCCGTGCGGTCCGTGGTCTTGACCGTGGCGAGGATCTCGACGGCGTCGTCCGCCACGGAGAGGTCGAGTTTCACGCCGGAGACGGCGAGCGGGTGGCAGAGGGGGATCAGGTCGGGCGTGCGTTTGGCGCCCATGATGCCCGCGATCCGCGCGGTGGCCAGGGCGTCGCCCTTGGGGAGAGCCTCTTCTGGTGATTCCCCGCGCAACAGCTCGATCACGCGGGGCGAGACCAGGACGCGGCCACTTGCGCGGGCGGTGCGCGCGGTCACGTCCTTCGCGGATACGTCGACCATGCGGGCGGCGCCCGCTTCGTCGATGTGCGTCAGTCGCTGCTGGCTACTCATGTGCTGTGGCGCTCCCGGTCCGGGCCCTCTCGCGGTGCGGCGCAAGGGGGCCTATGTGCGCGACACCGTACCGCGCGGGAGCGCCTTTCAGCCGAGGAGGACCACTTCGACGTCGGTGCCGGGCTCCGCCGCTGTGGTGTCCTCCGGGACGACGATCAGCGCGTTCGCGTGGGCGAGTGCCGCGACGAGGTGGGAGCCCGCACCGCCCACGGGGCGCACGCTGCCCGCTTCGGCGTCGTACTGCCCGCGCAGGAACTGCCGCTTGCCCGCGGGTGAGCCCAGCGCCTTGTCGGCGGCCAGCACCGCGCGTGCCGTGGGCCGGTGGACGTCCGGGAGGCCCATCAGGGCGCGCACCGCGGGGCGTACGAAGATCTCGAAGGAGACGTACGACGACACCGGGTTGCCCGGCAGCGCGAGCAGCGGGGTGTGGTCGGGGCCGATGGAGCCGAAGCCCTGCGGCTTGCCGGGCTGCATGGCGAGTTTGCGGAACTCGATTCCGCTGCCGTCCTCGTCCTCGTCCCCCACGGAGGAGAGGGCTTCCTTGACGACGTCGTACGCGCCGACGCTGACGCCGCCCGTGGTGACGATGAGGTCGGCGCGGATGAGCTGGTCCTCGATGGTGGAGCGCAGCGTCTCGGCGTCGTCGGCGACCGCGCCCACGCGGTAGGCGATCGCTCCGGCCTCGCGGGCTGCGGCGGTCAGGGCGAAGCTGTTGGAGTCGTAGATCTGGCCCTCGGCCAACTCCTCGCCGGGCTGGATCAGTTCACTGCCGGTGGACATGACGACGACGCGGGGGCGCGGGCGCACCTTGACCGTGCCGCGGCCGATCGCGGCGAGCAGGCCGATCTGCGGGGCGCCGAGTACCGTGCCCGCGCTCAGTGCGCGGTCGCCTGCCTGGACGTCGCTGCCGCGCGCCCGCACGTGCGCGCGTGCCTGGGCGGGGCGGTGCACGCGGACTTCGCCGGAGGCTCCGTCCGGAGCGGCGCTGTGCGCTCGCATTCCGGAGACGGGGCCCTCGCCGAGGCCTCCGTCGGTCCACTCCACGGGGACGACGGCTTCGGCGCCGGGCGGCAGGGGGGCGCCGGTCATGATGCGGGCGGCTTGGCCGGCGCCGACGGTGGGCTGCTCGCCCTGGCCCGCTGCCACGTCACCGATGACGGTGAGGACGGCGGGGAACTCCTCGCTGGCGCCCGCGATGTCGGCGACCCGGACCGCGTATCCGTCCATGGAGCTGTTGTCGAAGGGCGGCAGCGAGACGGGCACCGTGACGTCCTCGACGAGGACGCAGCCCTGGGCGTCGAGGAGTTGGAGCTCGATGGGCTCCAGGGGGCGGACGGATCCGAGGATGTCGTCCAGGTGCTCGCTCACCGACCAGACGTGTTCCTGGCCGGTGGCTTCGGTCGTCGCGCTGCTGCTCAAAGTGCTACATCTCCTCGGACACGTAACTGCGAAGCCAGGCCTGGAAGTCCGGGCCCAGGTCTTCACGTTCGCACGCGAGTCTGACAATGGCACGCAGATAGTCTCCGCGGTCGCCGGTGTCATAGCGGCGGCCCTTGAAGACGACGCCGTGTACGGGACCGCCGACCTTCTCGTCCGCGGCGAGCTGCTGGAGGGCGTCGGTGAGCTGGATCTCGCCGCCGCGGCCCGGCTCGGTCTTGCGCAGTATGTCGAAGACATGGGGGTCGAGGACATAGCGGCCGATGATGGCGTAGTTGCTGGGGGCGTCCGCGGCATCGGGCTTCTCGACCAGGCCGGTCACCTTGACGACGTCGCCCTCGTCCGTGGCGTCCACGGCCGCGCAGCCGTAGAGGTGGATCTGCTCGGGGGCGACCTCCATGAGGGCGATGACGCTGCCGCCGTGGCGCTCCTGGACCTCGACCATGCGGGCGAGGAGCGGGTCGCGCGGGTCGATCAGGTCGTCGCCGAGGAGCACCGCGAACGGTTCGTTGCCGACATGAGGCGCGGCGCACAGGACGGCGTGACCGAGTCCCTTGGGGTCACCCTGGCGTACGTAGTGCATGGTGGCGAGGTCGCTGGACTCCTGGACCTTCGCCAGTCTCGCCTCGTCGCCCTTCTTCAGGAGGGCCGACTCCAGCTCGTAGTTGCGGTCGAAGTGGTCCTCCAGGGGGCGCTTGTTGCGTCCCGTGATCATGAGGACGTCGTCCAGGCCGGCGGAGGCGGCCTCCTCGACCACGTACTGGATCGCCGGCTTGTCGACGACCGGCAGCATCTCCTTGGGAGTGGCCTTGGTGGCGGGCAGGAATCGGGTGCCCAGGCCTGCTGCGGGAATGACAGCCTTGCTGATCCTTGGGGGGTGAGACTCAGTCATGTCCGTAACCATAACCGGTGAGTATGTGCGGAATCTGTGGCTCCGGACATTTTGTTCTCATATGAGCGCACCTGGAAGGGTTTGTGAGCGCACCATGCAAGAAACCGGCTCGGACCAGCCGTCCGATCAGCCAACCAAGCGCACGTTGCGCGGAGAATTCCTCGCGGTGAGAAGCCGGTTGACTAGGGATGACGCGCAGAAGGCCGCCGCGGTTCTCGCCGACCGCGCATTGGAGCTCGATGAGCTCGCCGGGGCGGGCACGGTCGCGGCGTACGTCTCCGTGGGGAGCGAGCCGGGCACGCGCGCGCTCCTCGACGCGCTCCACGCGCGCGGGACACGTGTCCTGCTGCCGGTGCTCCTCGCGGACAACGACCTGGACTGGGCCGCCTATGAGGGCGAGGGCTCGCTGACCCGCGTACAACACCCGGGAAAGATCGCCCTCTTGGAGCCCTCGGGAGCGCGTCTCGGGCCCGATGCCGTCGTGGCGGCGGACGCCGTGCTGCTGCCGGGCCTGGCCGTGGACGAGCGCGGGATGCGGCTCGGGCGCGGCGGAGGGTCCTACGACAGGGTGCTCGCCCGGCTGGAGCGGGCCGGGGCCGATCCCGCCCTGGTGGTGCTCCTGTACGACACGGAGGTCATCGCACACGTCCCCCAGGAGGCGCACGACAAGCCCGTGCACGCCGTCGTCACGCCGTCGGGAGTACGCCGCTTCCGCTGATCCTCTCCGTACGTGAAAGGGCCCTCCACGCGCGCGTGGAGGGCCCTTTCACTGTTCCGTACGGTCAGGCGCTGCTCAGGGGCGCAGCACCAGGGTGTCGTTCGTGCTCTTCTTGACGGCGTTCTCGGAGAAGGACCACGGAAGCAGCTCGCCCTTGACCCACTTGCTGGTCTGGTCGGTGTAGTGCTCGCTGTAGGCGTGGCCCGAAGCGCCGGTCAGGTTGATCCACTTGGACTTGTCGAGGTCGTCGAGGTTCACCACCATGCGCATCGACGGCACCCACTGCACTCCGTAGCCGCCCGCGGCGTTCCAGCCGGTGGCGTTGACCGCCGCCTCTCCGCCGCCCAGCTTGAACGGGCCGCGGTTGAGCATGAACTGGAGCCAGCCGGGGCCTTCGACGCCCAGGGTCTGGTTCTTCAGGGTCAGCCGGTGCAGGCGGCCCCAGCTCCAGGTGTCGACGTCCTTGCCGAGCTTGGCCGTCAGGTCCCAGCGCGCGTCCTCCATGGCCCGGCCGAACAGCTGGTCGCGGGTCTTGGTCTCGGCGTCCGTGCGGGTCCCCGGCGACTTCCACCAGTCGTTGTCCTCGTCGTCGAGGATCGACCGGATCACTTCGTAGTAGCGGTCGCCGCCGTCGGGCTGCGCGGTCTCCGCGTCACGCTGGCCGCACTCGCGCACGGGCTCGGCCTCGTCGGCGGGGCCCGTGTTCCCGGCCGGCTCGACGTTCAGGCACTGGCCCTTGACCCGCAGCTCCTTGGGCAGCTTGTTGCCGATGGAGAGCTTGAGGATGTTGCGCCAGACCGAGTTGAAGTACGCGGCCGCCGCCGAATCCGGGTCCTGGGTGTAGTCCCAGCCCTCAAGGAGCTTCTGCGCCTCACGGACGTAGCTGTCCTTGACGTCGATCTTGAGCAGCTTGGGCACGAGGACCTTGGCGATCTCGCTGCTGTTGTCCATCTGCATCGTGCGCATGTCTTCGGTGGAGACCTTCCCACCGTTCTTGATCTTCGACTGGATGAGGTCGGTGATGCGCTGGCTGCGCGCCCCGTAGCCCCAGTCCGACGTGAGCTTGTACGGGTAGTCCTCGCCGACGACGGCCTGGTTGGCGGTCACGATGTAGCCGCGCTTCGGGTCGTACTCGTAGGGCAGCGCGGACTGCGGGATGTAGCCGGTCCAGCGGTAGTCGGAGTTCCAGCCGGGCGCGGGCAGCGCGCCGTCGCCCTTGCCGCGGACCGGGATCTTGCCCGGCGCCTGGTAGCCGATGTGGCCCTTGGTGTCCGCGTAGATCAGGTTCTGCGAGGGCACTTCAAAGGAAGCGGCCGCCTTGCGGAAGTCCGTGAAGTCCTTCGCCTTGTTGAGCTCGAAGACGGCGTCCATCGACTTGCCGGGCTTGAGCGCGGTCCAGCGCAGCGAGACTCCGTAGCCGTCGCCCCGGTCGGGGGCGGCGCTGTCGACCGTGGCCTTCTTGCCGACCTTCACCAGCTCGTCGTCGCGGTCGGACAGCAGGGGTCCGTTGCCGGTCTCTCTGACGGTGATCTTCTTGGACTTGCCGCCCGCGACCTTGATGGTCTCCACGCGGGACTTGAAGGGCAGCACCTTGTCGTCGTACGAGTAGCCGTCGCCCTCGAACTTCTCGAGGTAGAGGTCGGTGACGTCGGCACCGAGGTTCGTCATGCCCCAGGCGACGTCCTGGTTGTGGCCGATGACCACACCGGGCATCCCGGCGAAGGTGTAGCCGGAGACGTCGTACTGGCAGTCCTTGGAGACCGTCTTGCAGTGCAGGCCCGTCTGGTACCAGACGGACGGCAGCTGCGGTGACAGGTGCGGGTCGTTGGCGAGCAGTGGCTTTCCGGAGATCGTGTGGTCGCCGGAGACCACCCAGGAATTGGAGCCGATGCCGTTGCCGTTCGGGCCGAGGCCCGCGTCCGGGACGCTGTCCAGGATGTCGGAGAGGCCCGACAGCTGGGACTGCAGGCCGCTGGGAGCCTCGGTGTTGCCCGCGAGGCCCGTGCCCGCCGCGCCACCGGTCTGCGACTGGCTGCCCGCGCTGCCCTTGCCCTCGTACTCCTTGGTGGCGCTGTTGTAGGCGCCTTCCTGGACGATCGGCTTGTTCCGGTCGTACGGGTACTTCGGGTACAGGTCCTTGATCTGGGACGGGCCGAGGCGGCTGGTCATCAAGGAGCGGTCGATCTCGTCCTGCATGTTGCCGCGCAGGTCCCAGGCCATGGCCTTGAGCCACGCCACGGAGTCGACGGGGTCCCACTCCTGGGGCGCGTAGTCGTTGGTGAAGCCAAGGGCGGCGTACTCCAGGGAGATGTCCTTGCCGCTCTTGTCCTTCAAGTAGGCATTGACTCCCTTGGTGTATGCCTGGAGGTACTTCTTCGTCGCCGGCGAGAGCTTGGTGTCGTATTCCTTCTGCGCCACACGGTGCCAACCGAGGGTCCGCAGGAACTCATCGGTCTTTACTTGGCCCTTGCCGAACATCTCGGAAAGGCGACCGGAGGTCATATGACGGCGTACGTCCATCTCCCAGAAGCGGTCCTGCGCCTGGACGAAGCCCTGGGCCATGAACAGGTCGGCGTCGGACTCGGCGTAGATCTGCGGGATGCCGTTGCCGTCACGCTTCACGTCGACGGGGCCGGAGAGTCCGTCGAGCTTGATCGTCCCCTTGGTCTGCGGGAAGGAGGCACGCACCGTACTGACGCTCCAGTACGCGCCGTAACCGACGCCCGCCACGATGGCCAGGACCAGGACGATCACGATGAGGCGGGCTCGGCGCCCCTTCTTCTTGCCGGACTTATGACCGGAAGAGGCGGTGGTATTCGAGGGCATCGCTGTCCTTGCTGTCCTTACGCGAGCGGCAGGGCTGGCTGGGCGGTGGTGGGAGCGCTGGAGCAACCATAGGCGCAGGGCACTGCGCCTCCGGACGCGGAGTCAGGAACCTGCATCCCGGCGCATCGTATGGGCGTTCGATGACGTCAAGGAAGCGTTAACAATTAGGTAAGGTAACGAAGTACTTGGCTCGCGCGGGAAGGAACGGCCCCTGACTGTCCACGACCTCAACCAGCTTCTGCTCATCTGCTCGCTCGTCCTGCTCGTCGCGGTAGCGGCGGTTCGCATCTCGTCGCGCAGTGGGCTTCCCAGCCTGCTCCTGTACCTCGGCATCGGCATTGCCATCGGCCAGGACGGCATCGGCAACGTCTCCTTCAACAATGCCGAGTTGACGCAGGTCATCGGCTATGCGGCGCTCGTCGTGATCCTGGCCGAGGGCGGCCTCGGCACGAAGTGGAAAGAGATCAAACCCGCGCTGCCCGCGGCCGCCGCCCTGTCGCTCGTCGGCATCGCGGTGAGCGTCGGCGTGACGGCAGCCGCTGCCCACTACCTGGTCGGCATCGACTGGCGGCAGGCGCTCATCATCGGCGCGGTGGTCTCGTCGACGGACGCGGCGGCGGTCTTCTCCGTGCTGCGGAAGGTGCCGCTGCCCTCACGCGTGGCCGGCATGCTGGAAGCGGAATCCGGGTTCAACGACGCCCCCGTGGTGATCCTTGTCGTGGCCTTCTCCACCGCCGGGCCCGTGGAGCACTGGTACGTCCTCATCGGCGAGATCGCCCTGGAGCTGGCGATCGGAGCCGCGATCGGTATCGCCGTGGGCTGGCTCGGCGCCTACGGCCTGCGGCACGTGGCGCTGCCCGCGTCCGGCCTCTACCCCATCGCCGTCATGGCCATCGCGGTCGCCGCCTACGCGGCCGGAGCCATGGCGCACGGCAGCGGATTCCTATCCGTCTACCTCGCCTCCATGGTCCTGGGCAACGCGAAGCTGCCGCACTGGCCCGCCACCCGAGGCTTCGCCGAAGGGCTCGGCTGGCTCGCACAGATCGGCATGTTCGTGCTGCTCGGCCTCCTGGTCACCCCGCACGACCTGCTCGACGACACCTGGCCCGCGATCATCATCGGCCTGATCCTGACCGTGGTGGCAAGGCCCCTGGGGGTCGTCGTCAGCCTGCTGCCGTTCCGCGTGCCCTGGCAGGAGAAGGCCCTGATGTCCTGGGCAGGGCTGCGCGGAGCCGTGCCCATCATCCTGGCCACGATCCCGATGGTGAACGGGGTGAACGACAGCGAGCGGATCTTCAACATCGTCTTCGTGCTGGTCGTCGTCTACACCCTCATCCAGGGTCCTACGCTGCCGTGGCTGGCCAGGAAGCTGCGCTTGGGCGACTCTTCGGGCGCCGCCGACCTGGGCATCGAATCGGCGCCCCTGGAGCGTCTGCGCGGGCACCTGCTCTCGGTGGCGGTCCCGAAGGGGTCGCGGATGCACGGCGTCGAGGTGGGCGAACTGCGGATGCCCGCGGGGGCGGCGGTCACGCTCATCGTCCGCAACGGCGAGTCGTTCGTGCCGCAGCCCACGACCGTGCTGCAGCGCGGGGACGAGCTCCTGGTGGTCGCGACCGACCCGGTGCGGGACGCGGCGGAGAAGCGGCTGCGCGCGGTCGGACAGGGCGGAAAGCTGGCCGGATGGCTGGGAACCGCTGGTCAGGAGCCGGAAGGGCGGGGCAATCGCAGGTGATGGGCGCCTCATTCTCCGTATTCACAGGTCTACTGACCCCATTCCCTGTACGATGAAGACACACTTCTTCTGTATGAACTGATTTGAACCAACTCTGTCTGAAGCAGAGCTGGCGCCGACCGTATGGCGGCCGCGTGTCCTCGCAGTGGGCAACCGGCATCTACCGCAGTCCCGCGCAAGAGGACAGCTCTCGGTGCCGTCGCCCTGAAAAAAAGGGGGGCCGCGCTACCAGGCGGCAGAAAGGCACGGGCCGTGGCATCCACGGTCACCTCCCGCCCGGGATACGGACAGCTGCTGCGCACCCGCGGCGCCTGGACGTTTCTCCTGCCCGGCTTCGCGGCGCGACAGCCCTTCGCGATGCTGACCATCTCCATCGTCCTGCTGGTGCAGCACACCACCGGCTCGTACGGCGTCGCCGGCGCCGTATCGGCCGTCACCGGCGTCTCCATGGCGGTGTTCGCTCCCTTCGGCGGCAAGCTCGCCGACCGTTTCGGCCAGCGGGCCGTCCTGGTGCCCGGCGTACTCATCCACACGGTGTCGGTGCTCTCCCTGACGGTGCTCGCACTCTCCGACGCCCCCTTGTGGGCTCTCTTCGTGGCCGCGGTGCCCACCGGCGCCTCGCAGCCGCAGATCAGCCCCATGGTGCGGGCCCGCTGGGGAGTCAAGCTCCAGGACTCCCCGCTGGCGGGCACGGCGGCGGCCTTCGAGTCGGTCACGGACGAGCTGACGTTCGTCCTGGGCCCGCTCTTCGCGACCGCCCTGTGCACGACCATCGACCCGGCGGCCGGACTCTTCACGGAGGCCGGACTCACGCTGGTGGGCGGCCTGCTGTTCGCCGCGCAGAAGAGCACCCAGCCCAAGCCCGCGTCCCGCGAGGAGCACGCGCGCGTGGAGCACGTTTCCGCGCTGCGGATCCCCGGTGTGCGGGTGCTGATCGTGACCTTCCTGGGCATCGGCGCCGTCTTCGGCGGCATGCAGGTCTCGCTGGCCGCCTTCACCGAGTCCATCGGCGAACCGGGCCTGAACGGCGTCCTGTACGGCACGTTCGCCGCGGGCAACATGCTCTCCGGCCTCATCTGCGGCGCCATCGCCTGGAAGATCGCCCCGCAGCGGCGGCTTCTCGTCGGGTACGCGGCGCTGACCCTCATGGCTTCCGGCCTCTGGGCCGCGCACTCCGTGGTGCTGCTCGCCGGACTCGGTCTCCTGGTCGGCGTCTGCATCGCGCCCGCGCTGATCACCGGCTACACGCTGGTCGACCGCCTCGTGGACCCGAGCGGCCGGACCGAGGCGTTCACCTGGCTCACCGGCGCCGTCGCGCTCGGCCAGGCGGCCGCCGTCACGGTCGCCGGACAGCTCGAGGACCGCTTCTGGGACGGCGCCGGATTCCTGGTGCCGCTGGGCGGTACGGCGCTGGCCCTCGCGGTGCTCGTGACCCTGCGCTCGCGGCTCGTTCCGCGGTCCGTCGGGCGCACCGTGGCACGTGGCGTCGGTCACCGCGAGCCGGTCACGGTGGACTGATCTCGCGGAATACGTCACTATGGACCGTCGTTAGCACTCATCGAGTGAGAGTGCCAGGAGGAAGCAAGTGCCGACGTACCAGTACCAGTGCACCGAATGCGGCGAGGGCCTCGAGGCGGTGCAGAAGTTCACCGATGACGCCTTGACGGTGTGCCCGAGCTGCGAAGGACGCCTCAAGAAGGTGTTCTCGGCCGTCGGCATCGTCTTCAAGGGCTCCGGCTTCTACCGCAACGACAGCCGCGGCTCGTCGTCGAGCAGCACGCCGTCGACGGCGAACGCTTCGAAGTCCTCGGACTCGAAGTCGGACTCGAAGTCGGATTCCAAGTCCTCCGCGGGCGCTTCGTCGTCCTCCTCGGGCTCGGGCTCAAGCTCGGACTCGAAGTCGTCCAGCTCGTCCTCGAGCTCGTCGTCCAGCTCGTCCGCCGCCTAGGACAGAGCGCCCCGCACGTCTTGCTTCCAGGTCCCCGCTGTCCTCCGACAGCGGGGATCTCGGCGTTCCGACGGCCCGGCTACTGTGCTCGGCATGGTGAACACGGCGAACGCGACCAGCACGGAACGCGCCGAGATCGGTGTCATCGGCGGCTCCGGCCTCTACTCCTTCCTCGACGACGTGACCGAACTCCAGGTCGACACCCCCTACGGAGCGCCCAGCGACTCCCTGTTCCTCGGTGACATCGCCGGACGGCGGGTCGCGTTCCTGCCCCGGCACGGCCGCGGACACCATCTGCCGCCGCATCGCATCAACTACCGCGCCAATCTGTGGGCCCTGCGCTCCGTGGGCGTACGGCAGGTGCTCGGCCCGTGCGCGGTGGGCGGGCTGCGGCCCGAGTTCGGGCCCGGGACGCTGCTGGTGCCCGATCAGCTCGTGGACCGCACGAAGGCGCGGACGCAGACGTACTTCGACGGGGTTCCGCTGCCGGACGGCAGCATTCCGAACGTCGTGCACGTGTCGCTCGCGGACCCCTACTGCCCCGTCGGGCGCGGTGCCGCGCTGAAGGCGGCTCGGGGGCGGGAGTGGGAGCCGGTGGACGGCGGGACGCTCGTGGTGGTCGAAGGGCCGCGGTTCTCGACCCGTGCCGAATCGCTCTGGCATGCGGCGCAGGGCTGGTCGGTGGTCGGCATGACCGGGCACCCCGAGGCCGTGCTCGCCCGTGAACTGGAGCTCTGCTACACGTCGTTGACGCTGGTCACGGACCTGGACGCGGGTGCGGAGAGCGGCGAGGGCGTCTCGCACGAGGAGGTGCTCCAGGTGTTCGCGGCGAATGTGGACCGGCTGCGGACGGTGCTGTTCGACGCGGTGGCGGGGCTGCCGGCGGAGGGTGAGCGGGAGTGTCTGTGTGCGGGGGCGCTGGGCGGGATGGATCCGGGGATTCGGTTGCCGTGAAGTGACCGAAGGGTGGGGGCGGAGGGTGGCGCCCGGGGGTGTTCGGGGATGTTCGGGGGCTTCCGGGGGCTTCCGGGGGTGTTCGGGGGCGGAACTTCCCCTGCGGGTGACGGAGTTGTCCACAACCGGCGAGTAGTCCACGGGGCTCAGCGGGATTCGGCGCGGGCCTGCATCGTGAGAGCGGAAGGCAAGATCCTCAGCTCTCTCGACTCTCCGCAGGCGGTGGCCGTCGTGGCGCACGTTCCCTCAGACATCTCGTCCCCTTCTCCTCCTCCCCCACCCTGTCCGGTGCCGCATTTCGCCCCCGTGCGCGTACGAGGCGGGCGGCACCGGCTGCGAAGGCTGCTGCGGCACAGACGCCGGGCGGTGGCCGCCGGGCTCGCCGTGACCGCGGCGGCGCTCGTGGCGGCGGGGCCGCGGGATGCCGAGCGGGTTCGGCCGCAGGGGCATCCGACGGCCGCCTCTCCCTCGCGGCAGCCGGAGCGGGCCGCTCCTTGGGTGACGGCGCCGGTGCGGATCGCGGACGCGGAGACGGTGCGTCTGCTGCACCGGGGCGATCGGGTCGACGTCATCGGCGCCGACGGCTCCGCGTCACGGGTGGTGGCGGCCGGGGCCAGGGTGACCGAGGTGCCCGAGCCTCAGGAGGGCGCGACCGAAGGTGCGGCCGAGGCAGGGGCGTTGGTCGTGCTCTCGGTGCCGCGGTCGACGGCGGCTCGGCTCGCCGGAGCCGGTGCGAGCATGCGTCTGGCGGTGACGCTGTGCTGATTCACGATGTGTGCGACTGCACTGACTTCCTGTCAAGTCCCTCATTAGAGGTACCCAATTGGACAGTCCTACCAGGCCCTGACGTAGTTTGCGGAGCTGTCTGTTTCACGAACTGCATTTGCAACGAAAGGCCTCGTGGTGAGCGAGAAGAACGAACCGGGTCTCTGGGACGGCTTCAAAGCCTTCCTGATGCGCGGCAATGTCATCGACCTGGCGGTCGCGGTGGTCATCGGAGCCGCGTTCACGAACGTCGTGAACTCCGTGGTGAAGGGTGTCATCAACCCGCTGGTCGGTGCCTTCGGAACGAAGGATCTCGATCGCTACAGCTCGTGCCTCAAGGACCCCTGCAAGATGAACGACGCGGGGGAGGTCGTCACCGGCATCCCGATCATGTGGGGCACGGTCCTCAGCGCGACCCTCAGCTTTGTGATCACCGCGGCCGTCGTCTACTTCCTGATGGTGCTGCCCATGGCCAAGTATCTGGCGAGGCAGGCCGCGCGGAAGGCCGCGAAGGAGGGCACGCAGGAGGTCATCGAGATCTCGGAGCTGGAGGTCCTCAAGGAGATCCGCGACGCCTTGGTGGCGCAGCGCGGCTCGGGGCACGACGAGCGCTAGAGCGGGCTCAGAAGTGGTGGGGCGGCTTCTCGTCGAGGAAGCGCGCAAGGTCGGCGGCGCTGTCGCCGCCGACCGGAGGCCGCTCGCCCCACCCGCGGTCCGTGTCGTCCGAAGACTGCTGCGACAGGGGGTCGTCGAAAACCAGGGCGCTCTTCGGCTTCTTCGGCGCCTCGGAGCCCTTCGGGGTCTCCGATTCCTTCGGATCGCGCGGTTCGGGGGCGGGGGCGGTGCTCATGTATCCAGGGTACGTCCGTGGGGCGCCGCTGCGGGAGTCAGACAGCCGTGAGCCCCTGAGCTGCGAAGATCTCCTTGGCGGCGACCACCTGTCCGGGGGTGGGCGAGGGGGTGCCGCGCAGGGTGAAGTCCTTGCCGAGGGCGTCCCACTTCGCCTCCCCCAGCTTGTGGAAGGGCAGCACGTCGACGCGCGAGACGTTGCCGAGCGAGGCGGCGAAGCGGGCGACGCCCTCGATGTTGTCCGGGTCGTCGGTGAGTCCGGGAACGAGGACGAAACGCACCCAGACGTCCTTGCCGAGGTCGGCGAGCCGGTGGGCGAAGTCGAGGGTGGGCCGCAGCGGGCGCCCGGTGACCTTCTTGTACGTCTCACGGTCCCAGGACTTGATGTCGAGGAGCACGAGGTCGACGTCGCGCAGCAGAGCGTCGGTGGCGCGCACCCCGAGGAAGCCGGAGGTGTCGAGGGCGGTGTGCAGGCCCAGTTCGTGCTTGAGGCGGTGCAGCAGTTCGCCGGTGAAGACGGGCTGGAGGAGGGGTTCGCCACCGCTGACGGTGGCTCCGCCGCCCGCCGCCGAGATGAACTTGGTGTACTTGGCGGCCTCCGCGATGACGTCGTCGGCGGTGGTCCGCTTGCCGTCGCGCATCCGCCAGGTGTCGGGGTTGTGGCAGTACAGACAGGTCAGCGGGCAGCCCGAGAGGAACGTGACGAAGCGGCTGCCGGGGCCGTCGACGCCGGTGGACAGGTCCCAGGAGTGGATGGATCCGGTGACGGGGCGCCGGGTGACCGCGGCCGCCGGGGTCGCGGTGTCGATCGCGGTGTCGAGCAGGACAGCCATGGCAGAACTCCCGGACTACTGGCAGGACGTGGTATTCGCGGTGCCCGGAGCCGGAGTGAGGGTCCGGCTCCGGGGCCGCGGATCAGGGGTGGCTCGCGGAGAGCCGGTGGCTCAGAGGGAGCCGTGGAAGGTGCGGTTGATGACGTCGAGCTGCTGGTCGCGGGTCAGGCGGACGAAGTTCACCGCGTAGCCGGAGACCCGGATGGTCAGCTGCGGGTAGTTCTCCGGGTGCTCCATGGCGTCCTGCAGAGTCGCCTTGTCGAGCACGTTGACGTTCATGTGGAAGCCGTCGCTGGCCATGAAGCCGTCGAGGACTCCGGAGAGGTTCTGGATCCGCTCCTCGGGGGTGCGGCCCAGGGCGTCCGGCGTGATCGTGTTGGTGAGCGAGATGCCGTCCTCGGCGTCGTCGTAGTCGAGCTTGGCGACCGACAGCGCGGAGGCGATGTAGCCGTGCTCGTCCCGGCCGTTCATCGGGTTGGCGCCGGGGGCGAACGGCTCGCCCGCGCGGCGGCCGTCGGGGGTGTTGCCGGTCTTCTTGCCGTAGACGACGTTCGAGGTGATCGTCAGGACGGACTGGGTGTGCACCGCGTTCCGGTAGGTCGGGTGCTGCCGGATCTTGCCCATGAAGTCCGAGACGATGCGCCGGGCGATGTGGTCGGCGCGGTCGTCGTTGTTGCCGTAGGCGGGGTAGTCGCCCTCGATCTCGTAGTCGACGGCGAGGCCCGTCTCGTCACGGATGACCTTGACCTTGGCGTGCTTGATGGCGGAGAGCGAGTCGGCCGCGACCGAGAGGCCCGCGATGCCGCAGGCCATCGTGCGCAGGATCTCCTGGTCGTGCAGGGCCATCTCGACGCGCTCGTAGGCGTACTTGTCGTGCATGTAGTGGATGACGTTCAACGCGTGGACGTACGTCTTGCCGAGCCAGCCGAGCATCGCGTCGTAGCGCTCGACGACGGTGTCGTAGTCCAGGTACTCGCCCTCGATGGGCTCGAAGCCCTCGACGACGCGCTTTCCGGTCTTCTCGTCGCGGCCGCCGTTGATCGCGTAGAGCAGTGCCTTGGCGACGTTGACGCGGGCGCCGAAGAACTGCATCTGCTTGCCGACGGCCATCGCCGACACACAGCAGGCGATCGCGGTGTCGTCGCCGTACTTGGGGCGCATCAGGTCGTCGGACTCGAACTGGATGGCCGAGGTGTCGATGGCGACCTTGGCGGCGAAGTCCTTGAAGCCCGGGGGCAGTTCGCGCGACCAGAAGACGGTGAGGTTCGGCTCTGGGGCCGGGCCCAGGTTGTAGAGGGTCTGCAGGGCACGGAACGTGGTGCGCGAGACGAGCGGGCGGCCGTCCTCGCCCATGCCGGCCATGGACCAGGTGACCCAGGTCGGGTCTCCGGAGAAGCCCTCGTTGTACTCGGGGGTGCGCAGGAAGCGGACGATGCGGAGCTTGATGACGAAGTCGTCGATGAACTCCTGGGCCTCGGCCTCGGTGATGCGGCCGGACTCGATGTCGCGCTGGAGGTAGATGTCGAGGAAGTTGTCGATGCGGCCGATCGACATGGCCGCGCCGTTCTGCTCCTTCACGGCGGCCAGGTAGGCGAAGTACAGCCACTGGACGGCCTCGCGGCCGGTGGTGGCGGGGGCGGAGATGTCGTGGCCGTACGACATCGCCATGGCCTTCAGTTCGCCCAGGGCCTTGATCTGCTCGGAGGTCTCCTCGCGGGCGCGGATGACGTCCTCGGTGGCCCACTCCTCGCCGAGGAGTGCCTTGTCGGCCTCCTTCGCGGCGATGAGGCGGTCGACTCCGTAGAGGGCGACGCGGCGGTAGTCGCCGATGATGCGGCCCCGGCCGTAGGCGTCGGGCAGGCCGGTGATGATGCCGGAGGAGCGGCAGGCGCGGATCTCGGGCGTGTAGGCGTCGAAGACGCCTTCGTTGTGGGTCTTGCGGAGGTGTGTGTAGACCTCCTTGACCTCGGGGTCGGCCTCGTAGCCGTAGGCGTTGAGTGCGCTTTCGACCATCCGCCAGCCGCCGCTCGGCATGATGGCGCGGCGCAGCGGGGCGTCGGTCTGCAGGCCGACGATGAGGTCCGCGTGGTCGGCGGCGCCGCCGTCGATGTAGCCGGGCTTGAAGGCGTCGATGCGCGACGGGGTCTTCACGTCGACGTCGTAGATGCCGCGCTCGTTCTCGGTCGGGAACATCGACAGGAGCTTCTGCCAGACCTGGGTGGTGCGTTCGGTCGCGCCGGCCAGGAAGGAGTCGTCGCCCTCGTACGGGGTGTAGTTCTGCTGCACGAAGTCGCGGACGTCGATGGCGTCCCGCCACAGACCGCCCTTGAAGCCGTCCCATGCCTCGCCGTGCACTGTCGTTTCCGCGGGAGTGGCAGTCATCGCCGGCACCTTCCGAATCGCCTTTTCGCTATGCCTCCATTGCACAGCGGTTCGATCGATCAGCGGCTCCGCAATGGTCCCCACTTCAGGGCCCGAGGTCCCCTCTCGCCGCACCCCGAACCGGACAGATCGCCCCTGACCTGCAACTTTCCTCGGGACTTTGGACCCAAGTTCGCTTGTGAACGCATTCACAAGAATTTCCGGGGCAGCTCGTGGTACGAGGTGAGGACATGCGAACGGGCCGGGTGCTCCCACACCCGGCCCATCCCGCCGACGCCACTCGGGGCGTCAGCTCGGGGACTCCGCGCCCTTGCGGGCGTAGAACCACCAGCAGACCGCGATGCAGCTGACGTAGAAGGCCACGAAGCCCCACATCGCGCTGGTCACCGCGAAGTTGGCGAACATCGCCGGGATGAAGAAGAAGCCGTACGCCGCGATGGCGGACGTGAAGCCGGTGACGGCGCCCGCCTCCATCTCCGACTGCTTCAGCGCCTTCGTGTACTCGGGCGTGCCCTCGGTCAGGCCCTTCAGGTGCTGGCTGCGGAAGATCACCGGGATCTGGCGGAACGTCGAGCCGTTGCCGATGCCCGAGAAGAAGAACGCGGCCAGGAAGCAGGCGAAGAAGCCGTAGAAGTTGCCGTTGTCGCCGCCGGAGGGAAGGAAGTTGATGACGCCGATGATCGAGACCGCCATGCCGACGAACGAGATGATGGTGACCCTCGCCCCGCCGATCTTGTCCGCGATCCAACCGCCGGCCCAGCGGGCGAGCGCGCCCACGGCCGGGCCCATCCAGGCGTAGGTGGCCGCGGAGTAGGCCGCGTCGATCGGCGTGAACGTCGTCTTGATGAGCATCGGCAGAGCCGCAGCGAACCCGATGAAGGAGCCGAACGTGCCGACGTAGAGCCAGGTCATCAGCCAGTTGTGCTTGCGCTTGAAGATGATCTTCTGCTGGCTGAAGGGGGTCGACGCGACCTTCAGGTCGTTCTGGCCGAACCACGCGACAACGGCCAGGATCACCAGGACGGGCACCCACAGGAACGCGGCGTTCTGCAGCCACACGGGCGTGCCGTCGGCCTTGTGCTGGGCCGAGCCGACCGCGAGGACCGAGCTGGTGATGACGATCGGGGTGACCAGCTGGACGACGGAGACGCCGAGGTTGCCGAGACCGCCGTTGATGCCGGTGGCGTTGCCCTTGTCGCGCTTGGGGAAGAAGAAGCCGATGTTGGCGAGGGACGAGGCGAAGTTCGCGCCGCCGACACCGCACAGGGCCGCGATGGCGACCATGACGCCGTACGAGGTGTTCGGGTCCTGGACCGCGATGCCGAGCCAGATCAGCGGGATGACCAGGACGATCGTGGAGAGCGCGGTGAAGCGGCGCTGGCCGATCATCGGGCCGAGGAACGTGTAGAAGACGCGGGCCGTGCCGCCGGTGATGCCGGGGATGGCCGTCAGCCAGAACAGCTGCGAGGTGGAGAAGCCGAAGCCGACGTCCTTGAGGTTGGTCGCCGTGACCGACCACACCTGCCAGACGACGAACGCGACCAGGAGCGCCGGGACGGCGATCCACAGGTTGCGGGAGGCGACCTTCTTGCCGATGGACTTCCAGAAGAGCTCGTTCTCCGGCTCCCAGTCCGTGATGGTCTTGCCGGGTCGGTACTGCGTCGTGTCGTACGTCGCGTCCACTGGTGCGGTCTGCGCTTCTTGGGTGGCAGGCGATCTCATGTTGGTTCCCAGTTCGCTACCGGTCCCGACCTTGCTCCGGGGCCTGACGTTTCCACGGTCGCGTGCGCGGTTCTTCGCGAGCAGAGGCGTAGGACATCGACCGACCGGCCCAAAGGCACCAGAGTCAGGGGGCTTTCGGACCTCTTGGATCCGCTGCCGCATCCGCTGCCATACGGCGCGGGGCCTCTCCGACCCCCTGCCGTACGGCGGCCGGGTGTCACTGCCGACCCGCTGGGCGCCGCAGCCCGGTTCGGCGGGAGCCTTCTGGTGTGCTGGCCGCATGACGTCCACACCGGCCCCAGGCCCGACACCGACCCCGCCTCCCGCACCCGCCTCCATGCGGCCTCTCCTGGCTCGGGGGCGCGAGGAAGCACATCGCGCCGCGACTCCGCTGGAGCTCTTCTTCGACCTCTGCTTCGTCGTGGCGGTCGCGCAGGCCGGGGTCGAGCTCGTGCATGCCGTCGCCGAGGGGCATGCGGGCGAGGGCGTGCTCAACTACGCGATGGTGTTCTTCGCGCTGTTCTGGGCGTGGGTCAACTTCTCGTGGTTCGCGTCGGCGTACGACAACGACGACGTGCTCTACCGCGTGGTCACCCTCGTACAGATCGCCGGTGTGCTCGTGTTCGCCGCAGGGGTGTCCAAGGGGTTCAAGGAGCACGACTTCCTCCTCATCTGGCTCGGCTACCTGATCATGCGGGTCGCGCTCACCACCCAGTGGCTGCGCGTCGCCAGGTCGGCCACCGGCGCGGAGCGCACCACCGCGCTGCGGTACGCGTGCGGTGTGCTGGTCTGTCAGATCGGCTGGTCGGGGCTGCTGTTCCTGCCCGAGGGCGCCCGGCCCTGGCTGTTCCTCGCGATGGCGATCGCCGAGATGTGCGTGCCGGTGTTCGCGGAGCGGGGCTACACCACGGCCTGGCATCCGCACCACATCTCCGAGCGGTACGGCCTGTTCACGATCATCGTGCTCGGCGAGACGATCGCGGCGGCCACCATCGCGGTGAAGTCCGGCATCGAGGACAACGACGCGCTCGGCGAGCTCCTGCCCATCGCCGCAGGCGGCCTCCTGATGGTCTTCGCCGCCTGGTGGATCTACTTCGTCGTGCCCATCCACGGCCGTCTGAGCACCAACCGCCAAGCGTTCCTGTGGGGATACGGGCACTACGTCATCCTCGGCGCGGCCGCCGCGATCGGTGCCGGGCTCGAGGTCGCGGTCGAGGAGGCGGTCGGCAAGGCGCACATCTCGACGCTCGCCGCGTCCGCCGCCGTGACCGTACCGATGGCGCTGTACCTCTTCACCGTCTGGCTGCTGCACTCCCGCTACTACAAGGTGGGGCTGGCCCAGCAACTCGTGCTGCCCGTCAGCGCGCTGGCGACGCTCGCGAGTACGTTCGCCGGCGGCTGGGCCGTCCTGGTCGCGGGGCTCGTGGCGACGGCCACCGTCGCGACCGGCGTGACGCTCACCAACCGCGGGGCTCGGCTGAGGGCGCGCAACTCGCCCTCGTGATACGCAAGTCGGTATGACCTCCGACTCCCTGACCGACGTATCCGGGCTCCGCGTGGGCCACGCGACCCTCACCCACGCGGGCCACCTCACCGGCACCACCGTCGTACTCGCACCGGAGGGCGGCGCCGTCACCGCCGTGGACGTACGGGGCGGCGGCCCCGGCACGCGGGAGACGGACGCCCTCGACCCCCGCAACCTCGTGCAGCGCGTCGAGGCCCTCGTACTGACCGGCGGCAGCGCGTACGGCCTGGACTCCGCGACCGGTGTGATGGCGTGGCTCGAGGAGCAGGGCCGCGGCGTACGGGTCGGCCCCGATCCCTCCCACGTCGTCCCCGTGGTCCCGGCCGCCTGCGTCTTCGACCTCGGCCGTGGCGGCGACTTCACGGCGCGCCCCGGCGCCACGACGGGCCGCGCCGCCGTGGAGGCCGCCGCGGGCACCGAGCCGTGCACGCCGGTCGAGGAGGGGAACGTGGGTGCGGGCACCGGCGCCGTGGTCGGCAAGGTCAAGGGCGGCATCGGCAGCGCGAGCGTCAGGCTGGAGTCGGGTGTCACGGTCGCCGCCCTGGTCGTGGCGAACGCGGCGGGCTCGGGGGTCGATCCGCGGACGGGGGCGCTGTACGGGCGGTACTTCGAGGGGCGTCCCGTGGTCTACCCCGGCGCCGACGTCCACGAGGAGGCGACGCGTCGCCTCGCCGAAGCCGCTGCCAGGAGCGGGCCGCCGCCGCTGAACACCACCCTGGCCGTGGTCGCCACGGACGCCGAACTCACCAGGGCCCAGGCGCAGAAGCTCGCCGGCACGTCGCACGACGGCATGGCGCGCGCCGTGCGCCCCGTCCATCTCCTCAATGACGGGGACACGGTCTTCGCCCTCGCGACCGGCGAGCGCCCCCTTCCGGAAGCCGGGCAGAACCCCCTCGCCCTGAACGAGATCCTCGCGGCGGGCGCGGACATGGTGACGGCGGCGATCGTCCGGGCACTCCTGGCCGCGGAGTCCGTGGGGACACCGGGCGGCACGTTCCCCTCGTACCGCGACCTTTACGCCACATAACTCCTAAAGAAACCCCTAAGGGAATTCCCAGAAAGAACAGCTACAAATAGCCCCGAACCAGAGCCCGTTGGGCCGCCGACGGGCCCTATTCCTGTGCCCGCCCTCACATCAAGCGGACGGAACCTTTCCGCCCGCAGGCCGCTCTTAACCCGTACTGGATCAGAACGCGCACTTCGCACAAAGACACAACGATGGAGCAGCCCGTGACAACGTCGCACATAGCCAAGCCCCGGCGACGCGCCCTTCTGGCGGCCACCGCGCTCGCCGCCGTGGGTGCGCTCTCCCTCACGGCCTGCGGCGGCGACGCGGACGCCAACGGTGACGGCGACGGCAAGGACGGCAAGTCCAAGACCCAGGGCGCCGACATCACCATCTCGGCGAAGGACGGCTCGACCGGCGCCTCCATCAACGCCACGGGCGTCAAGGTCGAGGGCGGAAAACTGACCGAGGTGAAGATGACCCTGGTCTCCACCGGGGCGGCGGTCGACGGCACGCTCTCCGCCGACGGCACCAGCTGGAAGCCCAAGGCCCAGCTGGAGCGTGGCATGAAGTACAAGATCACGGCCGACGCGAAGGACGCCGAGGGCAAGGAGGCGACCGAGAACTCGATCTTCACCACCGTCTCGAAGGCCAACAGCTTCATCGGCAGTTACACCCCCGACGGCGGCACGAAGGTCGGCGTCGGCATGCCGGTCTCCTTCAACTTCGACAAGGCGATCACCGAGAAGCAGTCCGTCCAGTCGCACATCAAGGTCACCTCCGACAGCGGCCAGAAGATCGTGGGCCACTGGTTCGGCGACCAGCGCCTGGACTTCAGGCCCGAGGAGTACTGGAAGGCCGGCTCCAAGGTCACGATGAAGATCGACCTGGAGGGTGTGAAGGGCGCGGACGGCGCCACCGGCGTGCAGAACAAGACCGTCACCTTCACCGTCGGCCGCGCGCAGGTCTCCACCGTCGACGTGAAGGCCAAGAAGATGACGGTCGAGCGGGACGGTAAGGTCATCAAAACCATCCCGATCTCCGCGGGCAGCCCGCAGAACCCCACGTACAACGGGAAAATGGTGATCTCCGAGAAGTTCACCCAGACCCGGATGAACGGCGACACGGTCGGGTTCGGCGGTGAGTACGACATCAAGGACGTCCCGCACGCGATGCGCCTGTCGTCCTCCGGCACCTTCATCCACGGCAACTACTGGGGCTCGCCCTCGATCTTCGGCAGCGCCAACACCAGCCACGGTTGCGTCGGGCTCCAGGACGCGCAGGGCGCGGGCGACTCCAGCACGCCGGGCGCGTGGTTCTACGACAACTCCCTCATCGGGGACGTCGTGACGGTCAAGGGCTCCCCGGACGAGACGATCGCCCCGGACAACGGCCTCAACGGCTGGAACATGTCCTGGAGCCAGTGGACGGCGGGCAGCGCGGGCTGATTTTCGCCGCAGCACCGGCCCTCTCACCAGGCCCAACACCGCGAGCCGCACGGGAATTTGCCGTGCGGCTCGTACGTTTTCCCGTTCCCGGACATGATGTCCGACGCAGGGGCTACGGTATGCACTCACAAGGTGACATGCAGCAACGCCGGGAGAAACCTTGAGCGTTCCGTACGAGTACGAGACGGCGTACGAGCCACAATCGGAGCCGCAGTCGGCCGAGCGGAAGTCCCCGCACTCTCCGCAGGAGCATCTCGAGCGGCTTCTTCGCCGCGCCCTGAACTCCTTCGACCTGCCGGACGACACGATAGGACGCCTGGACTCGGCGCTCGCGTACGACAGTTCGCTGCACTCCGCCCACCACAGCGCGGGCCTGCACCGCGAGACGTACCGGCACACGTGGCTGCTCGCCGACGCGAGCACGCTCACCCTCTGGGAGCTCGTACACAACACGGGCCCCGTCGGCCCCGCCCAGTACGAGCTGTACGCGGACGAGGAGGAGGCCGGTGTCGCCACCTCGCGCCTGCCGCTCCCGCCCGACACCCCCGCCACCGTCTGCGAGCAGCCGGTCGTGCTCCAACTCTCGGTCGCCGACGACGAGCCCCGTCATACGTACGTCCCGGACGACTCCGCGGATCACGCGCGCCGGCTGCTGCGCCGCGCGGAGAACTCGGTGGGCGAGGGGCGTCCCGCCGAGGAGATCGAGCGGTTATTGCGCTCGGCGTTCGCGCATCAGATCACGCAGGCCTTCGGCCGCCCCTGCCTGGTGGGCGAGGCGCGCCTGTGCTTCTCGCTCTATGAGCACGCGTTCCTGCTCTTCGACGGCAGCGAGCTCAGCCTCTGGGAGGTCGAGCACACGGTCACGCCCGACAAGCGGCACAGGTGCGAGGTGTACGTCTCCGAGGAAGCGGCCCGCGCGGCGATGGAGCAGCGCGCGAGGAGTGTTCCGCGGCAACGCATGAAGTAGCGGGGCCAGCAGGGGCGGCGTAACGACCTCAGGGGCGGCGTACGGCCTCAGGTGCGACGGACGGCTTCAGGAGCGGCCGTCGCCGAACTGCCGTACGAGACCCGCGAAGGCGGCCCGCTCGTCCGCCGTCAGCTCGACGGCCTCCGTACGCGGTGGACCCGCCTGCGCGGGCAGCGAGCGCAGCGCCTGGGACCGGCGCCAGACCTCCACGTCGACCTGGTCGCGCCGCATCACCCGCACCAGGCCCACGGCCCAGACGACGGTCGCAGCGGCCAGTACGGCCACGCCTGCCTGCTGGAGGATCGAGACATTCTGGAGCATGCCGCACAGTAGACAACACGATCCGGGGCTAACGACAGGGGGGTTGTGGGACTTACGTCCTGAAGTGACGCATGTCGCACAACCCCCCTCATAGGGGCCGAACCTCGTGGCCCAACCTCGTTGCCCGAACGACCGGGGGGTTAGACAGCCGCCGGCACCCGCTTCTCCGTCACGGCGTCATCGGCCGTGGCGCCGCTCTCCGGCGAGGTCGTCTTCCGGGCGCCCTTGAGCAGGATGACCGACACCGTCGAGACGCCGACACCGGCGGCGATCGCCACCAGGTACAGCAGGGGCTGCCCGATGAGCGGCACGACGAAGATGCCGCCGTGCGGTGCCCGCAGCGTGCAGCCGAAGGCCATCGACAGGGCGCCGGTGACCGCACCGCCCGCCATCGAGGCGGGGATCACCCGCAGCGGGTCGGCCGCGGCGAACGGGATCGCGCCCTCCGTGATGAAGGAGGCACCGAGGAACCAGGCCGCCTTGCCGTTCTCGCGTTCCGTCTTGGTGAAGAGCCGGCCGCGGACCGTGGTGGCCAGGGCCATCGCCAGCGGCGGGACCATACCGGCCGCCATCACCGCGGCCATGACCTTGAGGCTGCCCTCGGTCGGGTTGGCGAGGCCGCCGACGGCGAAGGCGTACGCGACCTTGTTCAGCGGGCCGCCGAGGTCGAAGCACATCATCAGGCCGAGGATGACGCCCAGGATGATGGCGTTGGCGCCGGACAGGCCCTCCAGCCAGTCCGTCAGCGCGCTCTGCAGCGAGGCGATGGGCTTCCCGATGACCAAGAACATCAGGAAGCCGACGATCGCGGACGAGATCAGCGGGATCACGACCACGGGCATGATCCCGCGAAGGACGGTCGGGATCCTCACGCGCTGGATGCCCATGACGACCGCACCCGCGATCAGACCCGCCGCGAGACCGCCGAGGAAGCCCGCGTTGATCGTGACGGCGACGGAGCCGCCGACGAATCCGGGGACGAGTCCTGGCCGGTCGGCCATTCCGTACGCGATGTAGCCCGCGAGGACCGGCACCAGGAAGGCGAAGGCGAGCCCGCCGATCTGGAAGAGGAGCGCGGCCCAGCTGGTGGCCTCAGTCCACGCGAAGTGCTCGGCGACGGAGGGGGCCTTGTCGATCTGCCAGCCCCCGATGGCGAAGCCGAGCGCGATGAGGAGGCCGCCCGCGGCGACGAAGGGGACCATGTAACTGACGCCGGACATCAGCCACTTGCGCAGCTTGGTGCCGTAACCGTCGCCGCTGTCCCCGGCGTTGTCGACGGGGCTCGGCCCGACGTCCGCGGTGGTCTCGCCCCGGGCGGCCTTCGCCCGGACCTCCGCGATGAGTTCGGCGGGCTTGCTGATGCCTGCCTTCACGCCCACGTCGACCGTGGGCTTCCCGGCGAAGCGGTCCTTGTCCCGTACGGGGACGTCGTGCGCGAAGATGACCGCGTCCGCGGAGGCAATGAGCGCCGGGTCGAGGCGGGTGAAGCCCGCTGACCCCTGGGTCTCCACCGTGATGTCCACGCCTGCCGCGTGGGCTGCGTTTTCGAGGGACTCGGCGGCCATGTAGGTGTGGGCGATGCCTGTTGGGCAGGACGTGACGGCGACTATGCGAAACGGCTCCGCCGGGGCTGGGGCGTCTTCCGGCTGCGGGTCCGCGGGCTGTTCCGCCGCGCTGCGCGCGACGGTTTCCCCCTCCGCCCGCCCACTATCGCCACTGATCAAGGTGGCCACCGACTCCGCGTCCGTCGCGGCCCGCAGCGCACCCGTGAACTCCTCGTCCATCAACTGCCGTGCCAGCGACGACAGAATCGTCAAGTGGGCGTCATCGGCCCCGGCAGGAGCGGCGATCAGGAAGATCAGGTCGGCGGGCCCGTCCGGCGCCCCGAAGTCGATGCCCTCGGCCGAGCGGCCGAAGGCCAGGGTCGGTTCGGTGACGTGGGCGCTGCGGCAATGCGGGATGCCGATGCCGCCGTCGAGGCCGGTCGGCATCTGCGCCTCGCGGGCCGCCACATCGGCGAGGAAACCCTCCAGATCGGTCACCCGGCCCAGGGCCACCATGCGCTCGGCGAGGGCACGGGCCGCCGCTTCCTTGGTTCCGGCGGACCGGTCGATTTCGAGGTCGACCAGTTCCGCGGTGATCATCTCGCTCATCGCGGGCTCCTTCGCACGCGTATCGCCCGGAGGGCGGGGGTGGGGACGGGGGTGGGGCAGAGGTGAGGAGTCATGACACGGGCTCCGTCAGTACGCGGTCCAGGGGGACCTCCGACGTCACGGTGACCGCGTCGGGCGCGAGGTCCGACGGGGTCGGCATCGCGCTGCCGGGGAGCTGGACCGCTGCGGCGCCATGCGCCACGGCCGAGGCGAGGGCGGCGGCGCCGGTGCCGCCCGCGATGAGGAAACCGGCCAGGGATGAGTCGCCGGCGCCGACGTTGCTGCGTACGGCGTCGACCGGTGCGCTGCCGAAGTAGACGCCCGAGTCGTCCACGAGCAACTGCCCGTCGGCACCGAGGCTGGCGAGGACGGCCCGTGCGCCCGACTCCCGCAGCTCCTCGGCGGCCTTGACCGCGTCGCCGACCGTCGCCAGGGGGCGGCCCACCGCTTCGGCGAGCTCCTCGGCGTTCGGCTTGACGACGTCGGGACGCTCGGCGAGCGCGGCGAGGAGCGCAGGGCCTGAGGTGTCGAGGGCGATACGGGCGCCTGCGGCGTGCGCGCGGGCCACGAGGTCGGCGTACCAGGAGGGGGCGAGGCCGCGCGGAAGACTCCCGCAGCAGGCGATCCAATCGGCACCCGAGGACCGCTCCCGCACCACAGAGAGCAGCAACTCGGCTTCCACTGAGGTCAGTTCGGGCCCGGCGGCATTGATCTTGGTGAGGGTGCCGTCCGGTTCGGCCACGGCGATGTTCGAGCGGGTCTGGCCCGCGACCGGGACCGGGGCGACCTTGATGCCCTGCTCGTCGAGGAGCTGGGCGACGAGCGCGCCGGGCGCGCCGCCGAGGGGCAGCACGGCGAGCGTCTCCGCGCCCGCCGCGGCGACCGCCCTCGATACGTTGACGCCCTTGCCGCCCGGGTCCATCCGGTCGCCGGTGGCCCGGATGACCTCGCCGCGGTCCAGCGAGGGGACCTCGTAGGTGCGGTCGAGGGAGGGGTTGGGGGTGACGGTGAGGATCATGCGCGTACGTACCGTTTCATTGCCGACCTGAGTGCTGCTGCCCGTGTTCATGTCCCTGCCGCTCACGCCCGGATCACCTCCGTGCCGCCGCTCTCGATGGCCGCGGCGTCCTCGGGGGTGAGTCCGGTGTCGGTGATCAGCAGGTCCACGTCGTCGAGGCCGCCGAAGCGGGCGAAGTGCTCCTGGCCGTGCTTGGTGGAGTCGGCGAGGAGCACCACGCGGCGTGCCGCGCCGATCGCCGCGCGCTTGACGGCCGCTTCGGCCAGGTCGGGGGTGGTGAGCCCGCCTTCGGCGGAGAAGCCGTTCGCGGCGACGAAGAGGACGTCGGCGCGGATCTCCCCGTACGCCCGCAGCGCCCACGCGTCGACGGCGGCGCGCGTACGGCTGCGGACCCGGCCCCCGATGAGGTGGAGCTGGATGCCGGGGTGGTCGGCGAGGCGGGCGGCGGTGGGGAGGCCGTGGGTGACGACGGTGAAGGTCGCTTCCAGCGGGAGGGAGGCGGCGAGGCGGGCCACGGTCGACCCGGCGTCGAGGATGACGCTCCCCTCCGCGGGGAGCTCGGCGAGGGCTGCGCGGGCGATGCGGTCCTTCTCATCGGCGGATGTGCCCTCCCGCTCCGCGAGGTCGGGCTCGAAGTCGAGGCGTCCTGCCGGTATGGCACCGCCGTGTACGCGCCGGACGAGACCTGCGCGGTCGAGGGCCTTCAGGTCGCGCCGGATGGTCTCGGCGGTGACCTTGAACTCCTCGGCGAGCGACAGCACGTCGACTCGCCCGCCGTCGCGCGCGAGCCGCAGGATCTCCTGCTGGCGCTCCGGTGCGTACATGTCTGTTTGCCTCCGACTGATGCCCGAACCTGTGGTTTCACCCGCAGAGTACGGCTGCGCCGCCGCAAAGTAAACAGGCTCGGACTCAACCCGGACACAAACGGACTTCCTCCCTTGCCCTGCCGGGCCCAAGGACCCCCACTCCCCGGCATCACCCCCCACCGAAACCCCGCGTCCACCCCTGCCCGAACAAGCCTTTCCCACCCACCCGATTGCCCCGCGGGTGTCAGGGGGTCGACAGGCGGGGGTGGTTGGGGGTGCGTTCAACAGCAGGGGTGGGCGAATCGGCTGCGCGTACAGCACGCAGGGTGGGGAGCACGTACGACCAGAGTGGGCGGGCCCGCAGCACGCGCGTATCCGCAGTCGGCAGCGCTCGGGAGGGGGCGTGCCGGTATGTCCGCCCGGAGCACGGCTCCCGACGACTCCGGAACCGAAGAAGCCCCACGGCCATTGGACGATAGCGAGGACGGACATACCGGCACGGCCCCGCACCCACAGCCGGGCGGGGGCCCTACGGCCAGCGGAAGCCCTCCAGGGTTTCGATGCAGCGCGCCGCCAGGGCCGCAGGACCCCCCGGCCCCCCGGCCCGCTCATCGCCGGCGGCCCACGTCTCCACCGCCACCCGCACCGCCGCGCTGGCCACCCCCGCCGTAAGCCGCAGCTGCAGCTGCAGCTGCAGCTGCAGCGATGGCGCCTCGCCCGCGCCCTCCCGCTCCGCCAACACCGCGAGCAGCGTCTGCTCCGAGGCGTGGCAGGCGTCCGACCACACCGCCCGGAGCGCCGCGCTCTCCCCCGCCATCCGAAGCAGCGCCCGCACCCACTCCAACGCCTCCGCGTCCCCGATCGCGAGCCCCGGCGCCGCGTCGCTGTCAGGGACCAGCGCCCTCGCCGCCGCATGCCGCAGCGCGTCCCGCACCGACAGCCCCGCCGGCGCACCCCGCACCGCCTCGGCCCACTGCTGCGCGCCCGCCGCGAACAGCGGTGCCACGGCATCCTCCTTCGTCGCGAAGTAGCGGTAGAAGGTACGCGGCGCGACGCCCGCCGCGCGGGCGATGTCCTCGGCACGAGTGGCCCGCAGCCCGTTCTCGACGAAGAGCGCCGCCGCGGTACGGGCGATGTCCAGGCGTGTCTCCGCCCTACGGCGCTCCGTGAGCGAGCCGAGCGGACCGAGCGGACCGAGCGAGCCGTACGAATCGGGCGAGTTGAGCGGGCTTCCGGGCATGCGAGGCAGGTTATGCCAGCAGCCCCACGGCCAGCAGGCCGGCCGACCAGCAGCTCACGGCCAGGCGGCCAGCAGCCCCACAGCCACCCACCCACCCGTGTCACATCATGCCCATGTGACAGAATCTGCCACCGCTCCACATGTGGTGAGATCCAGTGCGTTTACGAAGGTGGCAAGCCCCGTGCGTCGTCGACAGTTCCTGACCAACTCCGCCCGCCTCACCGGCGCCACCACCCTCGGCCTCTCCGGAGTCGGCCTCAGCGCCTGCTCGGCCGGCGGCAGCGACACCACCACCCTCAAAGTCCTCGTCGCCAGCTACGACAAAAGCGTCGGCTCCTCCATCGGCGACCAGTGGGACGGCCTCATCGCCGCCTTCGAGAAGGCGCACCCCACCGTCAAGATCACCCTGGACCGCGTCCCCTTCGACAAGCTCGACCGGACGCTCGCCCGCCGGGTGAAGGACGGCAACGCCCCCGACATCGCCCAGTCCAACGTCTTCGCCCCCTACGCCGAGGACGATCAGCTCTACGGCGCGTCCGACCTCTTCGACATCCGCACCGAGGCCGACTTCACCCGCTCGTACGCCGAGGCGGGTTCCGTCAAGCACATCCAGTACGGCATCCCCTTCCTCGCCAGCACCCCGCGCCTCTTCTACAACAAGGCCCTCTTCAAGCAGGCCGGCCTCACCGGCGCCCCCACCTCCTGGGACAAGCTGCGCCAGACGGCCCAGGCGTTGAAGGGCATCGGCGTGAAGACTCCGTACGGGCTGCAGTTGGGCCCTGAGGCCGCCGAGGACGAGGTCCTGTCCTGGCTGCTCGCGGACGAAGGCGGCTACTCGGGCCTGGCCGGCTACGACTTCCACACCGCAGGCAACGTCCAGACCCTGACCTGGCTGCGGGACGAGCTGGTCGCGAAGGGGCTCGCGGGCGCGGACCCGGCCGGGCTCAACAGGACGGCAGCGTACGAGCAGTTCCTGCGCGGCAACATCGGGATGCTGATCGCGCACCCGGTTCTCATGGGCGCCGCCGACAAGGTCAAGTTCCCTTACGCGCATGCCGCGTTCCCGACGCGCGGCGGCGGGGCGGCGGCGCCCGTCGGCCTGAGCGACTGGCTGATGGCGTTCAAGCGGAACGGCCACGGCGACGCGTGCGGAACGTTCCTCGGCTACCTCTACGGCCGCAAGTCGGCGAAGGCGTACGGCGGCGGCCAGGCCGCGCTCCCGGTGACCAGCTCCGCCTCCGCGGCACTGCGCGCGGACACGGCCCAGCGCCCGCTGTGGAAGTTCATCGACCAAATGCCGCAGGCGCAGTTCCAGCCGGTCAACCTGCGCTCGTGGCCGACAGTGCGGGCCGCCATCCGCAAGGAGATCGGGGCCGCCGTGGCGAAGGACGGCAACCCCGGTGCCGTACTCGAGTCCCTGGACACGGCGGCGGCCCAGGCGGAGCTCTAGGCTCCACCCGGGCCGCGCCCCGCCGCTACCCGCTCAGGGGGTCAACTCCGCTACCCGCTCAGGGGGTCAACGCGTGCTCCCGCTCCGGAAGTTCACCGAGGCCCTCGGGCGTCACACCCATCACGTCCGTCCCGTCCGTCATGTCCGTCCCATCCGTCACGCCCCCGCCCTCGACATGCTGACGCGGCTTGCCCGGCAGGGCGAACATCAGCAGGAAGATGGCGACGAGCACACCCACGACCCACCACAGCGAGTTCTGGAACGCACCCGCGATCTCCATCGGCATCTCGCTCCGCGCCGCCTTCTCGTCGATCACGCCGAAGAACACCACGGAGACCAGGCCGAGTCCGAGCGCCGTGCCCATCTGCTGCACGGTGTTGAGCAGCCCTGACGCGGACCCCGAGTGCTCACGCGGCACGTCCGACAGGATGGCGTCCGTCAGGGGCGCGACGATGAAGCCCATGCCCGCCCCCATCACGAGCAGCGGCAGAGCCATCTGCCAGGACGCGATGCCCGCGCCGTACCGGTCCGCCTCCCAGATGTAGAGCAGCACACCGGCGGCCATGAGGAGCGCGCCGCCCTGCAGCACCTTGCGCCCGAACCGCGGGACGAGCTTCTGCACGGACATGCCGGCCGCCACCGAGACGGCGATCGAGAACGGGATCCCGGTCGTGCCTGCCCGCAGCGCGGTCCAGCCGAGCCCCGTCTGCATGTAGATCGTCCAGACCAGGAAGAAGATGCCCATCACGACGCCGAACACGGTCTGCACCGCGATGCCCGCGGCGAAGCTCTTCACCTTGAACAGGGACAGCTCCACGAGCGGCGAACCGTCCTTCGCCGCCTTCACCTTCTCGTACGCGATGAGCGCGCCGAAGACGACGAGACCGCCCGCCATCATGGCGTAACCCCACAGCGGCCAGTCCAACTCCCGCCCGCGGGTGAGCGGGTAGAGCACCATCAGCAGGCCGAGCGTGACGAGGACGACGCCGACGAGGTCGAGCTTGAGGGCCTTCGGTGCCTTGGACTCACTGATGAACTTGCTGCCGAGGATCAGTCCGGCGATCCCGACGGGCAGGTTGATGAGGAAGATGGGGCGCCATTCGAGCCCGAAGAGGTTCCACTGCGTGAGCAGCGCGCCGAGCAGCGGCCCGGAGACGGCGCCGAGCCCGACGATCATCCCGAAGAGCCCGAAGACCTTGCCCCGCTCGTGCGCCGGGAAGGTGGCGTGCACGATCGAGAGGACCTGCGGCACCATCATCGCGGCCATGCCGCCCTGCAGGATCCGGGACGCGACCAGCATCTCCGGGTTGGCGGCGAATCCGCAGAGCGCGGAGGCGACGGTGAAGCCGCCGATCCCTATGAGGAACATCCGCTTGCGCCCGTGGATGTCGCCGAGCCGCCCACCGGTGATGAGTCCGGCCGCGAAGGCGAGCGCGTAGCCCGCGGTGATCCACTGGATCTGGCTGTACGAGGCGCCTGCGTCCTCCTGGATGGACGGGATGGCGATGTTGACGATAGTGACGTCGACGAGGTCCATGAAGGCCGCGGTCATCACGATGGCGAGGGCGAACCAGCGACGCCGGTCGGCTGTGGCGGCCGTTCCGGTCGGTGCTGTGGCGGGGCTGCTGGAAGTCATGAGAGGAGACTAGGAGTCATATAGGCCAGTGCATGTCCTAGATGCGCGGCATCCTGAAAGACATGACTTCGACTCCCGGAACGACCTCGGAAACCAAGGCCGAGTCCTCACCACGGTCCGGCGGTACGGACACCCCGGCTCGGCTCCTTCAGCTCCTCTCGCTCCTCCAGACCCCGCGCGAGTGGCCGGGCGGTGAGCTCTCGGAGCGGCTGGGCGTCAGCCGCCGTACGGTGCGGCGCGACATCGACCGGCTGCGGGACCTCGGCTATCCGGTGCAGGCGAGCCAGGGGGCGGCCGGCGGATACCGCCTGGTCGCGGGCAAGGCGATGCCGCCGCTCGTCCTGGACGACGAGGAGGCGGTGGCGATCGCGGTGGGCCTGCGGGCGGGGGCGGGGCACGCGGTGGAGGGCGTGGAGGAGGCGTCGGTCAGGGCCCTGGCGAAGCTGGAGCAGGTCCTGCCTTCGCGCCTGCGCCACCGGGTGCAGAACCTGCAGATCGCGACGACGCCTCTGACCAGCGGGGACGGCGCCAGCATCGCGCCGGAGACGCTCACGGTCATGGCGTCCGCGGCGGCGGGCCAGGAGCGCCTGCGCTTCGCGTACCGCTCCGGCGACGGCACGGAGTCCCGCCGCCTGACGGAGCCGCACCGGCTGGTGTCGACGGGGCGGCGCTGGTACCTGGTCGCGTACGACATCGACCGCGACGACTGGCGCACGTTCCGGGTGGACCGGGTGTCGTCCCCCTTCGCGACCGGCGCCCGCTTCGTCCCGCGAGAGCTTCCGACAGGGGACGCCGCGGAGTTCATCCGCCGGTCGATGTGGCGGGGCCAGCCTTCGTACGAGATCGACGTGACGTTCGCGGCGTCCGCGGAGACGGTGGCGTCGAGGCTCCCGGCGCCCCTGGGCACGCCGGAGCCCGTGACGGCCACGACGTGCCGGGTGCGGGCCACGGTGACGGACGCGATCGAATGGCTGGCGGTACGGATCGCCTTGACGGGCTGCGATTTCGAGGCCCACGAGCCCCCGGAATTGCGGGCTGCCCTAAGGGACTTGGGCACCCGCCTGACCCGAGCATCGGGAGCGTGACCCGAGGGCTGCCGCCCCCAGCCCGAGGGCTGCCCGCCCCCCACCGCCCCAAGGCAAAGAAATGAGCCCCGGTGCCGGGGGGGGGATGGCACCGGGGCTCAGCTATGGGGGAGCAATGGGTGGGGGAGCTATGGGTGATGGCTCTGCGGGCCGCCTCAGGCCTAGGCCGCCGCGTCGAAGCCCGTGTCCCTGGCCAGCTTCTTCAGTTCGAGCAACGCGTGCTTCTCGATCTGCCGAATCCGCTCGCGCGTCAGCCCGTGCTGCTTGCCGACCTCCGTCAGGGTCCGCTCGCGGCCGTCCTCGATGCCGTACCGCATCTTGATGATGGAGGCCGTGCGCTGGTCGAGGCGGCCGATCAGGTCGTCCAGTTCCTCGCTGCGCAGCAGGGTCAGGACGGACTGCTCGGGGGAGACGGCCGAGGTGTCCTCCAGCAGGTCACCGAATTGCGTGTCCCCGCTGTCGTCCACGCCCATGTTCAGCGAGACCGGGTCGCGCGCCCAGTCAAGGACGTCCGTCACGCGGGCCGGCGTGGAGTCGAGCTCCGCGGCGACCTCCTCCGGCTCCGGGTCGCGCCCGTGCTTGCGGTTGAACTCACGCATGACCCGGCGGATCCGGCCCAGCTCCTCCACCAGGTGGACGGGGAGCCGGATGGTGCGGGACTGGTCGGCGATGGAGCGCGTGATGGCCTGGCGGATCCACCACGTGGCGTACGTGGAGAACTTGAAGCCCTTGGCGTAGTCGAACTTCTCGACCGCGCGGACCAGGCCCGCGTTCCCCTCCTGGATCAGGTCCAGGAGCGGGAGGCCACTGCGCGGATAGCGACGGGCCACCGCGACGACGAGCCGGAGGTTCGACCGGATGAAGACGTCCTTCGCCCGCTCGCCGTCGGCGACCAGCGCCTCGAGCTCCTCGCGGGAGGCGGAAGCACCGGTGACGGAGTCCTCGACCTCGCCGTCGATTATCTTCCGGGCGTACACCCCGGCCTCGATGATCTGGGACAGCTCGACTTCCTTGGCGGCGTCGAGCAGCGGCGTTCGCGCGATCTCGTCGAGGTACATGCCGACCAGGTCGCGGTCGGCGATCTCCCCGCCTACGGCGCGAACACTGCGTGCCGCGTCGGTCTCGCCGGAGGTGGCGGACTTACGACGGGCGACGGCACGGGTTGCCATGCGTGCTCCCTTGCGTGTGGAGGTCCTGGTCGGCCCTTCTCACGGGCCTCTGTGGTGGAAACCACACCCTTCCGGGTGCCCTGCTTCCGATGGAAACAACGACTGGAATCCGGACAGAATTCCCAAGCCGCGCATCTATTTTCCTGACGTTGCAGTACCCTGTGCCGCCACAAGAGGGGGCCAGATGCCGTCGGAACGTACAGAGGTGCAGGTCAGGGCGGGCACGGAGGCCGATCTCAAGGCCCTGACCGCTATCTACAACCACTACGTACGTGAGACGGCGATCACATTCGACACGGCCGTCTTCCTGCCGGAAGAGCGCCGCCCTTGGCTGCTCTCCCACCCTGAAGACGGCCCCCACCGCCTCTTGGTTGCCCAGGAGCGGAATTCCGGCCTGATCCTCGGGTACGTCACCAGTTCTCCTTTCCGGGCCAAGCCCGCGTACGCCACCTCGGTGGAGGTCAGCGTCTACTGCGCGCCGGACTCCGCAGGACGCGGCATCGGCACCCTGCTCTACAAGGCGCTCTTCGAGGCCCTGGAGGGCGAGGACCTGCACCGCGCCTACGCCGGGATCGCCCAGCCGAACGACGCGTCGGGCCGCCTCCACGAACGCTTCGGCTTCCGGCACGTGGGCACGTACCGCGAAGTGGGCCGGAAGTTCGGCCGCTACTGGGACGTCGCCTGGTACGAGCGTCCCCTGGGCCCCCGGCCCTGACCCGGGTCTTAGGTCCTGACCCGGCCCGCCCTAAGCCCTGACCTAGGCCCTGACCTAGGCCGCACGACCGTACGCCCCCGCTCGCGCCCCGCCTAGCGTGCGCCCATGGACGCCACAGCAGACACCACCGGCACCCGCGACGGCACCCTCGACGAAGCCCTGCAGCGCCTGCACGCCTCGGGCCCCGAGCGGCTCGGACGGCTCACCAACCACGCGCCGATGGCCGTCGAGGCGCTCGCCGCGCGCGGGCGGTCCGCGGCGGTCCACCGCTGGCTCGACCTGTACACGCCGAAGCTGGACGCGTACCCGAGTGCGGTCGAGTCAATCACCGGCGACAACTGGCGTGATGCGCTGGGCGATCCGCGCCGCGCGGCGGACTGGATCGCGTACTTCGGCCGGGAGATCGGCGAACGCCCCTGGCGGGACGTACTCGCCGCGTGGTGGCCGCGCCTGCTGCCCGGCCTGTACGGCGGCTCCACGCACCCCGTGATCCGGGTGGGCCACGCGGTCCGCACGCTCCTGGCGAGCGACGGGCCGGGCGGCGCGACCGGACCCCGCCTCACCGAACTCGCCCACGGCCTCGGTTACTGGGCCGCCCGCCACCACCCCGTCACCGGCGTCGAGTTCCTGCCGGTGAGCGCGGGCAACGCGGCCGACGCCCTGGACGCCGTCGCGCCCATCCCGGACCGGGCCGAGGGCAGCTTCCCCGCCAGGCTGGGCCGGGTCGCGGGCCTCCCCGCGTGGGCGGCCGGCGTGAGCGACCCGGATGAAGCGCACCGCGGGCTCACCGAGCTGGTGCGCGCCGCCACCCACCGGTACGCCACCCACGGCCACGGCGAGGAGACGATGCTGGTGCACGCGTCGACCGCACCCAACGCCGTCCTGCGCGCCCTGCCCGCGCTCCCCCGCACCCTGTGGGCGCCGAGCCTCCACGCGGCCTGGACGGCATCGGCCGCCGTGACGTCGATGTACGCCCCGGACGCCCCGGTCGCGTACACCGCACCCGGCACCTTCTCCCCCGATGAGGTCTTCGAACGGGCCCTGGCGCACGGCGACGAGCACGTCATCAAGTTCACCGACACGGCGCTGGACGTGGGCGACGAGCGGGCCCTGACGTCCGCCCTGCGCGCGATCGAGATCAGCGAGCCACTGGCCTAGCGCCCAGCTCGACTCGGCTCGGCTCGACTCGGCTCAGCTCGCCTCAGCTCGGCGCGGCTCGGCTCGGCTCAGCCGAACTGCACCGACCTCTTGGCGAGCCCCATCCAGAACCCGTCGATCACACTCCGCTGCCCGCCGAGGTCGCCCGAGGCATCCGCCGCCCCCAGCGTCACGAACAGGGGCGCGAAGTGCTCCGTACGCGGATGGGCGAGCTCGCCCGCCGGGGACTTGTGCCGGAAGTCGAGGAGGCCGTCCACGTCGCCCGCGTCGAGCGCCTCGTGCCCCCATGCGTCGAACTCCACCGACCACGACGGCGTACCGCCCTGGCGCAGCGCCGCCAGATTGTGCGTGAAGAAGCCACTGCCGACGATCAGCACGCCCTCGTCCCGCAGCGGGGCCAGCTTGCGGCCGATGTCGAGCAGGCGCCGCGGGTCGAGGGTCGGCAGGGAGATCTGGAGCACGGGGACGTCCGCGTCCGGATACATCTCGACGAGCGGGACATACGCTCCGTGGTCGAGCCCGCGATCCGGGACGTCCTGCACCGGCGTGCCCGCCCCACGCAGCAATTTGCGTACGGAATCGGCGAGTTGAGGGGCGCCCGGGGCGGCGTACGTGACCTGGTAGTAGTGCTCGGGGAAGCCCCAGAAGTCGTACACCAGCGGCGTTGTCACGGTCGCGCCGAGCGCGAGCGGGGCCTCTTCCCAGTGGGCGGAGACCATGAGGATGGCCTTGGGGCGCGGCAGCCGCGCCGACCAGGCGCGGAGCTGGTCGGGCCAGAGCGCGTCGTCGGCCAGCGGCGGGGCTCCGTGGCTGAGGTACAGGGCGGGCATGCGCTCCTGGATATCGGTCATGACGGCGCCTCCGGGACCACGCGTGAACTCACAATGACAATTTACTTTAACTCTCAATCAAGGGCTGCGTACAGTGGAGTACATGGACACGGCACCCACTTCTCCCCCCGACGGGGAACCGCGCTGGCTCGACGGCGAGGAACAGCGCACCTGGCTCGCATACCTCCAGGCCACCACGCTCCTGGAGGATCACCTCGACCGCCAGTTGCAGCGCGACGCCGGCATGCCGCACATCTACTACGGCCTCCTGGTCCAGCTGTCCGTGGCCGCGCGACGGCGGCTGCGCATGACGGAGCTGGCCAGGAACACCAAGATCACCCGGTCCCGTCTCTCGCACGCCATCGCGCGCCTGGAGAAGAACGGCTGGGTGCGCCGCGAGGACTGCCCATCCGACAAGCGCGGCCAGTTCGCGATCCTCACCGACGACGGGTACGACGTCCTGCGCCGGACCGCGCCCGGCCATGTCGCCGCCGTGCGCCAGGCACTCTTCGACCGGCTCAGCCCGGAACAGCAGAAGTCCCTCGGCGAGATCATGATGATCGTCGCCGAGGGACTTCAGCCGAAGGAGGCGGGGGCGGACCTGCCCTGGCTCCGCTAGGCCCCCCGTATGGAGAGCCGGTTGCCCGGGGTCAGTGCGCGACCACCGGGATCCGGATCTCGTCGGACTTCTCGACACCCTCGCCGTCGCCCGAGGCTGCCGGAGCGCCGCCCTGGGCACCGGTGTTGATGAGGGCGAAGGCGATCGCGGACGCGCCCACCAGGATGCCGACGGCCCACCAGATCGCGCTGGTGTAGCCCTCGACCATGGCCTGTGCCTGGAGGAGCTTCTGCGCCGCGGGAGTCGTCGCGCCCGCCGCGTGCGAGGTGATGTACGCGGTCGTGGCGGAGGCGGCGATGGTGTTCAGGAGAGCCGTGCCGATGGCGCCGCCGACCTGCTGCGAGGTGTTGACCATCGCGGAGGCGACACCGGAGTCACGCGGCTCGACACCGTGCGTGGCGAGCGACATGGCGGGCATGAACGCCGTACCCATGCCGAGGCCGAGCAGCAGCTGTCCGGGCAGGATCACACCGGCGTACGAGGTGCCGACCTCGAGCTGCGTCAGGAACAGCATGCCGCCGGCGGCGACCAGGAAGCCGGGACCCATGAGCAGCCGCGGCGGGACGCGGGTCATCAGGCGGGCGCCGATCTGCGTGGAGCCCGTGATCATGCCGACGATCATCGGCAGGAACGCGAAGCCGGTCTTCACCGGCGAGTAGCCCTGGACGATCTGCAGGTAGTACGTGAGGAAGAGGAACAGGCCGAACATCGCGATGATCGCGAGGCCGAGCGACAGGTAGACGCCGCCGCGGTTGCGCTCCATCAGGACGCGCAGCGGAAGCAGCGGCGACTTGACCTTCGCCTCGGTGAAGACGAACGCGGCGAGCAGGACGGCGGAGGCGACGAACATGCCGATCGTCACGGAGTCCGACCAGCCCTCGGACTCGGCGCGCGTGAAGCCGTAGACCAGCGCGACCAGACCGAGGGTGGAGAGGATCACGCCCGGGATGTCGAGCGGCGAGCGGTTGCGGCCACCGGCCGGCTCACGGATGACGAAGTACGCGCCGAGCGCCGCGATGACGGCGAAGGGGATGTTCACGAAGAACGTCCAGCGCCAGTTCAGGTACTCGGTGAGGAAGCCACCGAGGATCAGGCCCACGGCGCCACCACCACCGGCGATCGCACCGTAGATGCCGAACGCCTTGGCGCGCTCCTTGGCATCGGTGAACATCACGGCGAGCAGCGAGAGCGCGGCGGGCGCGAGCAGCGCGCCGAACACACCCTGGAGGGCGCGGGCGCCCAGCATCATGGCCTCGCCGGTCGCGGCGCCGCCGAGCGCGGAGGCCGCGGCGAAGCCGATCAGGCCGGTCACGAAGGTGCGCTTGCGGCCCCAGAGGTCGGCGATGCGGCCACCGAAGAGCAGCAGGCCACCGAAGGCCAGGGCATAGGCCGTGATGACCCACTGGCGGTTGCCGTCCGAGATGCCCAGGTCCTGCTGGGCGGAGGGCAGCGCGATGTTCACGATGGTCGCGTCGAGCACGACCATCAGCTGCGCGAGCGCGATGAATATCAGCGCTTTCCAGCGCCTGGGATCTGTTTCTGACATGGGAATAGCCACCTAGCGGTACGAGTGGTGAAAAAGTGACGGAAAGCGACGCGTGCGGCGCGAACAGCGCGTGCCGCATACGCAGCGGTCGAGCGAAGAAGTCGGGTCGAACGAATCGGGCCGAATGAAGTCGAGTGCAGTCGAGCGGGTCGGGCGGGTCAGGCGGGACTCAGGACTGGCGCAGGTCCTCCAAGGTCGCCGCCTCACCGGGCAGCTCGGAGCGGGCCGGTGCCATCAGGCCGTCGAGGAACAACTGCAGATGGCGGTGGACGAAGCGGTCCATGTTCGGGCACGCCGTACCGGGCAGCGGCCTGGTGAGCTGGGAGAGGGCGATCATCAGGTCTCCGACGGCGATGTCGGTGCGCAGTTGCCCGGCCGCGCGCGCCCGTTGCATGAGCCCGTCGGTGACGGCCTCGAGCCGCTCACGGGCGTCGACCAGATCCGGGTGTTCGGGGTCGAAGGCCTCCTGGAGGATCGGGCACAGGGCTCCGATCCGCTCCTCGGCCGATGCGTGCACGAAGCGGCGCAGGGCCTCGAACGCGACGCCCGGGTCGGCGTCGGCCGCCGCGATCGCCTCATCTGCGTGCGCCGATACGCGGTCGGTGACGAGCAGGACGACCTGGTGGACCAGTTCCGAACGGTCGGCGAAGTGCCGGTAGACCGTGGCGTTGCCGACGCCGGCGCGGCGCGCGACCTCGTCGAGCGGCACATCGGGGCCGAACTCGACGAACATCTCGCGTGCGGCGGCGACGATCCGCTCCCGGTTGCGCAGGGCGTCGGCCCGCGGGCGGGGCGTGCGGCGCTGCGCGGCGGTTGCGGTCTCCACGGCGGCTCTCCTCAAGCTGGTGATCAAGCTGGTGATCAAGTTGGTGATCGAGGCTCTGGGCGGTTCCGCGGCCTCGGATGCGCGATGCGGGGAATCACTCCCCGTTTCGCTCGGACACAGGTCTAAACGGGGAGAGAGTCCCCGGATATTTCCCGTCGCTCGACTTTCTTCCTGTGACCCGCGTCACGCCCCTCGTTGAGCGGGAAACCCACGATCGGTCGCACCCAGCGAGCGCCCGCGCACCCTCCGGCACAGGGTGATCGAAAGGGTGCAGCCAGGACCGGGGGCTGCCGCAAGGGGAAGGCCCACGCATGCAGCAGCCGACCTGGAGGCAGATACGCGGAGCACGACGTGGCGCGGCACTCGCCACATGTGCGGTCCTCGCCCTCACGGTCACCACATCGGCGAGCACCGGCCGCCTGATGGAGGAGTCCCCCACGGCGGCGGGCCCCGCGTCCCTGGCCCGCGCGACGGCACTCAGCCCGTGCATGATCAACGGCACGATGGGGGTCCAGATGTCCGAGGGCGTACCGACACCCGCCGGCTACTCCCGCTCCACGGGCACCGTACGGGCCCTGAACCTCATGATCGACTTCTCGGACGCCCCCGGCGAGGGCACCGCCCTCGACCGCCTCGGGGAGTTCTTCCCCCAGACGTCGGACTGGTTCCGCACCAGCTCCTACGGGCGTCTCGACTACCGCCCGGAATCGCCGATCCCCGACTGGCTGCGCATGCCGAAGAGCTTCAAGCAGTACGGGATAGAGCGCGGGGCACCCTTCGATCCCGGCTACCGGGAGCTGGTCCAGGACATCGTGACGGCGGCCGACCCGGAAGTGGACTTCCGCGAGTACGACCTGGTGAACATCCTCATGACCCCGAACGCCGGCCCTTCCGCGCTCGACACGGTCCTCTCGGTGACCTTCGCGGGCAACACCGAGGCCCCCGTCGCGGACGGCGTCCCGGTCTCCAACGCGTCCTTCGTCTACAGCCGCCAGGACGACGGCTCGGGCAGCTACCGCGAGACCGGCTACCGCGTGCTCCCCCACGAGAACGGCCACGTCTTCGGCCTGCCCGACCTCTACACGCAGGAGGGCGGCGGCGCGGTCGGCCACTGGGACATCATGAGCGAGGACTGGGGCGCCAACAACGACCTGCTGGCCTGGCACAAGTGGAAGCTCGGCTGGATCGGCGACGACCAGATCAGCTGCGCGTCGAACGCGGGCACCACCGAGCACACGCTGAGCCCGCTGCCCACGGACGGCGGCACCAAGCTCGCCTTCGTGCCGCTGAGCGCGACGACGGGGTACGCGGTCGAGGTGCGCACCCGCGGCGGCAACGACGAGGCGATCTGCAAGCCCGGGGTGCTCGTCTACCGGGTGGACGCGGAGGTCGACACGGGCCAGGGACCGGTCACCGTCTCCGACTCCACGAAGGACAGCGGCGGCTGCACGCGCCAGCCGAACGTCCACGCGGAGCTCTCCGACGCGACCTACGAGCCCGGCCAGACCTTCACGGACAAGAAGTCGGGCGTGCGCATCACGGTGTCGGACATCGACACCGAGGGCCGCTACCGGGTGCATGTCACGCGCCCTTGAGGCCACAGCTCAGCCGCCGTTGACCTTCGATGAACCGGCGCCGGGCACGGTCTGCTGCACCTGACGCAGGAAGGCGGCGTTGTTCGACGTCTTGCGCAGACGGTCGAGCAGCGCCTCCAGGTTGGTCTGCGCGTCCCTGCCGTGCAGGGCGCGCCGCAGGCCGCGTACGGCGGTCAACTCGTCTGCGGGCACGAGCAGTTCGTCACGGCGGGTACCAGAAGGTGTGACGTCGACGGCGGGGAAGACGCGTCGCTCGGCCATGCCGCGGTCGAGGCGGAGCTCCATGTTGCCGGTGCCCTTGAGCTCCTCGAAGTAGTAGTCGTCGGCGCGCGATCCGGTCTCCACGAGCACGGTGGCGAGCATGGTCAGGGACCCGCCCTCCTCCGCGAGCCGCGCGGCACCGAAGAGGCGCTTGGGCCCCTGGATGGCGGCGGCGTCGACACCTCCGGAGAGGGTGCGGCCACCACTGGACGCCGCGTTGTTGTAGGCGCGGCAGAGCCGGGTGAGGGAGTCGAAGAGCATGACGACGTCCTTGCCCTCCTCGGTGAGCCGCTTGGCGCGCTCGACGGCGAGTTCGGCCAGGGCGATGTGCTGCTTGGCGGGCCGGTCGAAGGTCGAGGCGAGCACTTCGCCGCGTACGGAACGCTTCATGTCCGTGACTTCTTCGGGCCGTTCGTCGAGCAGGACCACCATGAGGTGCGCCTCGGGGTGGTTCGCGCTGACGGCGGCGGCGATCTGCTGGAGCAGGACGGTCTTGCCGGTGCGGGGCGGCGCGACGATGAGGCCGCGCTGCCCCTTGCCGACAGGAGCGACGAGGTCGATCAGGCGGGTGGCGATGCTGCCGCCGCCCGTGCCCGGCGTCTCCAGACGCAGCCGCTCGCGGGGGTGCAGCGGGGTGAGGTCACCGAAGCGTGCGCGCCGGTGCAGGGCTTCGGCCGAGTGCCCGTTGACGCGCTCGACGGAGGTGAGCGTGCGGGGCCGCCCGCACTCACCCTGCACCACGTCACCCGCGCGCAGGCCGAGCCGGCGGATGAGGGCGGAGGGAACTTGTACGTCGTTCGGGGTGGGGAGGCAATCGCCGGTACGCAGATGGCCGTTGGCGTTGTGACTGACGTCGAGGATGCCGGAGGCGGCGACGGCAGGGGCCGCGGCGTTCGTCGTGGTGGTGTTGTTGGTGGTGTTGGTGGTGGTCTTGTTGCGGGTGATGGTTGCGGTACTCATGGTGGGGTCCTTTCGCAGGCATGCGAATGAAGGGGCCCGGCGGGACGGTGTGTTCACGTCCCGTATGTCGGGCGGAGAGAAGAACTGCGGCACAGGGCTGCGCGGAATGACAGAAACCACGGAAGCCACGGAGCTGCGGGAGCCTCGCTGAGGCGGAAGAAAAGAAGATCGGCACCGGCGCCGCAGAAGGCGGCGTACACACGTGCTGTTCGCAAGGTAGCACAGCTTTCGGGCCGCCCGGGGTGACGTGGGTCACCGCATGCGTACCCGTTCGGGCGCACCCGACCACATGACACGCTCCCCGGTTATGTGGGCCGCACACATGGGATCCCCGCCCGGCGCACCCTTACGTTTCCGGCCATGACGAGCCCCCATCCCCGCGGTGCCGCCCACGCCGTGTCCCGCGGCCTCGCCCCCGCCGGAACCGACCTCACCGGACGCACCGCCCTGGTCACCGGCGGCGCGAGCGGCATCGGCCGGGCCTGCGCCGTGGCCCTGGCCCAGGCCGGCGCCTTCGTCCACGTCGTGGATGTGCACGCCGACGCCGCCAAGGACGTCGCCTGCGAGATCGACGGCGAGGCCCACCCGGTGGACCTCGCCCACCCGGCCGCGCTGCACACCCTGCCCCCGCGCGTCGACATCCTCGTCAACAGCGCCGGGCTCCAACACGTCGCCGCCATCGAGGAGTTCCCCGCGGAGCGGTTCGACCTGATCCAGAAGGTCATGGTCACCGCGCCGTTCCTCCTGCTGCGCCGGACGCTGCCCCACATGTACGCCCAGGGCTGGGGCCGCGTCGTGAACATCTCCAGCGTGCACGGCCTGCGCGCCAGCCCCTTCAAGTCCGCCTACGTCGCCGCCAAGCACGCCCTGGAGGGCCTGAGCAAGGTCACCGCCCTGGAAGGCGCGGAGCACGGCGTCACCAGCAACTGCCTCTGCCCCGGCTACACCCGGACCCCCCTGGTCGAGGACCAGATCAGCGCCCAGGCCGCCGCCCACGGCATCGCCCCCGAGCAGGTCCTCACCGACGTACTCCTGAAGCGTTCGGCCACCAAGCGGCTGATCGAGCCCGAGGAGGTCGCCGCCGCCGCGCTCTGGCTCTGCGGCCCGCACACCGGCTTCATGACCGGCGCCTCGCTCCCCCTGGACGGCGGCTGGACCGCCGGCTGAACTCCCGCTTCCCCAGCGCCATTCCACGTCCAGCGCCATTCCACGCCCCCATCGAGAAACGTCCCCATCGAGAAACGGATCACGCCATGGCAGCCGCAACGCCGCGTGCCCAGGGCAAGACCCCGGGCAAGCCAGGTATCGCCCGCATCATCAGCGCCAGCCTCATCGGCACCACCATCGAGTGGTACGACTTCTTCCTCTACGGCTCCGCCGCCGCCCTGGTCTTCAACACTCTCTTCTTCCCCGACAGCGACCCCCTGGTCGGCACGCTCCTCTCCTTCCTCACCTACGCGGTCGGCTTCGCCGCCCGGCCTCTCGGCGGTGTCGTCTTCGGCCACTACGGCGACAAGATCGGCCGCAAGAAGCTGCTCGTCCTGAGCCTGCTGATGATGGGCGGCGCCACCTTCGCGATGGGCCTGCTGCCCACCCACGCCACCCTCGGCGTCGGCGCCCCGATCCTGCTCACGGTGTTGCGCCTGATCCAGGGCTTCGCCCTCGGCGGCGAGTGGGGCGGCGCCGTCCTGATCGTCTCCGAGCACGGCGACGACAAGAACCGCGGCTTCTGGGCGTCCTGGCCGCAGGCGGGCGCCCCCGGCGGCAACCTCCTGGCCACCGGCGTCCTCGCGCTCCTGGCCGCGATCCAGTCCGACGAGGCGTTCCTCGCCTGGGGCTGGCGCATCCCATTCCTGCTCTCCGGCGTGCTCGTGATCATCGGCCTGTGGATACGGGTCTCGGTCTCGGAGTCCCCGCTCTTCCTGGAGGCGCAGGCCCGCGCGGAGGCGGAGGCGGCTCTGGCCTCGGGTGGGGCCCCCAAGCAGGACGCGCCCGTCGTCGAGGTCTTCCGGCACAACTGGCGCGGCGTCCTCACCGCCATCGGGACCCGGCTCGGCGAGAACGTCTCGTACTACATCCTCACGGCCTTCGTCCTGGTCTACGTCACCGTGCACCTGGAACTGCCCAAGAGCACCGCCCTGAACGCCGTACTCATCGGCTCCGCCGTGCACTTCGTGACGATCCCCCTGTGGGGCGCGCTCTCGGACCGCATCGGCCGCAGGCCCGTCACCCTGATCGGCTCGGTGGGCATGGCCGCGTGGGCGTTCGCGTTCTTCGCCCTCGTCGACAGCAAGTCCTTCACCGTGATCACCCTGGCGGTCACGGTCGGGCTGCTCCTGCACGGCGCGATGTACGGGCCGCAGGCCGCCTTCATCTCCGAGATGTTCGACACGAAGGTCCGCTACTCCGGGGCGTCCATGGGCTCGCAGCTCGCGTCCATCATCGGCGGTGCGCTCGCGCCGATCATCGCCGTGGAGTTGCTCAAGGACTTCGACTCCGCGACGCCGGTGGCGCTGTATGTCTGCGTGACGGTGGTGATCACGACGCTCACCGTGCTTGTGGCGAAGGAGACGCGAGGCCGCTCGCTCGCCGAAAAGGGATCTCCGTCCGAGGGTGCGGCAAGGACGGCCTCGGCGACAATCGGAAGCTGAAGCACTCCATCAGCACGAGCACCACCAGCACGTGCACCCGCTCCCGGAGGCGACCCGTCGTATGCCCAACTCCCCAGACGTGTCCGGCTCCTCGGACGCCGCCCGCCGGGAGCAGGCGTGCGCCGCCCTGCGCGAGCTGCTCGACCTGCTCGCCCAGGACGCGCCCGCCGAGCAGTTCGCGCGCCCCGCCGCCGCGGCCCGCGCGGCGGGCGCGAGCGGCGCCGAGCTCACGGCGATCGACGAGGCCACGCAGACCGCGCTGCGCGTGCGCCGCACCCTGAACCAGCACCAGCGCCGCGAGGCCGAGCTCACCGCCCTCTTCGACACGGCGGGCGACCTCGCGGCGCTTCGCGACCTGGACGCGGTGCTCCGCGCCATCGTGCACCGCGCCAAGCTGCTGCTCCGTACGGACGTCGCGTACCTCTCCCTCAACGACCCGGTGGCGGGCGACACTTACATGCGTGTGACGGACGGTTCGGTCTCCGCCGCGTTCCAGAATCTGCGCCTGGGCATGGGCGAGGGGCTCGGCGGCCTCGTCGCCCAGACCGCCCGCCCGTACGCCACCGGGGACTACGAGGTCGACCCCCGTTTCCAGCACACGAACCCCATCGACAGCGCCGTACTCGAAGAAGGCCTGCACGCCATCCTCGGCGTGCCGCTGCGGCAGGGCACGCACGTCATCGGTGTCCTGTACGCCGCCGACCGCACCGCCCGCGCCTTCACGCCGGACGAGGGCGCGCTGCTGTCCTCGCTCGCCGACCACGCGGCGATCGCCATCGACAGCGCACGCCTCATGGAAGAGACCAGGGCGGCGCTCGTCGACCTGAACGAGGCCTCGCGGACGATCCAGGCGCACAGCGAGGCGCTGCGCCGGGCCGAGGACGCGCACGACCGCCTGACCGATCTCGTGCTGCGCGGCGGTGACTTCACGGAGGTCGCCACGGCCATCGGCGCCCTCCTGCGCGGCGGCACCCTCATCCACGACGCGGACGGCACGGAACTGGCCCGCGTGGCCGCCGACCCCCGTACTACGCCCGCCAAGGCCGTCTCCGCCTCGCGCGCAAGCGGCCGGGCCGTCCCCCTCGACGGCACCTGGGTGTGCGCGGTCCTCGCGGGACCGGAGCTCCTGGGCAGCATCGCCCTCACCGACCGCGCCGACCTGGGCGAGGCCGACCGCCGCCTGTTCGAGCGCGCCGGGGTCGTCACGGCGCTGCTGCTGCTCCTGCGCCGCTCGGCCGCCGAGGCCGAGGACCGCGTACGCGGCGAACTCCTCGGCGACCTGCTCTCCCTCTCCGGCACCCCGGGCCGCCTCACGGCCAGGGCCCGCCGCCTTGACGTGGATCTGCGGCTACCCCACTCGGTGTTCGTCGCCCACAGCGAGACGGCCGCGCGCCGGCTCCTGCTCTCCTCCGCGGCGCGCGCGGCCCGCACCCACCACGGCCTGTCCGGCCTGCACCACGACCACGTGGTCCTGGTGACCCCGGCCGACGACACCGGCTCCCGCGCCCGCGCGCTCGCCGCGGAGCTCACCCAGGCGGCCGGCGCCCCGGTCACGGTCGGCGCGGCGGGCCCCGCCACGGGCCCCGAGGCCCTCGCCCTGGCCCACGCCGAGGCGCTGCGGTGCCTGTCCGCGCTGCGCGCGCTCGGGCACACGGGCCAGGGCGCGGACCTGCCGGACCTCGGCTTCCTGGGCGTACTCCTGGGCGAGGACACGAACCTCGACTCGTACGTACGCCGCACGCTGGGCCCGGTCGTGGACTACGACGCCAAGCGGGGCACGGAACTCATCCACACCCTGCGGGCCTACTACGCGTGCGGAATGAGCCAGTCCAAGGCGAAGGACTCCCTCCACGTCCATGTGAACACCGTGGTCCAACGCCTGGACAGGATCGGCCATTTGCTGGGCGGCGACTGGCAGTCGCCGGAGCGCTCCCTGGAGATCCAGCTCGCGTTGCGGCTGCATGCCTACACCTGGGCGACCACGTCGCCCTGATCCTCGGCGGTCGTGGCCTCGTGCGCGGTGGTGGCGGCCGGTTTCACGAGGAAGGTGGCCACAAGTCCGAGGACGACGAAGCCCGCGGCGACATAGCAGCCGAGCGCGACCCCGTCGGTCATCGCCGCCCGTGCCGCGGCGGCGACGGACGCGGTCTCCGGGCGGTCCGCGAGGGGCCCGATGGCGGCTCCCGCGCTGTCGGTGACGGCGCCGGTGAGATGGTCGGCGCGTCCTTCCGGCAGCCCGGCATCGCTCAGCCGGTCGCGCAGGTGCGTACTGAGGGTGGTGAAGAAGACGGTGGTGAGGGCGGCGATCCCGAGCGCGGAACCGAGCTGGCGGAAGGCGCTCTGGATGCCGGATCCCTGCCCCGCGCTCTCGTGCGGCACCTCGGCGAGGACCACGTTGGTGACCTGGGCGGTGGCGAACCCGACGCCGATCCCGTACACGAAGAGCATGAGCGCGACGGCCCACCAGGAGCTGTCGGGCGCGGCGATGAACCCGACCCCGGCCAGCCCGGCGACCTCCAGCGCGAGCCCGATGCGCACCTGCCCGAGCGCCGGGACCCTGGCCGCCAGCGGGAAGCCGGCCCCGGTCGCGACGAAGCTGCCGATCGCGATGGGCACGAGCGCGAGCCCGGCCTCCAGGGCGCTGTAGCCGAGGGTGAACTGCAGCCACAGCGGGAGCACCGCGACGATGCCGAACTCGCCGAGGCCGATGATCAGGGTCGCGATGTTGCCGTTGCGAAAGGAGGCGATCGAGAACAGCCGTACGTCCATCAGGACGCGTGCGGAGTCCTCGTCCCGGCTGAGCACGATCTGCCGCCGGACGAAGGCGAACAGCGTGCCGGCCGAGAGCACGAGGGCGACGAGAACGGGCGACGGCCCGCTCCCCCAGCTGACCCCGAGCACCTCCAGCGGCTCGATACTGACGATCCAGCCGTACGTACGCCCTTCGACGAGCCCGAAGGCGAGCAGTCCGAGCCCCACCGCGGAGAGCACCGCACCGGCCACGTCCAACCGGCCCTTGGTCCGCGGCGAGGGAGCCATGCAGAGCAGCACCCCGGCGGCGACGAGGACGGACAACGGCACGTTGATGCCGAACGCCCAGCGCCACGAGACGTGTTCGGCGAGCCAGCCGCCGAGCAGCGGGCCGAGCGCGGCGGCGGCGCCGATGGTCGAGCCCCAGATGGCGAAGGCCTGGCCGCGCGCCTTTCCGGTGAAGGTCGCGTTGAGGAGGGAGAGCGAGGTCGGCAGGATCATCGCCGCGCCCGCGCCTTGCAGGAAGCGGGCCAGGATCAGCAGCCCGCTGCCGGGCGCGAGCCCGGCGAGCACGCTGGTCGCGCCGAAGACGACGACGCCCACGACGAAGATCCGGCGGGCACCGAAGATGTCCGCGAGGCGCCCGGTCAGCAGGAGCAGCGCGGCGAAGACGATCGCGTACGACTCCTGGATCCACTGCGCCTGGGCGGAGCCGGTGTCCAGGTCCTGGATGACCGAGGGGACGATCACGTTCACGATCGTGGTGTCCACGACGATCAGGGCGACTCCGAGGGCGATGGCGAGGAGGCCGAGCCATCGGCGGGCGGGGGACGGGTCACGACGGGCGGGGGACGGATCGCACACGAGATACCTCCATGGTGAAGTAATTTGATGGTGAAGGTAATATCGGGCCGGTAAGTTGTCAAAGCACGAGCGCGAACGGCGAAGGCGGCAGGTGCGGCAGGTGCAGGGAGAGAAGGCGGGCGCGGTGGCGACGGATGAACCGGCGGCGGGACCGACGGAAGAACCGACGGCGGAACCGACGGCGGAACCGACACCCGGCGAGGTGACGGCGCAGCGCGAGCGCCTCATGGACGGACTCAGGGGCTACGGCGAGCGCTACAACGAGCTCAGTCGCCGCTTCGCCATCTGGCTCGGCCTGCACTCCACGGACGCGGACGCCCTCCTGGAGATCGTCACCGCGGAGGACCGCGGCACACCGCTCTCCCCGGCCCGCCTCAGCAAGCGCATCCTGCTCTCATCGGGCGCCACGACCGCGCTCCTGAACCGCCTCGAAGGCGCGGGCCACATCGTCCGCACCCGCGAGCACGCCGACCGCCGCGTGGTCACGCTGCGCAGCCGCCAGGACATCCGGGAGCGCGCCGACGAGTTCTTCACGCCGCTCGCGGTGCGGATGGACGCGGCGATGGCCAAGTACCCGCCCGAACTCATCGAGAGGTTCGAGACGTTGCTCGCGGAGCTGCGGACGGCGATCGACGCGGATCTCGCGGAGCGGGACGGGGCCGCGACGGCCGGCTCGGACTGACCCTGCGGGTCCGGCGCCTCCGACGGCTCCGGCAACCAATCCGCCCGGTGGTGGCGACTGCCCTGCGCAACGCACACCCACGACTGCCAGGGCGGATGAAGCACATGTCAGAGATCAAGCAGCACGATCGCGGGGCGCGGCACCGCAGGGGGCGACTGGGCCTGAGGGTCGGCGTCCCGGTCGCCATGGTGGCCGCGGCGGGTCTCGCGTACGGCACGACGTTCGGGATCTTCGGCGAGGACGCACAGCCGAGGGCGTCGGCGGCGAGTACCGCGACGTGGGCCGCTGACGCCGCCGACGACATCGCCGACGACATCGCCGACGGCTTCGCATCGGTCAACGCACTGGGTCAGAACGGAACTTACGGCGGCCGCGAAGGAAAGACGGTCACCGTCAAGACACTCGCCGACCTGGAGAAGTACGCGACGGCCTCCGAGCCGTACGTCATCGTCGTCGCCGCGACGATCACGATGGACCCCAAGGGCAAGGAGATCAAGGTCGCGTCCGACAAGACGATCGTGGGCTCCGGCACCTCGGGCCAGATCGTCGGGGGCGGCTTCTTCCTGGGCCAGGGCGTGCACAACGTGATCCTCCGGAACCTCACGATCCGGGACTCCTACGCGGGCACGTGGAACGACAAGGAGCACGACTTCGACGCCGTACAGATGGACGGCGCGCACCACGTCTGGATCGACCACAACGACCTGCGGCACATGGCGGACGGCCTGATAGACAGCCGCAAGGACACCACCTACCTGACGGTGTCCTGGAACAAACTCAGCGACAACAACAAGACGTTCGGCATCGGCTGGACCGAGAACACCACGGCCGACATCACGATCCACCACAACTGGATCCGTGAGACGGAACAGCGCAACCCGTCGACCGACAACGTGGCCCACGCGCACCTCTACAACAACTACCTCCAGGACGTCGCGGGCACGGACATCACGTCGTCGTACGGGAACTACTCGCGCGGCAAGACGAAGATGCTCCTGGAGAACAGCTACTTCGAGGGCATCAACAACCCGGTGACGAAGGACAGTTCGGCCTCGGTGGTGCAGCGCGGAAATGTCTTCGCAGGGACGAGCGGGCGCAACGAGAGCGGCGGCACGGCGTTCGACCCGAAGAGCTTCTACGCGTACGAGCTCGACGAGGGGACGGAGGTCCCGGCGAAGGTGAAGGCGGGGGCGGGCCCACGTGCGGCAGTGGCGAAGGGCTCGGCGGACGACGTCCTCACGGTGGCGAAGGACGGCAGCGCCCGGTACAAGACGGTCCAGTCGGCGATCGACGCGGTACCGCCGAACAACTCCTCGCGGGTCACCGTCTCCATCGCACCGGGCACGTACCGGGAAACGGTGAAGATCCCGGCGACCAAGCCGCACATCACGCTCCAGGGCACGGGCGGCAGCCGCAAGGACGTTGTGATCGTGTACGACAACGCCGCCGGCACGCAGAAGCCGGACGGCTCCGGCACCTACGGCACATCGGGCAGCGCGACGGTGGCCGCGGAGGCGGACGAGTTCCGGGCCAGGAACCTGACGATCTCCAACGACTTCGACGAGAAGGCGAACCAGGACATGGCAGGACACCAGGCGGTGGCCCTGCGCACGGCGGCCGACAAGGCGTACCTGGACGGCGTGATCATCGAGGGAGACCAGGACACGCTCCTCCTGGACACGGCGGCGAAGGACAAACAGGGCCGGGCATACATCAAGAACTCGTACATCATCGGGAACACGGACTTCATCTTCGGCAGGGCAACAGCAGTGGTGGACCGCTCGGTGATCACGCTCAAGAAGCGCTGGGACGGCACGTCACAGGGCTACGTGACGGCACCGAGCACCCCCGCCGACCGCAAGGGCTTCCTGATCACGAACAGCACGATCACCGGCGACGTGTCCGCGCGCAGCTTCCACCTGGGACGCAACTGGCACGCGGGCGGCGACGCGAGCCTCGACCCGCAGACCACGATCCGCGACACCACCCTGAGCGGCGCCATCCGTACCGCTCCGTGGTCGGACATGGGCGGCTTCCCCTGGAAGGACGACCGCTTCGCGGAGTACGAGAACACGGGCGCGGGTTCGGGCACGGAGAGCGAAGACCGCCCCCACCTGACCGCCGCCCAGGCCGCGGACCAGGAAATCGCCGACTGGCTCGGCCCCTGGACCCCACCCGCCTGACTCCCCCACCCCCCGCCCAGACACCGCCGCCCCACCCCGATCCGCTACCCTGTCTGGAACCGCCATCCGTGGCGGCACCAGTACGCCTTCGTAGCTCAGGGGATAGAGCACCGCTCTCCTAAAGCGGGTGTCGCAGGTTCGAATCCTGCCGGGGGCACAAGCGAAAAGGCCCCGGACCGATCTTGGTCCGGGGCCTTTGACATCTACTTCTGACATCAACGCGGGCGGTCACGGGCGACCGGGTCGCCTCTTCCTGAGGAGCCGGTCCTGCACTTCCGCTACCTCCCAGGCGCCCGCAGCTTCCGGCACTACATGAAGAGCTTCGACTACGCATGGGATCGAGCGAACGCCGTCTAGAGCCGCATCAGGCAACGTTTGCCCTTACCGGCGGGCAGTCTCCTGCACACTGAGCAGCAACCCGTCGCCCATCACGGCCGTCACCACCCGCACGCCCACGACAGCGCCGCCCACGCTGTGGCGCTCCAGGAACCGGTACACCTCGGGGGTGACGCTGGTGATCTCCTCGACCTCGATCGACAATCCAGGCTGGCTGCCGCCCGCACTACGCAGGGATCCTCGCAGCGTCTCAAGGTCGAGGATCACACCATCTGTCGTCACGAGTACGAAGGCGTCGTGGTGCGCGCCCAGGAATGCGTCGAGGCTTTCTGCGTCTCCATCCCTCAGCCACGCGGTCAACTGGTGATGGTGCCGGACCAAGAAGTCACCGTTCATCCCCCAACCATCGCAGTTGACGCCTACCGGTCGACGGGTGGGGACAGATATCGCACCAGGGCGAACGTTGGCTGATGCGGCACTGGCCACAACCGCCGGCGGACGTGCGACGCTGGAGTCATGGCCCGTGTCGACTACGTCAACGACCCGAACGCTCCCAAGGCAAACAGCATCGTCCCGTCAGTGACAACCGTCGCGCTCAACGAGGCGGGACAGGTCCTACTCATCCACAAGACCGACAACGACCTGTGGGCACTGCCCGGCGGCGGAGTCGACGTCGGCGAGTCTGTTGCGAATGCCGCGGTGCGCGAGACGAAGGAAGAGACGGGCTTCGACGTCGAGGTGACCGGCCTGGTGGGCTCTACACGAACCCGACTCACGTCATGGCGTACGACGACGGCGAGGTACGGCAGCAGTTCTCGATCTGCTTCACGGCCCGGATCACCGGGGGCTCACTCCGTACGAGCAGCGAGAGCAAGGAAGTCGCATTCGTCGAGCCGACCAAGTTGGACGAGCTGAACATCCACCCGTCCATGCGCATGCGGATCGATCACGGCCTAGCCGGTGGGCAAGAGCCCTACATCGGTTGATCACTCGCCGAGGCGGGCACGCGTCCGCTCGACAGCAGCACCGAGGTACGAGCGTGCCTTCGTGATCGCGGTGTGAACTGCACTGCCGGGCTCGTACCGTTCCAAGATCTCATCCATGCGACGGTCGAAGTCGAAGGACTGTCCGGCGGGGCCGGTGGTCATGTCGGCGTAGATCAGAGCGTCCAGGAGCGGTGAATCCTCTCCCTCGTGGACGGCCAACTCTGCGGACGGTCCCCGCTGTTCTGCCTTATAGACGGCGCCAGAGTGATGGGCGACCAGCCGCACGAGTCGCGCCGGCGCACCCGACTTCTCCAAGTGGCGAGCCCCATCGAGTGGATGGAACCCGGTCTCCTTCAACTCCTGGGCGTAGCCGATGTCATGCAGCCAGGCCGCGGCGACAAGGAGGTCACGTTCACCCTCGGGCACTGCTGCTGAAGCCTCCTGAGCACGGGCGGCGACGGCTTGCGTGTGCAGCCAGCGGTTCCCGAGCGACGGCAACAGGGACTCGGCGAGCTCGGACGCTCCTTGGGGCGTGTCCAGTGCAGAGGGCATGAATTGCACCGCAGCCGAGGGGACTGACTGCCGACACCCCGCACCGGTTCGTCGGGGTCACGGCGCGGTGGAACTTTCCCTACTTCATCAAGGCCCGCGCACGGCGCGGGCGCGCGCCGCCGGGCAAGGGCGAGAACTGATCTTCCGCGTACCCGCTGAACGCGCCAGGATGAGGCCCATGGGGGAATTCACCGTGCGCGCAGCGTTCCGTCTCACGTTCACCGACTTTCACGAAGACCCGGACGACAGCGACGTGCTTCGGCGAGCAGTCACCATCCAGGCCGACCGGATCACGTTCGATGACGGCAACCTGAACCTCTGGCTCGCAGGTACTCACGTCGGAGAGTTCCCGCTCAATATCATCGAGTCTGTCTGCCCTCACGGCGATGCCAGCAGGAAGCGCGAGTCGCCGGAAGAACTACGCGCTCACTACCCGCGGATGGGGCATCCATGGACGCCGGAGGACGACGCGCAGCTCCTTGCGCTCTACCAGCAAGGGGAACGTGACTTCGACACCCTTGGGGAGCAGTTCGGCCGGAAGCCCAGCGCCATTCGGTCGCGGCTGGCGAAGCTCGGCCTAGAAAGTCTGGCCTGAGGGGTTCCAAGGTTCAAACGTCTGTGACTGGGGCCGGTCGGCTCCACGACTTTAGGCAGCCGCTCCACCGACCGCGTGCCTCAGCGACGCCACGTACGCTGGATACATCCGTGATCCCTGAAAGGGGGAAGCCTCAGTTCGAACCTGGGGCTTCCGTGGGTGCTTGACTGCAAGGTAATGGCGATCTACCTCATCGTCGGCGTGATCCTGGCGTGGGGAACCAAGCAGCTGATCACGCGGGTGATCGAGCCCAAGGTGGCCAAAGCGCGGCAGCACACAAGTAAGTTGAAGATCCGAGAGGTGGTGGTGGGCATGATCTCGAACACCATCGGGGGTGTCGGTGCAAAGCTGACGCTCATTGTCCTCGCGGAAGCTGGAGTAATCGGTAGCTCGTCCCCACTTCAGGGATCACGGCCCATCCTGGAACGACTGGCAAGCCCCCGTTCCTCTCACGACACCAGCCGCTGACACCAACAGCGGCGAACGGTCGAGATCGAGCGTCACCGAAGAGTTGACTACACCAGGCCACCGCCGATGTACTCCCCGCATGCCAGGGACCAATGACAATCAGTCACTTGAGACTCACCCCTCAACCTCCAGTCCTGTTGCTTCTGCACAGGACTACGTGGAGGACCGGCTGTCTCAGTACCAAGCGTGGTACGACAAGAAGGCTGTCAAGACAAAGGCTATGCACCTTCGGATGCGCACAGTCTCCGTAGTCGGAGGCGCACTGGTTCCCGTGTTAGTCAATCTCGATCTGTCGTTCGCGAAGCTCACCGCCACAGTGCTGAGCTTGGTTGTAGTCGGCTCCGTCTCGCTGGAGAGCGTGTACCGCTACCGCGAGCAGTGGAAGAACTACAGATCGACCGAACAACTCCTCGGTCACGAGCGGATCTACTTCGAAACCAAGGTCGGCCCGTACAAAAAGCTCTCAGAGGATGAAGCGTTCACCACGCTCGTCGCTCGCGTTGAGAGCGCAATCGCCAACGAAAACTCTGCAACCCTCAACGTCATGACCTTGGGAGGCCAAGTCAACGCTGATGTCCAGACACCTCCTGGCCTCCCCGGGGCTCGACGCGGGCAGTAGACAGCCTCACCCACCAGGGCGCCAAGACCATCAGAAGGCCAACACGAGCAGCGTCGCCCCGCACCACAGTCGCACCAGATCGGGAGGGGAGCCACGGGGAATCACGGTTTCGCCACCACACCAACGTGAACCGTGATTCCTTTGTTTGGCCAGCTCAGCGACCAATCATCCCTAGATCATCGCAGCTTCCCAAGCTGAGGGCTCCGAAGCCGTCGGCACGGGCCTGCCCTGCGGCTTGCTCTGGTCCGCGAGCGCAACGGTCACAAATCTCATGCCCATCGGGGCGTTGCGCACCAGTCTCCGACTATGGCGAGCACGACATGCGGGTGGTGCGGACGGCTGGCTCACATGAGACCGGTCGGCGGTGCCGAAGTGGTCCCCGATCAGGACAGCCGTCTCAACGTGGGATTCGAAGCCTATCGATGTGCCAACTGCCGCCGGCTGGTCCTCGCCCATGGGTGGACCGACTTCAAGCGTACGAATGATTGGGACGACGCACCTTCTGATCTCTGGGACCATCCTCCTCCGGTTTTCCGGCGGTGGCCCCCTTCTGGCATCCAGATCGACGCGAGTGGATGAGCGGTGGATGTTCCGCGGCTCGAGGTCGTGGCTCAGCTTCGAGGCGGCCCCAACCGCGGGCTGACCGGCTGACCCTCACCGAGGTGGGAAGGAACTTCCGCGCTATGGGAGCCGGCGACGAGCGACGCACCCAGCTCGTGCGCGGCCCTCTGCCGGCCCTCCAGGGCCAGGGTCACGGCTCGTCCGGTGCAGCTCGGAGCCGCGGATGACCGCGTCAGTCGCGATCGTGCAGCCCCGCCTGTTGCGCAAGGACCGCCGCCTGGACGCGGTTCGTGCAGGCGGTACGCGTGAGGATGCTGCTGATGTGGGCCTTCACCGTGCCGGAGCTCAGGTGGAGTCGTGCGGCGATCTCGGCGTTGGACAGGCCGGTGCCCAGGAGCCGGAGTACGTCCCGTTCAGTCGGGGTCAGGTCCGCTGTCCGGCGTGCCGCGGCCTCGCTGCCGTCGCCCGACCTGGTCCGGAAGTCGACGAGTTGGCGGGTGACCTGCGGGGCGAGGACGGGCTCTCCGGCGGCGGCGCGGCGTACGGCGTCGATGAGGTCACGGGGGCCGATGTCCTTGAGGAGGTAGCCGTGGGCTCCGGCGCGCAGGGCGCGGGTGACGCTCGGTTCCTCGCCGAAGGACGTCAGCATCACCACCCGGGTGCGGGGCGAGTGGCGGAGGATCTCCGCGGCGCCGGCGATGCCGTCGCCGGGCATGCGGATGTCGAGGAGGGCGACGTCGACGGGGTGGGTGCGGCAGGCTTCGACGGCCTCGCGGACGTCCTGCGCCTCGGCCGCGACCACGACCTCGTCGTCGTTCTCCAGGATCAGCCGGATCCCGGTGCGCATCAGCGCTTCGTCGTCGGCGATCAGCACTCGGATCATCGGTTCAGTGTAGGACCGCCATGATCAGCAGGACGACGGTCCCGCCGACCGTCGGCAACAGCACCAGCATCGCCGCACAGCCCCCGCCCAGGAGTCGGGGCCACGTGAGCACCTCCGTGGACAGCGGGGGCCGGGAGCCCCGGGAGCCCGCCCCGCCGGAGGACACCACCGGCCCGGACGAAGTGGCGTACACCGGCGGCACGTCGGGCCGGGCCGGTATCCGGGCGGCGAGCACGAAACCGCCCTCCGGGCGCGGCCCCGCGTCGAGCGTTCCGCCGAGCAGGCCGATCCTCTCCTGGAGGCCGACCAGTCCGCTGCGGTTGCCGCCCCCGGGTGAACCGGGCGTTGGAGGAGCGTCGTTGACGACCGCGACCACCACCATGCCCCCCTCGTCGTGGACCATCACACGGACAGGAGCGCCGGACGCGTGCTTCAACGCGTTGGCGAGCCCTTCGCGGGTGACACGGTGGATGGCCTGCCGAGTGCGTGCGTCCGCGTCCGCCACCACGGTCGCGCTCGCGTTCCAGTGCAGTTCGGCGTCGGCCCCCGCGCTCCGGGAATCCGCGACCAGGGCCGCGAGATCCTCGCGGGTCCCCCGCTCGGCGGTCTCCTCGCCGGAGTGATGACGCAGGACGCCGAGGATGCCGCGCAGTTCGTCCATGGCCGTTCCGGCGGTGGTGCGCAGGAGTTCGGCCTGGGGGGCCAGCGGGGGTGCCTGCCGTTCGGCGGCGAGCTGGAGGGCTCCGGCGTGCACCGAGATGAGGCCGATGCGGTGGCCGAGCAGATCGTGCATCTCGGCGGCGATGCGCGCCCGTTCCTCCATGCGGGCCGCCTCCTCGGTGAGGAAGCGGGCCTGTTCGAGGTACGCGTTGCGTTCCCGCAGCAGCCCGGACAGCGGACGGCGACGGCCCAGCATCAGGCCGGACAGCGCGGGCAGCAGGATGAACAGCGCGACCACGCCGACGCCCGCGGCCAGGTACGGCGTCTTCGGGAGCCCGCCGAGGGATTGCGCGGCGATCGACACGACCACGGCTCCGACACCGCACGCCCCGATCGTCCCGACCACCGCCCAGGCGCGCCGTGCGGGCGTGATGCGGCGCGCGGCGGACCACACGACGGCGGGCACCACGACCGCCGCCCACACGTTGTCCCCGGCGATCACCGGCACGCAGCACAGCACCGTGAGGGACGGATACCTCCGCCGCGCGGGCACGAGCAGCGCCGCCCACACCCCCAGGAGGGCCGCCGGCACCGGGTGGGCAGGGGGGATCAGCGGAAACGGCGCCAGCGTGAACAGCAGGACCACGCCGGTGAGTACGGACTCGGTGACGACCGTCCGCCGGGGCGCGCCGCGCACCGCATCCCGAATCGCGGCGGCCTCGCGGCACATCCGCCTCCACGGTCGCACTGCCGGGCTCATGTCTTCCTCCGTGTGGGTGCCGCTCTCAACGGCGTTTTCTGTCAAGCACATTGGGCTACTGCTGCAGCCTCAAGCCGCCTCTGCCGCCCCACCCGGCACCCGGAGCTCCGGCTCCGCCCGCAGCCCCGCGACGTCCACCCCGGCCTCGGTCAGCACCCGCGCGATCTCCGCCGCGGTCTCCGCGTCCGTCCCGGTCTCGTCCAGCAGGGCGGCCAGCAGGTGGGTCGTACCGACCGTGGGCGAGTCCTGAGCGGAAGCGGTGAGCTGCGTGACGTGCAGGAGCCGCCGCTCGTAGTCCGCGCCGCCGTCGAACTCCGGGGGCTCCCCCTCCCCGACCTCGGCGGACCCCGTAGAGGGAAGCAGCAGTCGGGCGAGAGCGTCCAATCGCGCGCCGTGTCGGCGCAGCAACTCCGCCCCCTGGTTCGCCGCCGCCAGCTTCTCGGGCAGCTCACGCCCCGCGACGGCCAACGACCGCTCCAGGGCCAGGATGCCGAGCACCGCATCGATGGGCTCCCGCTCCGGCGTCCCGCGTCGCACCGCCACTCGCTGTGCCTCCGAGCGCACCACGCCCACGACCGCAGAGCCGAACCCAGCGCCGCCCCCGAAGATCCAGGAGGTGAACTTCCGGGTCAGCGGATTGCCGCTCTTCCCGAACGTCCCCGCCTTGCGCAGCACCAACACCGTGCCGGGCTCCGGCACTTCATCGCTTCCCCGCAACGCGTCGAGCGCGGTCGAGGCAGCCGTGACGTCCAGCTTCTCCACCACCAGAGCCTCACGGGCACGCGTATCGGGCAGCACGACAAGGGCCCGCGCCACGTGGCTGACGCGTACCGAAACGGCACCCTCCTCCCGTGCGGCCTCCAGCGACTTGCGCAGGCAGGTCCTCAACGCGCCGGTCATCGGCGGGAGTTCAAGGGCGCCCGGGGGCCGCCCCGCCGCCTCTTCCTCCCTCTTCTTCTTACGGTTCTTCCAGCGCAGCCTCTTGGCCTCGTCGTACCGCACCTCACGCCAGAGGGCGTCGATCTCCCGCTCGTCGTCCGCAGTTCCCACCGCGCCGTCACCCGCGTCGCCACTGACCCACACGGATGTCCCCCGGTGCCCGATCGAGGCGCCGAGCGAGCCGGAGGCCCTCACGCCGGGGGCGATGGCGTTACCCGCGGCCCAGTCGCCCGACACGAGCGCGTTCAGCACGCTCTCCGTACCGACGTCCTCACGCCCCTCCTTGGCCACCTTGCCCATCGTCTCCAGCAACAGCTTGACGACGTCCCTCTCGAACTCGGTGGTCGTGCCGGCGTTGCGGTCGGACGTTCGCTGGTCCATCGGGCCCTTCCCCTCACTGGTGTTTCCTGCCGAGAAGGACGCTAGCCCGCGCTCTCCCACTCCGCCTCGGCCGACCGTCCAGGCTTCCCGTCCGACCGTCCAGGCTTCCCGTCCGACTGTCCAAGCTTCCCGTGGCCCTGGGCCCTGAGCCTGAGCCCTGCGTCCTGAGTCCTCCCGCATTCAACCTGTGTCGACAGCCCCACCCCGGGTACCCGAGAGTCCCGGACTCCCATAAGGCCGACACACTCCCGCATGGTCGGCCCATGGTTGAGGCGGGCAGGCCGTGGCTCAGGGGAGCGGCCACGGCCTGGCCCTGCCATCCACGGACCCGCTCCCCCTTTGCCACTGTTACGTCCCCCTAATACGTCTCCGGCCAACCCCCCGCCCCCGTCCCCGCCTCTCCTCCACCATGGGGACACACACTCAGGGAAAGCCCGCGCCGCGACGACGCAAGCCCGCCGAACACCCCCGCGCCGCCCGCAAGTCCGCCCGAAAGTCCGGCCCCGAGGCCACCCGCGAGTCCGGCCGCCGACGCCTCGTCGACTACCCACGCCAGGGCAGACGCGGCGCCCGCCGCTGGCTGCCCTCCTGGCGGCAGTGTCTCGGTTCCCTCACCTTCGCCCTCTCCACCCTCGCCGTCCTTTTCGCCATCGTGTACGCCTCCGTAGACATCCCCGACGAGAACGTGACCGCCCAGCGCGAGGCCAACGTCTACTACTGGGCCGACGGCACCCAGATGGTGAGCACCGGTGACGTGAACCGGCAGAACGTACGGCTCTCGGAAATCCCCGATGCCGTCGAGAACGCCGTCATCGCCGCCGAGAACGACACCTTCTACAGCGACTCCGGCGTCTCGCCCAAGGGCCTCGCCCGCGCCGCCGTCAGCATGGTCCGCGGCCAGGAAACACAGGGAGGTTCGACCATCACGCAGCAGTACGTGAAGAACACCTACCTCTCCCAGGACCAGACGGTGACGCGCAAGGTCAAGGAGTTCGTCATCGCGTTGAAGGTGGACCGGAAGAAGAGCAAGCGGGAGATCCTTCAGGGGTATCTCAACACCAGTTGGTTCGGGCGCGGTGCCTATGGGATCGAGGCCGCCGCCCACGCCTACTACGGCATCCCCGCACGCCAGTTGAACCCCAGCCAGGGCGCAGCCCTCGCCGCCCTGCTCAAGGGCGCCGAGCAGTACGATCCCTCCGTCGGGCGCGCCAACCACCAGCGTGCCAGGGCCCGTTGGGCATGGATCCTCGACCGGCAGGTGAAGGCCGGGCTCATGAAGGCCGAGGAGCGTGCGAAGTTCACGGCATTTCCCGAGCCGCACAAGGAGTCACGGTCCACCAGCCTCAGCGGGCAGACCGGCTATCTCGTCGACGTCGCGAACAAGTACATCAAGCAGCACACCACGCTCACCGACAAAGACCTGGCCCGCGGCGGCTACAAGATCCACACCACCTTCGACAAGGACAAGGTGCGGCGCATGAAGGCCGCGGTCGAGCGCGTCATCGACCGCGACATCGATCCGAAGAAGCGCCCCGCCGACAAGGGCGTGCAGGTGGGTGCCGCATCCGTGCGTCCGTCCGACGGCGCCATCGTCGCGCTGTACGGAGGAGCCGACGCCACCCGGCACTTCACCAACAACGCCGACACCTCCGGCGTCCCCGTCGGCTCCGCCTTCAAGCCCTTCGTGCTCGCCTCCGCCCTGCAGCACGGCATCCGTACGTCGGCCGGGTCGTCGGGCGGGCGCGCCACTCGGTGGCAGCCCGTGTCGGCCGGGAGCTTCTACGACGACGAAGGTCTCCTGCGGGAATCGGCCGCGCCCACGGTCGGGAACGGTTCCCCGCCCGCCCCGGGGCACGGCTCCGCGGAGAAGCCGGACTCCGCTCACCCCACCCTGCGCCAGGCCCTGGCGAAAGGCGGCAACGCCACCTACGTACGCCTCGGCAAGGACGTCGGCCTGGAGCGGGTGCGGCGCACCGCCGTCGCCTCCGGGCTGCTCGAAGGCAGCATGGCGCGCCTGGAGGAGACCTTCCCCGTCGGTACGTCGACCCCCAGCGCGATCCGCATGGCCGGTGCCTACAGCACCTTCGCCAACCGCGGCCTGCGGCACGACCCTTACTCGGTGACCAAGGTCGTCAAGGACGACGCGTCCGTCGGCGGGCTCGAACGGCCGGGCGCACGGCGCGCGTTGGACCCGGATGTGGCCGACGAGGTCGCGGACGCGATGCGGGGCGTGGGCGCATCCGCCGTCCGTCGCCCCATCACCGCCGGGCGCACCGGCGACCAGGACCGCCTCCGGTCGGCCTGGTTCACCGCGACCACCGAGCAGCTGTCGACCGCCGTGACGATGTTCCGGACCAGCTCCGGCAAGGCACGGCTGATGCCCATGTCGGGTGTGGGCGGGGCCAGTTCGCAGCACGGGAACGTCTTCCCCGTCCGGATCTGGCGGGATTACGTGGCCTCCCCCGCCGAACAGGGCAGTTCTCGGTAGGCAAGTACTCCGTACGCCCGCAGTAGGCCTCAGTAGATCTCAATCGGTCTCAGTAGGTCTCAGTAGGTCTCAGTAGGTCTCAGCAGCTCATCCTTAGGGCCTTCCCCGGCTCATCCTTAGGGACCTTCCCCTGGCGTCGGCGGGGTGTCATCGTTCCGATATGTATCCCTATGGGCCACCGCCCGGCCCGCCGCCGCCCATAGACGCGGGGCAACTCAGGCCGCGTCGGCGGTGGTTCGTCGTCGCCGGCGTGATCGCGGCGATCTGCGTGGGCATCGGCATCGCGAGCTTCGTGCTGACGCTGACCTCGGCGGTGGACTCCGTCGAGGACGGCAGGGCGTTCGAGAGCGGGCAGTCCGTCACGGTGCGGATCGGGCCCGACGACGACGCCGCCATCTACGTACGCAGCCCCTTCGTCGCGCGTGCGCACTGCGAGGTCGTCTCGGGCCCTTCCGGCTCCGCGCCCCGCGTGATCACGCCCGACAGCAGCTTCACCGTGAGCAAGGGCAGCGCCGAGTGGGAGCGGGTGTTCGTGCTCAAGACGGACACGGACGCGGACTACCGCGTGACGTGCGACGACCCGCGCGGCGTCCTCACCTTCGCGCCCGGTGACGACGCCGACTTCGCGTCGTTCGTCGGCGGCATCGTCGTGACCGTCGTCGTGCCGGTGCTCGGCCTTCTCGCGGCGTCCGGCATCGCGATCATCGTCGGGGTGCGGCGCGGCAGGCACCGCCGGTGGCTGGAGGCGCAGGCGTACTACGGCTACCGGGGCCCGCCGCACCCCGGCGGTCCTGCGGGTCCTGCGAGCGGTTGACCTTCCCCCTGGGGCAGAGCCCATCGTCCGGGTGCCGGGTCAACGGGCCCGGTGACGGAGGATGCCCCCATGGAACCGCTGCTCACCATCGGTGACTTCGCCGCCCGCGCACGGCTCTCGCCCAAGGCACTGCGCCTGTACGACCGCCTGGGGCTGCTGGCTCCCGCGTACGTCGACGAGTCCACCGGCTACCGCTACTACCGCGCGAAGCAGGTGGAACACGCCCGCACCGTCGTCCTGCTGCGCCGCCTCGGCATGCCGCTCGCGGACATCGCCGCGACGGTACGGCTCGACGGCGAGCAGGCGGGGCGGGCGGTGGCCGCCTACTGGGCGGGCGCCGAGGAGCGGCATGCGGAGCAGCGCACGCTCGCGGGGTACCTGCGTGGACGACTGTCGGGAAGAGGTTCCGAGATGTACGGCAAGGATTTCGAGGTCAGGACCGTCGACGTGCCGGAGCAGTACGTCATCTCCGAGAGCAGGCACCTGCTTTCGGAGGAGCTGCCGGTCTGGATCGGCTCGTCGACCGGCCGCCTGGAGGAGGTGGCCGAGAGCGAGTGCGGCGGCATGGCGGACTCGCCGTTCGTCGTCTACCACGCCGAGGTGACCCAGGACAGCGACGGCCCCGCGGAGGCCTGTGTCCCGGTCAGGGACGCCGCGGCGGCACGGGAGTGGGCCGAGAGGGCGGGCGGGCAGCGGGGCACCACCGCCCGCGTGGAGCCCGCCCGCCGGATCGCCTACACCCGCATCACCAAGGCCCAGGTCTCGTATCCGCAGATCATCGGCGCGTTCGAGGCGGTGGAGGCGTGGGTGGCCCGCGAAGGCCTGAAGATCACGGGGCCGTGCCGCGAGATCTACTTCGTGGAGTGGGACACGGCGGGCCCGGACGACCAGGTGTGCGACGTGGCGTTCCCCGTGGGCGACTGAGCCGCTAGCGGACGCCTTCGCGCAGTTCCTCCGGGCAGGGCGTGCCGCGGGGGATCTGGTACGGCGAGCCGAGCCGGTAGGTGCCCGCCTTCGGGGCGAGCAGCTCGACCCACTCGTCGCCGTCCCGGTTCTTCTCGGCCTGCGTCAGGCAGCCGTTGACGTTGTCGAACTGCTTGGGGGCGTCCTCGTCGGTCTCGCGCTGCCGCTTGGACTCCTCGGTCTCCTGCGGCCGCTCGAGGCCCTTGCCCTCGGCGTCGACGACGCTCAGCCACGGCGAGTACGGGATGCGGATCAGGATGCTTCCCGGCTTCTTCACGCGGAGCGTCATCTCGCCCTGCTCGGCCCGCTCCACGACGGCGTGCGGGGTGGCGAGCGGGGTCGGGTCGGTGACCTCGTACAGCTGCCAGTTGGAGTCGACCCAGACCTGCTTCAGATACGGCAGGCCCTTCTCGATCAGCGCGGCCTCGCGCTTGCCGCCGTCGCCGTCGGGCTCGCCCTTGGGCAGCACGACGTAATGCACGGACCAGCGCTGCAGCCACTCGTGGTAGTTCGCGGAGTTGAGGGTGTCGTCGTAGAAGAGGGGGTTGCGCTCCATGTCCGCCTGCCGGTTCCAGCCGCGGGCGAGCTGCACGTTCTGGGGCAGTGCGGACGCCTCGCGGTGGCTGCGTGCGGGGACGACCTCGACGCGGCCCTTCGCGGCGCCGACCTCCTGCAGTTCGTTGACGAGCGGCGCGAGCTCACGCGTCCAGGAGGCCTGGGGCGTCGTGTGCACTATGTCGTCGATCGCCTTGAACCCGACCCAGCCGACGAAGCCGACGAGCGCCACGACGATCACGTACCACTTGCGGGTCTTGCGCACCGTGAACGGCAGCGCCGCAAGGAGGGCGACGCCCCCGAAGGACATCGCGAGGCGGGTGATGTTCGAGCCGATCTGGGAGCTGATCAGCCAGACGCCGAGCACGAAGGCCGCGTACACGGCGGTGGTGATCCGCACGGTCGTCCACTGCTTCGGTACGGCGTAGAAGACGAGGCCGGAGCAGATCAGTGGCAGCGAAGCCGACCCGAATGACATCGGCTGCGTGCCGGAGAACGGGAAGAGCCACGCGGACAGGCCCACGACGACGGCGGGCGCGAGCCCGAGCGCGTACGCGCCGGGGTAGCGCTTGCTGAGGAACAGCGCGACGGCGACCAGGCCCACGAAGAGTCCCGCCACCGGGCTTCCCATGGTCGCGAGCGCGGCGAACGGCGCGGCGACCAGGGCCTTCGCCCACCGCTTGTAGCGCCAGCGGTAGGGCCAGCAGAAGACCGCGGCGACGGCCATCAGCGCGAACATCTGGCCGAGTCCGTACGTCACACGGCCCGACACCGCGTTGCAGAACAGCGCGAAGACACCCGCGAACGCGGGCCACAGGGGCTGCTTCACCGCACGGCTGCGGATCAGGATCATCGTGAGCAGCGCGGCGGAGACCGTTCCGGCGATCATCATCGTGGTCCGGACGCCGAGCACCGACATCAGATACGGCGAGACGACGCTGTACGACACCGGGTGCATCCCGCCGTACCAGGCGAGGTTGTACGCGGAGTCGGGGTGCCGTCCGACGAACTCGGCCCAGGCGTCCTGCGCGGCGAGGTCACCGCCGCTGTTGGCGAAGGTGAAGAACCACACGACGTGCAGGACGGCGGCGGTGAGGGTCGTGATGGTCACGGGGTGCCGCAGGAACCGCACCCACCCGGGGGCCTGTTCAGGCGCGACGGGCCGGGCGCCGCGCTGGGCGGGCAGCCTTATTCGCGCCCCGGTGCGGGTGCCGCCACCGGTGCCGGGATCAGGATCGGCGTCGTCGGCTCGCGTCGGCTCCGCTGTGGCCACTTTGCGGCACTCCCCGTGTCGTTCTGTCCGTCCAGGGGGCGCGCCAGGGGGTCCGTCCCGGAACACCCCGTCACGCAGCCCCGGCGTACTACCCCCGAGCTTGTGACGCTAGCACGCACGCGCCGGAGGGAGCCGGGGGCGGGGCTCCCTCCGTGCGGGTTCAGCCGAGTCCGGCCAATGCGTGGGCGTGGGCGGCGGCTTGCGCCTCAGCCGACGCGTTGGAGCTTGGCTCCGAAGCCGGGCTCGGTGAGGTCCTCCTGGAGCGCGACGGGCACCTCGACGGCGCCGTCCTTGCCGTCACCGACGCTCAGCACACCGACCTTGGTGCCGGCCTTCGCCGAGTGCGGGATGGTTTCGCCACCGTCCTCGCCGAGCTTCAGCTTCACGGTCAGGCCCGACCAACCGGCGGCCGAGACGTCCTTGGTGGCGACGACCGGGGTCGTACCGCCCAGACCGTCGTCGACCTGGCCGACGACGTCGCCCTTCTCCACGATCTTCTTGGAGGTGAGCGCGTCCTGCCCGGCCTCGATGAGCTTGCGGGTGACGCCGGTGACCTCGTCGATGTTGGCCACGCCGTCCTTGCCGTACTGACCGAGCGCGGCACCGATGATCGTCCGGGTCTCGCCGCCGACCTTCTTCTCCGCGGCGAAGAGGATGTTGCCGCCCGCCGCGGTGGTGGTGCCGGTCTTGATGCCGATGGCGACCGTCGGGACGAGCCCGAAGAAGTTGTTCTGCTTGTCGCCGTTGAGGTCCTTGTAGCTGGGCTGGCGGGAGATCTCGTTGAAGACCGGGTCCTCCATCGCGGCACGGCCCAGCTTCACGAGGTCCTCGGCGGTGGAGACGGTCGTCTTGTCCAGGCCGCTGGGGTCCGTGTAGTGGGTGTTCTTCATGCCGAGTTCCTTGGCGGTCTTGTTCATCTTCGCGACGAACTCGTCCTCGGAATTGCTCTTGGTGTCCCAGCGGGCGAGCAGCTTGGCGACGTTGTTCGCGGACGGCAGCATGACGGCTTGCAGCGCCTCGTACTCGGAGATCTTCTGCCCCTCGGTCACCTTGACGACCGACTCGTTCTCCGACTTGCCCGTCTCGTAGTGCTTCTCTGCGGCGGCGTCGACGGGGATGTCCGGGCCGGGGCTGCCGCCCTTCTTCAACGGGTGGTCGCGCAGGATGAGATAGACCGTCATGACCTTGGCGATGCTCGCGATCGGCACGGGCTTCTGGTCGCCGGACGTCCCGAAGGTCCCGATGCCGTTGACGTCCATCGCGGCCTGGCCCTGGCTCGGCCACGGCATGGACGGCTTGTCCCCCTCGAAGGAGACGGTCTCCTGCGCGGTGAGCGCGAGAGTGGGCGTCGGCAGCGGACGCACGGCCTGTACGACAGCAAAGACGACCACGAGGAGCAGCACCAGCGGCGTCCAGATCTTGACCCTCCGCACGGCGGTGCGTACCCGGGTCTCGGGCGGCGGCGGAGTGTTGGTCAGCTCGGCGAGAAGGTCGAGCGGCGGCCTGGGGGGAAGCGGCTGCTGGGTGGTGCGCTCGGGCCCTACGTTGCCCCTTTCTGGCGTGGGCGCCTTGGCCGCGGGGGCCGCGGGAGCCTCTGCGGCCGGGGGCAGCGCACCGCTGGACGGGGGGTTGTCCAGGGGCTTGAGCGCGACGAACTTACTGGTGCGCTCGGACTCGCGCTCGGGCTTTGCGGCGGGCTTTGCTTCCGGCTTTGCTTCCGGCTTCGCCTCGGGCTTTGCTTCCGGCTTGGCGGGAGCCTTGCCCTCGGGCTTCTTGGCCGCGGGCTTGTGATCGCCCAGCTTCAGCATGGTGGTCGGCTGGTCCACGGCCTTCGGGGGCAGCGCCTTGAAGACGGCGGTGGCTTGATCGACTCCGCCGGAACGGGGTTCGGGGACATCGGACGAGGACTCACCGTCGGCAGGCTCGGGGTCACCGGAGCTCTCCGAGCCGTCGGAGCTCTCCGAGGCACCTTCGCCACCGGCGGGCTTGTCAGGGGCGTCGTCAGGGTGGTCGTCAGAGGCGTCGCTCTCAGCGGAAGCCTCCGCCTCAGCGGCGTCACCGGAGTCGCCAGCGCTGTCGGCGCTGTCGTCGCTCCCCGCAGCAGGCTCCGCCTCAGCGGCGTCGGCCGCCTCACCGTCACCGGAACCCTCGGCATCACCCGAGGCACCGTCCACGTCCGCAGACTCGTCGACCTCGCCCGAGGTGCTGGCATCGTCGGCGGAGTCGGCACTCCGGGCGCTGTCGACGCTGTCGGCGGAGGCCTCCGCCTCAGCGCTGTCGACCGCGTCTCCGTCACCCGAGCCCTCGGCATCACCCGAGGCGCCGTCCAAGTCTGCAGGCTCCTCGGCGTCACCCGAGGCGCCCGCGCCGTCGGCGCGATCGGCGCTCCCGGCAGCAGACTCCGACCCAGCGTCGTCAGCGGTGCCGGAGTCGGCGGCCGAAGCCTCCGCCTCAGCCCCGCCATCAGCCGCACCCGATGCGCCGGAGCGAACCTCGGCCGCCTCGGCCGCCCCGTCCGCCGCGTCGGAGTCGCCGGACGCGGCATCCGCCTCGGACGTCTCGGAGGAGTTCCCCTCCGAGAAGCCGCCGCCAGCAGGCGCCTCCGCCTCAGCGGACGCCTCCGCGGACCCGGGGTCCTCCTCGTCCGCCGAGGCCACCCACGCCGCCACAGCGGCCCGCAGCCGTGCGTCGCCGCTCTCCTCGGCCTTGGGATCGGCCTCGGCGCTGCCGGCGCCCTCAGCGGAACCCTCGGAACCCCCGGAATCCTTGGAATCCCCGGAACCCTTGGAGTCGGCAGAGCCCGCCTCCGTCACCGCCTTCGTCGAGAAGACCGCCGTCGCCTGGTCCTCCCGGACCTCGGGGGCCTCAGGGACCTCCCGCGCCGCGGGGATCTCGCGGGCCACGGCGAGCCGCGGGTCGCGTTCATCCGGTGCCGGCACGGACGGTTCTGCCCCAGTCGGGTTCCCCGACGACTTCCGCTGCTTCGACCTGTCGGGGGTCTCGCCCGCCACCGATGCCTCCTCGTACGCCATGCCGCTCGCGTTGCCGTTGCGCCAAAACATGGCCGGACCCGCTGTCCGAACCATGTACCAGTGTCCTGTGTGAGGGCTTAACCCCCGTGGTAGACGAGAACGACATACCTACTGGTTCCCGTACTTACCGGTCACGCACTCTCGACAGACCAATGTGAGAGGGGTCACCCTGTCATTCATCCACGCGGGGAGGCATGGATGGGCAGGAGCCGCAGAACAATTCCGGAGGAGCTTCTGCTGCTCGCTTTGGACCCGGCCACGGGTACCACAGCGCAGCCGCAGTCGCTCGACCTCGGTCTGGCCGGAGCACAGCTAGTGGAGCTGGCGCTGGCCGGACGGATAGCCCCAGACGGGGATCGTATCGCCGTGGTGATGCCACGGCCGACCGGAGATCCGACTCTGGACTCCGCACTGGAACTGCTGCGCAGGCGCGGCAGCCCGGTTCGGGCGGTCCACTGGATTGGCGGGCCCCGACTGGGGCTGCGCCAGATTTACCTCGCGCACCTGGAGCGGTGCGGCATGGTGCATGCCGTATCGGGCCAGATGTGCGGAGTGCTGCCGACGACTCGCTATCAAGCGACGGACACGGCAATCAGCCGGGACATCAGGTCCCGACTGGACAGTGCGATCCGCACCGGCGTCCCGCCGGACCCGCGGACCGCGGCGCTCGCCGCGCTCGCTCACGCAGTGGGACTCGGCAAGCACCTCTACCCCGGCAACGAAGGGCGTTCATCGCGCTCCCGTCTCCGGGACCTGATCAGGCACGACCCGATGGGCGGCCTCGTGGCGCACGCCGTGATGGACGTCCAGAACGGTGTGGCCGCTCAGCCACGCCGCAGCCCGGCCCCAGCGGGACCGGGTGGGCCGGGCGGACCAGGTGGACCAGGCGGTGGCCGCCAGCCGGCCAGGACCGCGCCGGAACCCGGCGGGGTTCCGATGCAGCCGCGCCGCGGATCCATGGCACGTGCCGTGGCCCACTGAGCTGGTCGGTACGGACAAGGCACACAGCAGCACGAACAGTCACACCTGGCGTGAACTGGCACGAACAAGACACACCGCAGTAATCGGCAACAGCAACGCCGCACCGCAGTCCCCCAGACCCGGTACGGGAGCCGCTGGGCCGCGCGGGGCAGTGGCACCGGAACGTCCGGACGACGACACCGGTGCCTCCGCCCCGCGCGTCCGCACATCCAGGCGCGCGCAGCCGGGCCGCACCCCTCACACCCGTCCTCACGTCCACCGTCCTCACGTCACGTCGCACCGCGCTTGCACTTCGCACTTCACATCGGCTGTTTCCCGGCGGTGCGTGACGCATTGGTGGCACTCTGCTGAACAGCAGATACGCAAAGTAGAGGCATGTAGTCGGAGGTGCACGTCCCGTGGCGTCCAATGTCAATCCCACCGTCAGGCGACGCCGGTTGGGCCAGGAGCTCCGCAGGCTCCGCGAGCTCAAGGGCATGACGGCCGAGGAGGTCGCCGAGCGCCTGCTGGTCTCGCAGTCGAAGATCAGCCGCCTCGAGAACGGCCGTCGTTCGATCAGCCAGCGCGATGTACGCGATCTCTGCGGCGTCTACGAGGTCGAGGACCACCGCATCGTCGACTCGCTCATGCAAATGGCCAAGGACTCCCGCCAGCAGGGCTGGTGGCACTCCTTCGGCGACATCCCGTACAGCGTCTACATCGGCCTGGAGACGGACGCGGCTTCCTTGCGCGTCTACGACCCGCAGGTCGTCCCCGGCCTGCTCCAGACCCGTGCGTACGCGGAGGCGCTCATCACCGGCGCGCTCCCGGAGACCACGCCGACGGACATCGAGAAGCGCGTCCAGGTCCGCGTCCGCCGCCAGGAGCGCATCAACGCCCCGGACAATCCACTGCGCCTGTGGACCGTCCTGGACGAGTCCGCGCTGCGGCGCGTGGTCGGCTCCCGGCATCTGATGCGCGACCAGCTGGAGCACCTCGTGGAGCAGTCCCAACTGCCGCACGTGACGGTCCAGGTGATCCCTTTCGAAATGGGCGCGCACCCCGGCCTCAACGGCCAGTACGCCATTCTCGAGTTCCCGGACGCCGCGGATTCCAGCGTGGTCTACATCGAGGGCGTCACGAGCGATCTCTATCTGGAGAAGGCGAACGACGTCCAGCAGTACAGCGTGATGTACGAGCATCTGCGGGCCCAGGCCCTGAATGTCGATCAATCACGCCAACTCATCGCAGACATCGCGAAAGAGTACGCGCGCTAGCGCAAATTCACGGAGGAATCGGCCCGCGCGCGAGCGGGTGCCGCACGGTACACCTTGCCCTCGGCGAGGCGGAAGACCCCACTGGAATATGCCATCCGGTCGAGTGAACGCTCCCTTCACTCGGCGATGTTGGCGAGTAGCGTCATTCACGCCATCAAGCAACACCTGTTGGCGCAACCGCGCTTGGCGGTGACCGCAACTCAACAACTGGGCAAACCGGAGTAACCATGGCAATTCATCAGGGCGCTACGAATACGTGGGTCAAGTCCTCGTATTCCACGGGAAACGGCGCGTGTGTCGAGGTCAAGTCCCCCATTTCAACGGCAATTTCGGTGAGGGACTCGAAGGTCACCGAGGGCCCCGTCCTCGCCTTCCCCTCCGACTCATGGCGCGCGTTCGTCTCCGAGGTCGGCCGGGAGACGTCACACCTCGGCTGATACGAGCCCCGGCGCGCATCGGCGTCAAAGGATCAGCGAGAGATCAACAACTGCATAAGCAGCACCGATTGAGCCCTCTCGACTGGCCCGCCGTCCCGGCCGAGGGGGCTCGGCCTTTCCACCGGAACCGATCCGAAGCCGATCCGGAGCCCACTCCGAAGCCGATCCGGAGCCGATTCACACCCTTCTACCGGAGCTGATCCACGTACGCGTCCGTGCCCGGCACCGTCGGAATGAACGGCGCCACCAGCTCCACCCTCCCCGCCCCGGACTCCGCCACCGCGTCCGCCCGCCCGGCGAAGTGCTCCTGCCAGCACTCCCGCGGATCGGTCTGCAGGAACCACAGCAGCGTCAGCCGCGTGTCGACGCCCTCGACCTGCTTCACGTACGTCATCCGGTCCCCCGGCAGCGGAGTCGGCCGGAAGATGGTCACCATCGCGGCGGGAGACCCGGTGAGGGCGCGCGGCAGGTGCTTGGCCCGCAGCCACTCCAGCAACTCGGCCCGCTGTTCGCCCGATTCGGCGTCGATGACTTCGAGGACCAGGCCCTGGTAGGGATGGTCGAGCGCGTGGAAGTCGCGCGGTCCGGCGGCCCCGTCGCGGTAGACGGTGGCCTCGTGGTCCTGGAAGGCCGTGAACACGTGCGTGCGGTCCTGGTAGACGCGGCCGTCACGGTTGAGGCGCTTGTTGATGCCGACGGTCCACTTCATGTGCTCGTCGTAGCGACCCTCGGTGACCCAGTACGTGGAGAGGTAGCAGCCCGCGGTCACGGGCTGGGCGACCGCCGACTTCTCGGGGAAGCGCAGGAGTTGGAGCTCTCGGGGGGCGACCCAGCGGCGGCCCGCGTACATCCAGGGCATCGCCATCGCGCCGGCGTAGTAGTGGTCGTCCTCGTACCAGCGGTTGTACGCGTACTCGTGGCCGGGGTGCGGCTCGACCATGGTGATCAGGGCATGGCCCGGGTGCACGCCGTACGGGCCGACGGAGGCCAGCTCCCCGTACGTCTCACTGCGGGTGTCGTCGCTCATCCCTCTCCCCTTCCTCCCTCTTCCTTCCTCCGGTGGACGCCCATACTCTGACGCCCCGTCAGCAAAACTGCCAGAGCCGGGAGGCGCTCCATGCGCTCGCTCCTCGAAGGAAAGACCGTCGTCGTCTCCGGAGTCGGTGCCGGTCTCGGCCACCAGGTGGCGGCCGCCGTGGTGCGCGACGGCGGGCACGCCGTCCTCGGGGCGCGCACGGAGGCCAACCTCGCCAAGTCGGCCGCGGAGATCGACCCGGAGGGCACGCGGACGGCGTACCGCCCGACCGACATCACCGACGAGGCCCAGTGCGAGGCCCTGGCCGAGCTGGCGCGCGAGCGCTTCGGCGGGATCGACGCCGTGGTCCATGTGGCCGCCTGGGACAGCTACTTCGGGGGCGTGCAGGACGCCGACTTCGCGACCTGGCGGCAGGTCATCGACGTCAATCTGCTCGGCACGCTGCGGATGACCCGGGCCTGCCTGCCGGCGCTCAAGGAGCGGGGCGGCTCGGTGGTGTTCATCGGCACGCAGTCGGCCATCGCCGCGCCCTCGCAGGTGCGGCAGGCGGCGTACGCGGCTTCGAAGGGGGCGCTGACGTCGGCGATGTACTCCCTCGCGCACGAGGTGGGCCCCGACCGGATCCGGGTCAACACGGTGCTGCCCGGCTGGATGTGGGGCCCGCCGGTCGAGGCGTACGTCCAGTTCACCGCGCACACCGAGGGCGTGCCGGAGGAGGAGGTGCGGGGCCGCCTCGCGGAGCGGATGGCGCTGCCGGACCTCGCGACGGACGGGGATGTGGCGGACGCGGCGGTGTTCCTGGCGTCGGACAGGGCGCGGGCGATCACGGGGCAGTCGCTTCTGGTGAACGCGGGGGAACTGATGCGGTAGGCGTCGCCGCAAGCAACGGATCACGGCTGTACGGGACTTGGGACCCGTACAGCCGTTTTTGTGTGCCTTCGCACCCCTCCGAGGCGCCACCTCCTGGATCATAGATGTGAACGAGGGTCAGTAAACAGAACGATTTTACTCGCTCTTGACCTCACGGGCGGTTGTCCGCGGCGTACGCCCGAACCCACGATGAGCGGGCACTTCAAGGCCGCCCACGTCCCGTATGTCACGAAACTGGCGAAGTGCACGGCATTTCTGCGCAGTTCACAAGGCGGACCCCTGGAGGGGGCACATGAACAGTCTCGACTGGGCCGTGCTCATCGGCTACTTCGGCATCATGGTCGCGATCGGCATCTGGTCCCACAAGCGCGTGGACAACGTCAGCGACTTCTTCACCGCGGGCGGCAAGATGCCCTGGTGGCTGTCCGGCATCTCGCACCACATGTCCGGCTACAGCGCGGTGATGTTCACCGGGTACGCGGGCATCGCGTACACCTACGGCGTCACGTCCTTCATCACCTGGTCGTTCCCGATCGCGCTCGGCATCGCCATCGGCTCGAAGCTCTTCGCGCCCCGCATCAACCGGCTGCGCGGACGCCTGCACGTGGCCTCACCGCTCGAATACCTGAAGAACCGCTACAACCTGAAGACCCAGCAGGCGCTCGCCTGGTCCGGCATGCTCCTGAAGATCGTGGACGTGGCCGCCAAGTGGGCCGCCATCGCCACGCTGCTCTCCGTCTTCACCGGCATCTCGATCAACCAGGGCATCCTGATCACCGGCGTGATCACCGCCGTCTACTGCACCATCGGCGGCCTGTGGGCGGACGCGCTCACCGAGCTGGGCCAGTTCATCATCCAGCTCCTGGCCGGTGTCGCGATGTTCGTGGCCGTGGTGGCCAAGCTCGGCGACCACGGCGGCTTCTTCGGGGTCTGGGACGAGCCCGAACTCGCCGGCCACGGCGAGCCGTTGGTCGGCCCGTACGGAACGGTCTTCCTGCTGGCGTTCCTCTTCATCAAGCTCTTCGAGTACAACGGCGGCATGCTCAACCAGGCCCAGCGCTACATGGCCACGGCGACGCCCCGCGAGGCGGCGCGCTCGGCCCGGCTCTCGGCGATCCTGTGGCTGGTGTGGCCGGTCGTCCTCTTCTTCCCGATGTGGATGTCCCCGCTCCTGGTGGACGCGAAGAAGCCCGACGGCTCGGACTCGTACGCCCTGATGACCGAACAGCTGCTGCCGCACGGCCTGTTGGGCCTGGTCATCGTCGGCTTCTTCTCGCACACGATGGCGATGTGCTCGTCGGACGCGAACGCGATCGCCGCGGTGTTCACCCGGGACGTGGCACCGGTGGTGTCCAAGGCGGCCAGGGGCTGGAACGACCGCAAGGGCCTCATCGCGGCCCGCCTGACGACGGTGGTCTTCCTGGGCCTGTCGATGGCGGTGGCCACGCAGGTCAACTCCCCGGCGTTCAAGGACATCATCACGGTCGTCATCAAGTGGGTGGCAGGACTGATGGGCCCGATCGCGATCCCGATGATGCTGGGTCTGCTGCGTACGTTCCGCAAGTCAGGACCGACCGCGGCGCTGACCAGCTGGTCGATGGGGCTGCTCGCCTTCTGGCTGGTCAACTACCCGATCAACTGGAGCGTCGAGGGCGGGGTGCCGCTGGAGTACCAGGTCTCGATCCCGCTGGCGGTCTCGCTCATCCTCTACATCCTGGTCGGCTACCTGAAGCCGGAGGACACCCCGGAGCGGGACGCGATCATCGAGAAGATCAATACGGATGACGATGACAGTGGCTCCGCCGGTGGAGCCGTGATCCCCCCGCCAGCGGAGGCACAGGACGAGGTGCTCGGCTCGGCCCGACGTCCGTTGCCGTAGCTCACCGGCTCCGCCGAGTTCGACCTCGAACGCCGGACGGGCTGGAAGATCCCCCCGGGCAGGGGTGTCTTCCGGCCCGTCCTCTGTTTTGAGGCCCCTCAAGCCCGCGGATACCGCACAAGCCACCCCGGCGAGGAAACCGCGGGCCCGTGCAGCGCGGGCCCCTGCGTCATCTCCATCGCGAAATCGTCCGCAAGCTCAAGAATCGTCGCGCGCCCCTCCAGCTCGGTGAGCCAGCCCGGAGGCAGCGCGGTCTCGCCGTGCAGCGCGCCCAGCAGCGCCCCGCACAGGCCGCCGGCCGCGGCGGACGAGCCCCCGTGGTTGACGGCCAGGCGCAGCCCGTGGCGGATGTCCTCGCCCACGAGAGCGCAGTAGACGGCGGCGGCGAGCGCGCCCTCCGCGCCGCCGTCCCCCACCAGCTCCTCCACCCGGGAGGGCGTGGGCATGCCCTGCCGCACGGCTCCCAGCGCGTGCTTCAGCGCATCGGTGACGGGCTGGTGACCGGGGCGGGCGGCAAGGAGCGCGAGAGCCCGCTGGATGGCTCCGTCCAGGGAATCCCCGCGGGCGAGGCCGTGCACGAGGATGGTGTGCGCGCCGGCCGCGAGGTAGGCGCTGGGGTGCCCGTGCGTCTGGACGGCGCACTCCACGGCCAGCTGAAGCACCAGCTGCGGCTCCCAGCCGACCAGGAGTCCGAAGGGAGCGGACCGGGTGACGGCCTCGGCTCCCCTCTCCTCCGGGTTCTTGGGTGCCTCGAGCGTCCCCATGTTCTCGTCGCCGAACCCGGCCAGGCAGGCGCGGGCGGGCGACCGCCGCGAGTAGAGCCACTCCTCGCGGGCCAGCCAGCCGTCTTCCTTGCGCCGCTCGTCGGGCCCCCAGTCGCTCTGGGTGGCGGCCCAGCGCCGATAGGCGCGGTGCAGATCGGTGGGCGGATGCCAGGCGCCGGTGTCGCGCCGCACCTGGGCGCGTATGAGTCCGTCGACGGTGAAGAGGGTGAGCTGCGTGGCGGCCGTGACGGCGCCGCGCCTGCCGTGCGCGGGAGCGGGTTCGGTGAGGCCTTCGGCGCCGTGGGCCTCGCGTATCCCGTCGAGGCTGAGCGCGTCGACGGGCGCGCCGAGCGCGTCGCCGACGGCGGCCCCGAGCAGCGTGCCGCGGACCCGGCTGCGGAAGTCCTGCTGCTCGGCGCGGCCCCAGACTCCGGTGGCTGCTGCGGTGCTCACGGCACCTCCTCCCCTGGCTCTCCCCATGGACGTCTGCGTACGTCTGCGTACGTCTGCGCAGCACTGTAATCGACCGGGAACGGTCGGTTCGGAGGCGATGAGATATCTGAAGAGTCGCCCCGGAGATCACTTTTGACCGGCCTTCACCAGGCCTCTTCATCGATCTCCAGAGGGTCGCGAAACGTCCATGTCGCGAGCACACAGGGGGCGCCCCGAAGGCGGGGACCCAAAAGGAAGTAACGCGGGTGAACTCCCGTGCCCTGTAACGGAAATGTCCGGGCGTCGTAACGATGAACCTGGGGTGTACAACCACTTGCCCGAGGCTCCTGTCTTCTCTGGTGTCACAGAAATTTCCCCACAGGAGGACCAGTGCGCCGTTCACTCATCGCCGCCGTCGCGGTCACCGCGCTCGCGACCCCGTTCGCCCTCGTGGCCACGGCAGGCTCCGCCGCCGCAGCGCCCACCGCGGCGGGCAAGCCGGTGACCGACTTCAACCACGACGGGTACGCCGACCTCGCCGTCTCCGCGTCCCGCGGCGCCGTCGACGGCATAGCCGGCGCGGGCTACGTATCGATCGTGTACGGCTCGGCGTCCGGCGCCGACACCGCGCACGCCAAGCAGATCAACCGCACCACCGAAGGCGTTCCCGGCGACCCCGAGGAGGGCGGCGGCTTCGGAGCGTCCACCAGCGCCGGCGACTTCGACGGCGACGGATACACCGACCTCACCGTGAACAACGGCAAGACCGACGCCGTGATCTGGGGTTCCGCGAACGGCCTGACCAAGGGCACCGAACTCCCCGGCGAGTACGTGCAGAACCTGAAGTCCGGCGACTTCAACGGCGACGGCAAGGCCGACCTCGTCGCCAACTCCCGGGACACCATGGAGGTTCAGTACGGCCCGTTCACCCGCGACGGGAAGCCCGCCTCCACGTCGTCCGTGCAGAACGGCGACGACGGCCCCGACGAGCTCATGGTGGGCGACGTGACCGGTGACGGAGCCGACGACCTCGTGACCAGCCACAGCTTCGAGGAGATGCAGTACTCCTCGCAGCTGTGGAAGGGCAGCGAGAACGGCCTCGCCAAGACCTCGACGCCCACCAAGAAGTTCACGACGAACGGTGTCATCGCCGACGTGAACAAGGACGGGTACGGAGACCTCGTGGCCCACGAGGTGGACGAGGTCTCCGAGACCCAGGTCTACGACGCGGGCGCGGTCCGTGTCGTCTACGGCTCCGCCTCCGGCTTCTCCAGCCGCACCGCGAAGATCGACCAGGCCACCGCGGGCGTCCCCGGCGCCAGTGAGGCGGCGGAGATCAACGGACCGGAGCGGGGCGACCAGTTCGGCTACTCCCTGTCCGCGGGCGACGTCACCGGCGACGGCTACCAGGACATCGTTGTCGGCGTGCCCGGCGAGAACCTGGACAACGTCCAGGACACCGGCGCGGTCGTCCTGCTCAAGGGCGGCTCGGGCGGCCTCACCGGCACCGGCGCCCAGGCCTTCAACCAGTCCACGGCGAACGTCCCCGGCGTCTCGGAGAAGGGCGACAACTTCGGTGAGGCCGTCCAGCTCACCGACGTGAACAAGGACGGCCTCGCCGACCTCACCGTGGGCGTGCCCCAGGAGGACGGCACGACCAAGGACTCGGGCGCAGCCTGGCTGCTGCGCGGCGCGAAGACCGGGCTCACGACGACCGGCATCACGTCGTTCAGCCCGTCCTCGCTCGGCACCCCGGAGGCAGGGGCCCACTTCGGCGCCAACCTCACCGGCTGACCCCTCCTCCGGGAGCCGTTCAGTCCAGAACCGGCAGCAACTCCGGGAGGTGGCCGTCCGACGCGGCGGCCGCCTCCTGGCGCTCCGGCGGCACCTCCCCGTACAGCGTCGTCCGCGGCTTGGCCGGGCGTCCCGCCTCCTCCGCGATGGCGATCAGGTCCTTGACCGAGCGGTACGAGCCGTAACTGGAGCCCGCCATCCGGGAGATGGTCTCCTCCATCAGCGTGCCGCCCAGGTCGTTCGCGCCCGAGCGCAGCATCTCCGCCGCCCCCTCCGTGCCCAGCTTCACCCAACTGGTCTGGATGTTCGGGATGTGCGGGTGCAGCAAGAGCCGCGCCATCGCCACCACCGCGCGGTTGTCGCGCGTCGTCGGTCCCGGACGCGCGATGCCCGCCAGATACACCGGGGCGTTCGTGTGGATGAAGGGCAGCGTCACGAACTCCGTGAAGCCCTCCACCCCCTTGGCCAGCGCCTCCTGCTGGATCCCGGCCAGCGTGCGGAAGTGGCCGAGCCAGTGCCTCGGCTGGTCCACATGCCCGTACATCATCGTCGAGGACGAGCGGATGCCCAGCTCGTGGGCCGTCTTGACCACCTCGATCCACGTCGCGGTCGGCAGCTTGCCCTTGGTCAGGATCCAGCGCACCTCGTCGTCCAGGATCTCCGCGGCCGTGCCGGGGATCGAGTCCAGGCCCGCTTCCTTCGCGGCGCTGAGCCAGTCCCGAATCGAAAGTCCCGTGCGCGTCGCGCCGTTCACGACCTCCATCGGCGAGAACGCGTGCACATGCATCCCCGGCACGCGCTCCTTCACCGCACGCGCGATATCGAAGTACGCGGTCCCGGGCAGGTCCGGGTGGATGCCGCCCTGCATGCACACCTCGGTGGCGCCGACCTGCCACGCCTGCGCCGCACGGTCGGCGACCTGGTCCAGGGAGAGCGTGTACGCGTCCGCGTCCGTGCGGCGCTGGGCGAAGGCGCAGAAGCGGCAGCCGGTGTAGCAGACGTTCGTGAAGTTGATGTTGCGCGTGACGATGTACGTGACGTCGTCGCCGACCATCGACTTGCGTACGTCGTCGGCGGTGGAGCACAGCGCGTCGAGCGCTGGCCCGTCCGCGTGCAGCAGGGTCAGCGCCTCCGCGTCCGTCAGGCGCGTCGGATCGTCGGCGGCCGTCTTCAGGGCCGCCCGCACGTCGCCGTCGATGCGCGAGGGGACCATGCCGGGCGCGGCCTGCTCGCGCAGGACCTCCCAGTCGCCGTACACCTCGTCGAAGTCGTCCCGGCGGTCCGACGTGCGCCCCGTCGTGTCGATCGTGCGGTGCAGGTCCGTGCGGCCGGAGGCCGCCACGTACCCCTCGTCGGGCTCCTGCCAGGGGTGGCCTTCCACGACCGCGTCCGGACGCGCCAGACCCGTCTCGGGGTCCGCGAGCGCGCGCACGTGCGGCAGGAGGCGCGGGTCGAGCCAGGGCTCACCGCGCTGCACGAACTCCGGGTAGACACACAGCCGTTCCTCGAGGCGGAAGCCGGCCGCCGCCGACTGCTCGGCGAGCTCGTCCAGCTGCGGCCAGGGCTTCTCCGGGTTCACGTGGTCGATCGTGACCGGCGATACGCCGCCCCAGTCGTCGATGCCCGCGCCGATCAGGCGCGCGTACTCCCCGTCCACCAGGTTCGGCGGGGCCTGGATGCAGCCCGTGGGGCCCATGATGTGCCGGGCCACGGCCACCGTCGCGACCAGGTCGTCCATCTCGGCGTCCGGCATGCCGCGCATCGCCGTGTCCGGCTTGGCGCGGAAGTTCTGGATGATCAGTTCCTGGATGCCGTGGTACGAACGCGACACGCGGCGCAGCGCGAACAGCGACTGGGCCCGCTCCTCGTACGTCTCACCGATCCCGATGAGCAGCCCGCTGGTGAAGGGCACGGACGACCGGCCCGCGTCCTCCAACACCCGAAGCCGGACGGCGGGTTCCTTGTCGGGCGAGCCGTAGTGCGGCATGCCCGGCTCGCTCCACAGCCGCTCGGCGGTGGTCTCCAGCATCATGCCCATGGATGGCGCGACCGGCTTCAGGCGCTGGAAGTCGGTCCAGGTCATGACGCCGGGGTTGAGGTGCGGCAGCAGGCCCGTCTCCTCCAGGATGCGGATGGAGATGGCGCGTACGTACGCGATCGTGTCGTCGTACCCCTCTGCCTCCAGCCACTCCCGGGCCTCCGGCCAGCGGTCCTCAGGCTTGTCCCCGAGGGTGATCAGGGCTTCCTTGCAGCCCAGTTCGGCTCCGCGCCGCGCGATGTCCAGGACCTCGTCCGGAGACATGAACATCCCGTGGCCCGCACGCCGCAGCTTGCCCGGCACCGTCACGAACGTGCAGTAGTGGCACTTGTCCCGGCACAGGCGGGTCAGCGGGATGAAGACGCTCTTCGAGTACGTGATGACGCCGGGCCGCCCCGCCGCCGCGAGCCCCGCGTCACGCACCCGCGCGGCCGACGCGGCGACGTCCTTGAGGTCGTCGCCCCGCGCCTGGAGCAGCACGGCGGCCTCGGCGGTGTCGAGCGCGACACCGTCCCTCGCGCGTTTGAGTGCGCGTCGCATGGCGTTGGCGGTGGGTCGGGCCGGCGCGGGCGTCGACTCCTGAGGGCCTGGGTCCTGCGGCGCGCTGTTGGTCATGACTCCGAGCATACGAGCGAGCGCCGACAGAAACAGCTACAGGCCAGTGCTGGTTGCCGGGGTCGGGGGCGCGGCAGGTGTGACGTGCACGTATCGCTCGAATCCGTCGAGCACCCGCAGCACCTCCGCCTCACCGCGCGCGGGAAGCTGCACGATGACCTCGTCCACCCCCAGCTCCGCGTAGTGGGCGAGCTTGCCCTCGGTCGGCTCGACGGCGGAGAGCGCCACGTACAGGCCGTCGGGCTCGCGGCCCGCGTCCGCCCACGCGGTACGCAGCGCGGGCAGCGCGTCGCGCAGCCCGCCGCCGCCGATGGGCAGCCAGCCGTCGGCGAACTCCGCGATGTGCGCGAACAGCTTGGGCCCGGCGGCTCCGCCGATGAGGGTGCGAGGGCCGAAGAGGGGGCCTTCCTTCCTCCGGCGGGGTGCGCGCACCGGCTTCGGATGGACCTCGCTGGCGCGCACACCGCCGAACTCACCCTCGTACGAAGTCGGCTGCTCGGCCCACAGCGCCCGCATCACCGCCATCCGGTCCCGCACGAGCGCGCGGCGCGTGCGCCACTCGACGCCGTGGTCGGCGGCCTCCTCCTTGTTCCAGCCGTAGCCGATGCCGAGCGTGAACCGGCCGCCGGAGAGGTGGTCGAGGGTCACGATCTGCTTGGCCAGGTCGATGGGGTCGTGCTGCCCGACGAGCGTGATGTTCGTGCCGAGCCCGAGCCGGTCCGTGACGGCGGCTGCCTGCGCGAGGGCGACGAAGGGGCTGAGCATGCGGGCACACTCGGGCGGGAGTTCACCCCCGGGATACGGAGTCTCGCGGGAGACGGGGATGTGGGAGTGCTCGGGGAGGTAGAGCGCCGCGAAGCCTCGCTGCTCCAGCTCACGGGCCAGGCGGGTCGGGGTGATGGTCTCGTCGGTGAGGTAGAGGGTGGCGGCAACTCGCATGGAACGGGCCTCCCGGGCGGTGTACGCATCGAGGTACGGGGCTCACTTACTAGCCGTCAGCGGCGCAGGAGTCCATGCCGCGCCCGTGTCTCCCCTGCGCCTGCGGTAGTACGCGACCGTCACCGCGACGAGCAGCGGAGCCCACAGGAGCAGCGGCACATAGCAGACCATCAGGAGCGTCTGCTTGGCCGCGCTGTCCGTGACGCCGGAGCCCAGGTCCGCGTACGCGGCGTACACGAACCAGCCGGTGATCAGGAACAGCCCGGCCGCCCCGAGCAGCGCCGGGACCACCGCGGCGAGCGGCTTCACCCGGCGCCCGCCGAGCAGCGGTATCCACCCCGGCACGACCTCGCCCCACCCCCGCACCAGGCCGAGCGTCAGCAGGGCGAGGCCCTCGGACACGACGCTGAGCCCCAGGACGTAGAGCATCTCCCCCCACCCCTCCACGGGCATGTCGGCCACCGGAAGCCCGGCGACCAGGGCGACGCGCCACAGCCCCGAGGGCAGGATGGCCAGCGGTACGGCGTGGGCGGCGATCACGGCCCACCGGGGAACACCAGGGAGAGCGCTCATCTTCAGCATGGGCCTCATGCTGGCCGTGGGCGCCGGCCCGTCACATCGGCGTACGGGCCGACCAGGGACGCCGGGCCTCCGCCGCACGGGGGAGCGGAAAATCCGACCACCTCACGCGCCGCCCGAACTACCGTGGCGCCCGATGAGCAGAAGACGACGCAAGAAGCAGACACAACAGCTGGTCCTGGCGGCGCAATTGGGCAGCACCACACAGGTCAAGGCCCTGCTGCGCGCGGGAGCGAACCCCAAGACCCCCGACCCCGACGGCACGACCCCGCTGTACGGCGCCTCCGTCCACGGCACGGCGCCCATCGTCAGGGCGCTCCTCGAAGCGGGGGCCGACCCCGACCTGGAGAGCGGCCACGGCGACCAGGGCACGCCCCTGTGCGGGGCCGCGTGCTGGGGCCACACCGAAGCCGTGCGGGAACTTCTGGCCCATGGCGCGGACCCCAACCTCCGCGAGGACCACGGCACGGGCAACTCGCCGCTGTCCTGGGCGACGCAGGGGTCGCACCAGGAGACGGCCGCCGTGCTTCGGGCGGCGGGCGCGAGCGCCTAGGCGCGGGGCGCCCGGCGTCCTAGGATCCGCCATCGGGGGGGTTCATCATGCGACTTCGATGCGCGACCGTACTGCTGCTGCTCGGGGCTCTGCTGGGGGGAACGGCATCCGCTGGGGCGTACGCGGCTGCCCCGAGAGCGGCGACGGTCTCTTCGGCGGCTTCTGCTTCAGCAGCTTCTGCTTCAGCGGCGTCGGCCGCTCAGGCGGACACCAGGGCAGCGGGCACACCGCAGACCAGGTCCGAGCCCGAGCAGAAACCCAAGCCCAAGCCCAAGAAGAATAAGAAGAAGTCCAAGGGCGGGTCCATCGGCCTCATCGCCGGGATCATCGTCGCCGTCGTCGCGATCATCGTCATCATCCTGATCGCCCGCCACCGCGTGAACAAGGCCCGCCGCGGCGAGTGAGCGCGAGGCGGCGAGTGAGCGTCGCGGGCGGCCGGCGGACCGCGCCCGACACCACCCGTAAGTCTGTCAATTGCCTTCCCTTGCCGGGAAGTTCACGGCTGAATACCAGGGTTGCCCTTCAGTCCCATCCGACACCCTGGGGAGCCGACACATGTGCGAGGACGAACACCGCCCGGCCAGACCCGCCAACACACCCCTGAACCGGCGCGGTCTGCTCGTGACGGGAGCCGCCGCCGCGCTTACGTTGAACAGCGTGAGCTTCGCGAGCGCCGCAGGGCGTGAACCCGGAAGTGGCGACGAGACCAAGGTGGTGCGCGGGACGCTGCCCACCGGGTCACCCGACTTCGTGTATCTGCCGGTCGAAGTCCCCGACGGCGTACGGGAGATCCACGTCGCGTACACCTACGAGAAGGTCACGGTCCCGGCGGGCACCCAGGGCAACGCGCTCGACATCGGCATCTTCGACCAGCGCGGCACCGCCCTCGGCGGCAAGGGCTTCCGTGGCTGGTCGGGCGGCGCACGCACGGAGTTCTTCATCCGCGCCGACGAGGCGACCCCCGGCTACATCCCGGGCCCGGTCAGGGCGGGCACCTGGAACATCGCGCTCGGCCCGTACACGGTCGCGCCGCAGGGCCTCCCCTACGAGGTCACGATCACGCTCAAGTACGGGGCGCCCGGCAAGACGCCCAGGCCCTCCTACCCGCCGGAGCGCGCGAAGGGGAGGGGCCGCGCCTGGTACCGCGGCGACTGTCACCTGCACTCCTGGCATTCGGACGGCAGGCGCACCCCGGCCGAGATCGCGGCCCTCGCGCGCGCGGCGGGCCTCGACTTCATCAACACATCCGAGCACAACACCCACTCCGCGCACGCCCATTGGGCCGACCAGGCGGACGACGACCTCCTCGTCATGCTGGGCGAGGAAGTCACCACGCGCAACGGTCACGTGGTCGCGCTCGGCACGGATCCCGGCACGTTCATCGACTGGCGCTACCGCGCCCGCGACAACCGCTTCGGCAAGTACGCCCGCGAGGTCCGCGACGCGGGAGGCCTCGTCGTCCCCGCCCACCCGCACGCCACCTGCATCGGCTGCAACTGGAAGTTCGGCTTCGGGGAGGCGGACGCGGTGGAGGTGTGGAACGGCGCGTACACCCCGGACGACGAGGTGTCCCTGGCCGACTGGGACAGCACGCTCGTCGCGTCCGTGCGCGGCCATAAGCCCTGGATCCCGGCCATGGGCAACAGCGACGCCCACCGCGACCCCGACCCCGTCGGCACCCCGCAGACGGTGGTCCTCGCGGACGACCTGACCCGCGACGCCATCCAGGCGGGCATCCGCGCGGGCCACAGCTACGTGGCCGAGTCCAAGAAGGTCGCGCTCACGTTCACGGCCACCGGCGGCAGGGGCAAGCAGGCAGGCATCGGCGAGCGGCTCCACGTCGAGCAGGACGCCCCGGTGACGGTCCGCCTGGACGTCACGGGCGCCCCCGGCTGCACGATCCGCTTCGTGACGGACCAGGGCGTCCTCTTCACGAGCCCCGCGCTCCCCGCATCCGGAACGGGCAAGGCGGAGTGGCGGACCACCCCGTCGTACGCCGCCTACGTACGGGCCGAGGTCCGGCACGCCCCGGTGACGCCGGGCCTCCCGGGCCCCCTGACGGCCTTCACGAACCCGGTGTTCCTGGGCCGGAACTAGCACGATGGATGACTGCCCCTGACTCCGGCCAGGGGCAGCCATCCGAACAGTGCGGCGGGGTCAGTCCGCGACCACCAGGGCGGGCGTGTCCCGCTTCAGGATCTCGCCCCGGAAGAACGCCGGGCTCTTGCGGCCCATCACCAGCATGATCACCACGCCGAGCAGCAGCAGGCCCACGCCGATCACGAAGACCGAGCCGACGCCGAAGACGGAGGAGCCGCTGCCGTAGGCGGGGTTCCACATGTCCACCAGCGTCTTGAAGAAGACCGCGGTCAGCAGGATGCCGCCGAACACCGGGAAGAAGCCCTTGAAGGCGAAGTCGCGCGCCGACGTGAACAGCTCGCGGCGGAAGTACCAGGCGCAGGCGAAGGCCGTGAGCGCGTAGTAGAAGCAGATCATGAGGCCGAGCGCGTAGATCGTGTCGACCAGGACGTGCTCGGAGACCAGCGTCATGACCGTGTAGAAGACGCCGGTCGCGACGCCCGCGACGACCGTCGCACGGCCCGGGGTCTTGAACTTGGGGTGCACGCGCGCGTAGGACGGCGGCAGCGCCTCGTACGTCGACATGGCGAGGACCGTGCGGGCCACCGGGATGAACGTGGTCTGCAGGCTCGCGGCAGCCGATGCGAGGACGGCGACGAAGAGCAGGATGCCCAGGCCGCTGCCCATGATGGGGCCTGCGAGGGCGGCGAAGACGTTGTCGGAGGTGTCCGGGTTGGCGAGGCCCAGGCCCTTGTCTCCGGAGCCGACGGCCATCTGGGCCGCGATGCCGGTCGCGAGGTAGGAGCCGATCAGGACGACCATCGAGATGAGCGCCGCGCGGCCCGGGGTCTTCTCGCTGCCGGTGGTCTCCTCATTGGCGGTCAGACACGCGTCCCATCCCCAGAACATGAAGATCGACAGGGAGAGCCCGGCCGTGAAGGCACCGAAGGACTGGACGGAGAACGGGTTCAGCCAGGACCAGGAGAAGTCCATGGACCCGGCGATGTCGCCGCTGCGGGCCTTGCCCAGGGCCATCACCACGAAGAGCGCGAGGACCACGAGCTGCAGGCCGACCAGGAGGTACTGCACACCCTTCGTCGCCGTCATCCCCCGATAGCTGATCGCCGTCGCCGCGGCGATCAGGGCCAGGCACGTGAGGATGTGGACGGCCTTGTTGTCGTCCAGGGCGGCCACCGAGTCGTTGCTCGTGATCTCGCCCGCCAGGAGCCAGAAGTACGAGGTCGCCACGCCCGCCAGGTTCGACAGGACGATGATCGTGGCGATGACCAGGCCCCAGCCGCACATCCAGCCGATCCGCGGGCCGAAGGCCTTGACCGTCCAGGTGAAGGAGGTGCCGCAGTCCGGCATGGCCTTGTTGAGCTCCCGGTAGGCGAAGGCCACCAGGAGCATCGGCAGGAAGCCCGCGAGGAAGACCGCGGGCATGGCCAGGCCGACCTCGCCGGCCGTGGAGCCGAGGGTCGACGTCAGGCAGTAGACGGGGGCGACGGTGGAAATACCGATGACGGCGCTGCCCATGAGGCCGACGGAGTTCCCGCCGAGGCCTTTGGCGCGTACGCCCCCGTCGGGGGCGCCGCTTACCGTGTCTCCGGCCTGGGGCCGTACGTCCAACTGGGTCATGAACAGGACGTTAAGGGCTGCGGTTTCCACATCCGGAGGGTTCAGATCCGGATCTCAGAGCTTGCAATCGATGGAGAAATCGGGGCAGTCACCATCGATTACTTGATCCCTTAACGACCTCGCTTATTCATTGCCAGGCAAAACTCAGACCGTCCGGTATGCGGGAACCGCAGCACTGTCCGTTTTGCCCTGTTTCAAAATTTTCCCGAGCCCTCTCTCACATTCCACATACCGGACGTTTGAGCGGTCATCCCGGCCACACGATCGACTGCAGCTCGCTGTACGCGTGCAGCGCGTACGACCCCACGTCCCGGCCCACCCCGCTCCTCTTGAACCCTCCGAACGGCGCCTCCATGTTCCTGCCGATCGTATTCACGCCGACCCCGCCCGCCCGCAGCCTCCGCGCCACCCGGAACGCGCGGGCCACGTCACCCGACCAGACGTAGTCGAGAAGGCCGTAGTCGCTGTCGTTGGCGAGCGCTATGCCCTCCTCCTCGTCGTCGAAGGGGACCACCACCACGACCGGGCCGAAGATCTCCTCCCGGACCACCCGCATGTCGTTCGTGCAGTCCGCGAGCAGCGTCGGGGCGACGTAGAAGCCCTTCTCGAACGAGGCCGGGCGCTCGCCGCCCGCGACGACCCGTGCGCCTTCCTTCCGCCCCAACTCCACGTACGACTCGATGCGGTCCCGGTGCGCCGCCGAGATCACCGGGCCGACGACCGTCCCCTTCTCCCGCGGGTCCCCGACCTTCATGAAGCCGATGTGCTGCGTCAGCTTCTCGATCAGGTCGGCGTAGATCGCCCGGTGCGCGATCACCCTCGTCGGAGCCGTGCAGATCTGGCCGCTGTAGAAGGCGTACGTCGTGCCGATCCCCGCCACCGCCGAGTCCAGGTCCGCGTCCTCGAAGACGAGCGCGGCGCCCTTGCCGCCCAGCTCCATCAGCTGGCGCTTCATGTCGCGGCCGCACACCTCGGCGATCCGCTGCCCCACCGAGGTCGAACCGGTGAAGCTCACCATGTCGACGTCCCGGGAGTCGACGGCCGCCTCGCCGACCTCCGGGCGCGCGCCCGACACCACGTTCACCACTCCCGGCGGGGCTCCCGCCGCCTCAAGGGCCGCCGCCATCCGGTAGACCGAGAGCGGGTCCTGCGGGGCGGGCTTCACCACGACCGTGTTGCCCATGGCCAGGGCGGGTGCCACCTTGCCCGCCGGGTTGGCCCATGGGTTGTTGTACGAGGTGATGCAGGTGACGACGCCCACCGGCTGCCGGACGGTGAGCGCCCCCACGACGCCCGCCTTCCCCATCGGGCCCGCCTCGTTGATCTGCGGGGGAAGCGCCGCCTCGACCGGTTCCAGGGCCCCCTTCGCGTACCGCTTGAAGCGCGCCACCGACACCGCGACCTGCATTCCGCGCGCCGTGCCGGTCGTCGCGCCGCTCTCGGCCTGGGCGAGTTCCGCGTACGAGGCGAAGTCCCGCTGCATGATCGCCGCGGCGCGGTCCAGGACCGTGGCCCGCTCCTCCGGCGTCGTACGCGACCAGGCGGCGAAGGCCTCGCGGGCCGCACCCGCCGCCGCGTACACCTGCTCGCGGCTCGCCTCGGGGGCCAGGCCGACGACACCCTCGGTCGCCGGGTTGATCACCTCGTAATGGCCGCCGTCGGGTTCGACCCACTCGCCGCCGATGAACAGCCGCTGACCGTCCGGGAGTTGGTCGCTCACTTGGTGCTCACCGTCCTGGTGTCCCGGCCCGAGCGCAGGATGGTGCCGGGCGTCGCACCCGTCACCTGGTCCTCGCGGATCGCTTCAACTCCATTGACCCATACGGCATTCACGCCGATCGCCTTCGAGTCGAGGCGCGGGCTGTCGCCGGGCAGGTCGTGCACGAGCATGGCCTTGCCCGCGTCGATGCGCTCGGGGTCGAAGAGGACGAGGTCGGCGTGGTAGCCCTCCTCGATGCGGCCCCGGTCCCGCAGCCCGAAGAGCTGGGCGGGGTCGTCGGTGAGCATCTTGACCGCCTGTTCGAGGCCGACGAGCTTGCGGCCCCGCAGGCAGTCCCCGATGAAACGGGTCGTGTACGGGGCTCCGCACATGCGGTCCAGGTGCGCGCCCGCGTCGGAGCCGCCCAGCATGACGTCCTCGTGCTGCCAGGTCTCCTGGCGCAGGGCCCACGAGTCGGGGTCGTTGTCGGAGGGCATGGGCCACAGGACCGTACGCAGGTCGTCGTTGGCGCAGATCTCGACGAGGCACTGGAAGGCCTCCTGTCCGCGCTCGGTGGCGATGTCGCCGACGACGCGGCCGGTGAGGCCTTCGTTCTCCTTGGAGTACGTGTCCCCGATGACGTACCGGTCGAAGTGCGTGAGCCGCCGGAAGACCCCGGCCTCCTTGCTGTCGGCCCGCCGCAGCATCTCGCCCCGGACGTCCGGGTCGCGGAGCTTGGCGATGCGCTCGGGAACGGGGAGGCCGAGCACGTCTCCCCACCCGGGGATCAGGTTCAGCGCGCAGAAGGTGCCGAGCGACATGTTCATCGGGGTGAGGATCGGCATCGTCAGCGCCACGATCCGGCCACCGGACTTACGGGCGCGCTCGCTGGCGATCAGCTGGCGCGGGACGCGCTCGGGCACGGCGGCGTCGATGGTGAGGACGTTCCAGTTGAGCGGGCGTCCCGCGGCGGCGCTCATCTCCACGAACAGATCGATCTCGTCGTCGCTGAACTGATCCAGACAGCCCGCGACGATGGCCTCCAGCTGCGTGCCCTCGTGCTCGGCGACGGCCCGGCTGAGCGCGAGCAGCTCCTCGGGCTTCGCGTGCCGCGAGGCCACCGGCTGTCCGTCACCGTCCGAGTGCGTGGAGGACTGCGTGGTGGAGAGCCCCCAGGCGCCGGCGTCCATGGCGTCGTGGAAGAGCCGCAGCATCTCTTCGAGCTGCTCGGGCGAGGGCTGGCCACCCACCGCGTCCGCGCCCATGACATACCGCCGCAGTGCGCAATGCCCCACCATGAAGCCGGCGTTGACGGCGACGCGCCCGTCCAGGGCGTCGAGATACTCGCCGAAGGAGCTCCACGACCAGGGCGCGCCTTCTTCGAGCGCCACCAGGGACATGCCCTCGACCTTGGACATCATCCGCCGCGTGTAGTCGGCGTCGTCGGGCCGCGCGGGGTTCAACGGCGCGAGCGTGAAACCGCAGTTGCCGCCCGCGACGGTGGTGACGCCGTGGTTCAGGGAGGGGGTCGCGTAGGGGTCCCAGAAGAGCTGGGCGTCGTAGTGCGTGTGCGGGTCCACGAATCCGGGCGCCAGGACGCGGCCTTGGGCGTCTTCGCTGGTCGTGGCGGGCTCGGTGACGGTACCGGGTTCGGCGACGACGGCTATGCGCCCGTCCCGGATGCCTACGTCGGCCGTGAATGCGGGGGCGCCGGTTCCGTCGACTACGGTCGCGCCCTTGATGAGGTGGTCGAGCATGGCGAGGTCGTCCCCCTTGGCGGTGGAATTTACGGTGCGGATTCGGCCCGTCCAGCACGGGTGGTCGGGCGGGAAAGAGCCCGTCCGGCGCTTGAGGACACGCCCGAAGGGCGAACAGGGAGCCCCGGCTCCCGTCCGGGAAGGGGAAGCCGGGGCAGCTAGAGGAACCTCAGGAGGAGGCCGCCTGCCGGAAACGGGAGGTCCGGTGCACAGGATCCGTGTCGATCTTCGGAATCACATGCTCACCGATCAACTTGATCGTGTTCTTCGTGTCCTCGGGCGAGATCCCGATCGGAAGACCGAAGCTGAGCTGATCCGCCCCCGCCTGCTCCCACCGCTTGCACTGCGTGAGCACCTCGTCCGGGTCGCCGCAGATCATCAGCTCCTCGGCGATGAGCAGCTCGATGATCTCCTCGCTGTACTCGGGCAGCAGCTCGGGCCACTCGGGGATGCCCTCGGGCCGCGGGAAGGTGTCGTGGTAGCGGAAGAGCAGCGACTGCAGGTAGTTGAGCCCGCCGCTGACGGCGATCTCCACCGCCTTCTTGTGCGTCTCGGCGCAGATCGCGGTCGAGGTCACCATGACGTTGTCGTTGACGAAGTCACCGACCGGCTCGGCCTCCTTCACGGCCGTCTTGTACGACTCGAGGACCCACTCCATGTCGGAGACCTTCTGCACGCTGAAGCCCAGTACCCCGAGCCCCTTCTTGCCCGCCATCGCGTACGAAGGGGGGGACCCGGCGGCGTACCACATCGCCGGGTGCGACTTCCCGTACGGCTTGGGCAGGATCTTGCGGGGCGGCAGCGACCAGTGTTTGCCCTGGAAGCCGACGTACTCGTCCTGGAGCCACATCTTGGGGAACTCGGCGATGGTCTCTTCCCAGAGTTCCTTGGTGTGGTTCATGTCGGTGACGCCCGGCATGAAGCCCAGTATCTCGTGCGACCCCGCGCCACGGCCTGACCCGAACTCGAAGCGTCCTTCGGAGAGATGGTCGAGCATGGCGACCTTCTCGGCGACCTTGACCGGGTGGTTCACCGGGGCGAGCGGGTTGAAGATCCCGGAGCCCAGGTGGATGCGGTCGGTCGCGTGGGCGAGATAGCCGAGGAAGACGTCATTGGCGGAGAGGTGCGAGTACTCCTCCAGGAAGTGGTGCTCGGAGGCCCAGGCGTACTTGAAGCCGGACTTGTCCGCCTGGATGACGTACTCGGTCTCCTCGATGAGCGCCTTGTGCTCGGCTTCGGGGTCGACCTTGGCCCGCTTGGCGGGCACGTATCCCTGTACAAAGAGACCGAATTCCAAGGAGGTTCACCATCCTCGTGAGGTTCTGACGAACGAGTTTCTGACGAACCGTCAGATTGCGATGCGTCGACTGTTCCACCGGCGGCAGGGACCGTCAATACCTGGGGCCAGCCCTACTGACGTTCCGTCAGACGATGCTGACCCCCGCCAGCCACCCCCCGTCGATGACGAACGGCTGCCCGGTGATGTACGCCGAGTCGTCCCCGGTCAGGAAGAGCGCGAGGGCGGCCACCTCCTCGGGCTTCCCGATCCGCCCGAGCGGCACGAGCTTCTTGTAGAGCTCGGCGACGGCCTCCCGCGCCTCGGTCGGGTCGGCGGTCGGGTCGAGCTGCGCGGGGTTGGTCATCGGAGTGTCGACGGCACCTGGGCAGACGGCGTTGACGCGGATGTTCTTGGCGGCGAGCTCCATCGCGGCGACGCGCGTGAGCCCGAGGATGGCGTGCTTGGTCGCGGCGTACGCGCCGACGTACGCCATGCCCGTCATCGCGGTGTACGAGGCGGTGTTCACGATGGTCCCGCCGCCGGCGGCCTCGATCTCGGGCGCGGCGGCGCGGATGCCGAGGAAGCAACCGATCTGGTTGACCTGGATGATCTCCTTGAACTCTTCGAGCGGGGTGCTGACGAGTTCGTTGAAGCGCAGGATCCCGGCGTTGTTGACCAGGCCGTCGACCTTCCCGAAGGCGTCCTTGGCGGCACTCACGGCGGACTGCCAGTCGGTCTCCTGGCTGACGTCGAGGTGCACGAACTTGGCCACGTCGCCGCCGAGTTCCTTGGCGAGGGCCTCGCCCTGGTCGTCGAGCACGTCGCCGATGACGACGCGCGCCCCCTCGGCGGCGAAGAGCCGCGCCTCCTGCTCGCCCTGCCCGCGCGCCCCGCCGGTGACGATGACGACGCGGCCGTCCAGCTTGCCCATACCTGTCTCCTTGAGTGAGGTCGGTGAGGCCGGTGCGGGGTCTCATGTGAGGTGCGGGGTCTCAGTTGAGGTGCGGGGTCTCAGTTGAGATACGGCGCGACCTCTGCGGCGAACGCCGCCATCTGGTCGGTGAGTTCGGTGCGGCTGCGGCTGCGGAACCGCACCTGGATCTGCTGCACGCCCATCGCCCCGTACGCCCGCAGGGACTCGGCGAGGACATCCGGCTTCCCGCTGAGGGTGCGCCGGCCCACGGACCAGCCGGGCTCCCCCACGTACAAGGGCTCGGTGATCGCCCCCACGACGATCGGCTCGACCACCCCCGCCTCCTCGCGGAGCCGCCCCAGCCTGGCGATCTGCGCGGGCAGCTTGTCGCGCGGGTCACCCTGCGGCAGCCATCCGTCACCCCGCACGGCGGCCCTGCGGACGGCGGCGGGCGAGGAGCCGCCCACCCAGATGGGCACGCGCTCCTGCGCGGGGCGCGGCTGCTGCCCGAGATCGCTGAAGTCGTAGTGCTCACCGTGGTGTTCGGGATACTCGTCGGGCCCGAGGGAGGCCTTCAGCGCATCGATCGTCTCGTCGAGCACGGGCCCGCGCCGCGCGAAGTCGGCGCCGACGGCGTCGAATTCCTCCTGCACGTGCCCGGCCCCGACGCCGAGGATCAGCCGCCCGCCGCTGAGCCGGTCCAGGGTGGCGTACTGCTTGGCGCCGACGAGCGGATGCCGCAGGCCGACGACGGCGACATGGCTCATCAGCCGTACGTTCTCGGTGATCCCCGCGAGGAAGGAGAGGGTGGCCACCGGGTCGTACCAGACGGTGCTCATCGTGTCGGCGAGCCGCCGCGGAATGGCCACGTGATCACAACCGGCGATGTACGCGAAGCCGCCGCGGTCGGCGGTGCGGGCTATCTCGGCGAGGTCGTCGGTGGTGGCGTCCGCCTCCCACGCCTCCGCGTAGATGACGCTCTGCGACTGGATCGGGAGCTGCATCCCGTAGACCAGTCGCCCTTGCGGGAAGATGTGCGCCAGCGCGTTGGCAGCCATGGGAACCCGACCCCTCACCTTGATCTGACGGTGTGTCATATACGGCGACGGCACTCATCGTCGTAGCTGACGATCCATCAGGCAAGGGGTCGGAGGCGGGTATCCCACGCGCATCCCACGCCTATCCCACGCGCGGCCCCCTCAGCCCTCAGGGCGAACCTTCAGCCCTCAGGGCGAACCCTCAGTCCTCAGGGCGAACCCTCAGCCCTCAGGGCGAACCCTCAGTCCTCAGGGCGAGCCCTCGGCCCACCACCGGCCGGGCCCTCAGGCCCCCGGACCGCCCCACAGCCCCTCATCCGTCAGCCCGAGCAACTCGATCGCGTTGCCCCGCACGATCCGCTCGACGACATCCGGCGCCAGGTGCCCCATCTGGGACTCCCCCACCTCCCTGGACTTCGGCCAGGTCGAGTCGGAGTGCGGATAGTCGGTCTCGTAGAGGACGTTCCCGACCCCGATCGCGTCGAGGTTCTTCAGCCCGAAGGCGTCATCGAAGAAGCACCCGTAGACATGCTCGGTGAAGAGCTCGGACGGCGGCCGGTGCACCTTGTCGGCGACCCCGCCCCACCCGCGGTTCTCCTCCCAGACCACGTCCGCGCGCTCAAGGATGTAGGGGATCCACCCGATCTGCCCTTCCGCATACATGATCTTGAGATTCGGGAAGCGCTCGAACTTGCCGCTCATCAGCCAGTCGACCATCGAGAAGCAGCAGTTGGCGAAGGTGATGGTGGACCCGACGGCGGGCGGCGCGTCCGCGGACGTGCTGGGCATCTTGCTGCTCGACCCGATGTGCATGGCGATGACGGTGCCGGTCTCGTCGCAGGCCCGCAGGAAGGGGTCCCACTCGTCCGTGTGGATGGAGGGGAGGCCCAGGTGGGGCGGTATCTCGGAGAAGGCCACGGCGCGCACGCCGCGGGCGGCGTTGCGGCGGACCTCGGCGGCGGCGAGCTCGGCGTCCCAGAGGGGGATGAGGGTGAGCGGGATGAGGCGACCCTGCGCCTCGGGCCCGCACCACTCATCGACCATCCAGTCGTTGTAGGCACGCACCCCGAGAAGCCCCAGCTCACGGTCCTTCGCCTCGGTGAACGTCTGCCCGCAGAAGCGGGGGAAGGTGGGGAAGCAGAGGGCGGACTGGACGTGGTTGACGTCCATGTCGGCGAGGCGGTCGGGCACGCTGAACGACCCCGGGCGCATCTGCTCGTACGTGATGACCTCGAGCTTGATCTCGTCCCGGTCGTACCCGACGGAGGTGTCGAGGCGGGTGAGCGGCCGGTGCAGATCCTCGTAGATCCACCAGTCGCCTATGGGCCCGTCCTCCCCCTGCTCGCCCATCACGGGGGCGAACTTTCCCCCCAGGAAGGACATTTCCCTCAGGGGCGCCCGGACGATGCGCGGCCCGCTGTCGCGGTACTTCGACGGGAGCCGGTCCTGCCAGACAGTGGCGGGCTCGACGGTGTGGTCGTCCACCGAGATGATCCTCGGGAACGTCGGCAGGTTCGTCGGCATGTTCGTCGGCAAGGTCTCAGTGGTCTCCATGTGCTCCACGGTAGCGCCGATCTGACGACCCGTCAGCTGCTCGGCGGCGACTTGTCGGCCGTCCATCGGTCGTCCACCGCCCGTTCGCACGTTGATCATTACTGGCAGACGAGTGCGTGGACCCTGTGAGAGCCGTCTCGCACGGCTGACGTATCCGCCATGAACAAGGCAAACTGGCGGGGAGCAAGAACCTGGTAAAGAACCGACGCAGGTGAAGCACAGCAATCGCGGGTAGGGCAGACCCGCGGCGCGCGACCAGGCACGGCGACGGCCGGGCACGGCAGGGCAGCAGGGGGAGCGATGGACGGTGTACCGCGAGTACCGGACCAGCGGCGTCCGGCCCCGGGGAACGCCCCCGAGGAACTGAGACCGCACTTCAGCGTGCTCGGCCCCGTACGCGCGTGGCACGGCGCCGAGCAGCTCTCCATGGGCTCTCCGCAGCAGCGCGCCCTGCTCGCGGCGCTCCTGCTGCGCGACGGCCGCACGGCCACGGCGCACGAACTGATCGACGCCCTCTGGGGCGAGGAACCGCCCTCGCAGGCGCTGGCCGCGGTCCGTACGTACGCGTCGCGCCTGCGCAAGGTGCTCCCGGCCGGGGTCCTGGTCAGCGAGTCGGGCGGCTACGCGATCGCGGTGGCCGACGGCGCGCTCGACCTGGCGCTCGCGGAGGACCTGTGGGCGGAGGCGGAGAAGGCGCGCGGGGTGTCCGACCTCTGCCAGGCCCGCTCCCTGGTCAACAAGGCGCTGAGCCTGTGGGACGGCGAACCGCTGGCGAACGTGCCGGGCCCGTACGCGGAGACGGAGCGCACGCGCCTGGAGGAGTGGCGCCTCCAGCTCCTCGAGTCCCGCCTGGACATGGACCTGGAGGTCGGCTGCCACGCGGAGGCGGTCTCGGAACTGACGGCGCTGACGGCGGCGCACCCGCTGCGGGAACGCCTGCGCGAACTCCTGATGCTGGCGCTGTACCGCAGCGGGCGCCAGGCCGAGGCCCTTGCGGTATACGCGGACACGCGCCGCCTGCTGGACGACGAACTGGGCGTGGAGCCACGCCCCGGCCTGAAGGAACTCCAGCAGCGCATTCTGCAGGCGGACCCGGCCCTGGCGGAACCGTCGGCGGCGGCCCCGGAGCCTGCGGCGGCGGCGGTACGCCCGGCGCAACTCCCGGCGACGGTCCCGGACTTCACGGGTCGCGCCTCCTTCGTCACCGAGCTGAGCGAGATCCTGTCGGCGGCGGAGGGCCGGGTGATGGCGGTCTCGGCGCTCGCGGGCATCGGGGGCGTGGGCAAGACGACGCTGGCGGTCCACGTGGCGCACGTCGCCCGTACCTACTTCCCTGACGGTCAGTTGTACGTGGACCTACAGGGGGCGGGCGCGAGGGCGGCGGAACCGGAGACGGTACTGGGCGCCTTCCTGCGGGCCCTGGGTACGGCCGACTCGGCGATCCCCGACTCCCTGGAGGAGAGGGCGGCGCTGTACAGGTCGGTCCTGGACGGCCGCAGGGTCCTGGTGGTCCTGGACAACGCCCGGGACGCGGCCCAGGTCCGTCCCCTCCTGCCGGGCATGGAGGGCTGCGCGGCGCTGGTGACGAGCCGCATCCGGATGGTGGACCTGGCCGGGGCCCACCTGGTGGACCTGGACGTGATGTCCCCCGAGGAGGCGCTGCTCCTCTTCACGCGGATAGTGGGCGAGGAAAGGGTCACCTCGGAACGGAAGGCCGCGCTGGACGTGGTGGCGGCGTGCGGCTTCCTGCCGCTGGCGATCCGCATCGCGGCCTCGCGCCTCGCGGCCCGCCGTACGTGGACGGTCTCGACCCTAGCCGCGAAGCTGGCCGACGAGCGGCGGCGCCTGGACGAACTCCAGGCGGGCGACCTCGCGGTGAAGGCGACGTTCGAGCTGGGCTACGGCCAACTGGAGCCGGCACAGGCGCGGGCCTTCCGCCTGCTGGGCCTTGCCGACGGCCCGGACCTCTCACTCGCCGCGGCGGCCGCGGTGCTCGACCTGCCGGTGGAGGCGACGGAGGACCTGCTGGAGTCCCTGGTCGACACGTCCCTGGTGGAGTCGGCGGCGCCGGGCCGGTACCGGTACCACGACCTGGTCCGGCTCTACGCGCGTGCGTGCGCGGAGCGGGATGAGTTGCCGCCGAGTGAGCGGGGGGCGGCCATGTCGCGGTTGTTGGACTTTTACTTGGCTACGGCGGCGGGGGTTTATGCGCTGGAGCGGCCGGGAGACCGGCTCGTGGACCACTTGGAACGGACGGACTACGCGGGTCTGCAGTTCTCCGAGGGCGTGACCGCCCTCGATTGGCTGTACGCCGAAGCCAACAGCCTGCTCGCCTGCGTACGGCAGTCCGCAGGCGAAGGAAGCATGCTCAGGCGAGCCGTCGACCTCCTGTGGGCTGCCAAGGACCTCGCCGAGTCGGGCGCCAACTCGCATCAGTACGAGACGACGGCGGTCGCTGTCCGCGATGCAGCCAACGCCGCCGGAGACGCGCGGGCAGAGGGACGCGCCCGTACGACCCTGACCAATGTGCTGCTGGTCTCGGGGCGCTTCAACGCGGCGGACGACGAAGCGCGGATCGCCACGATGCTCGCCGAGAAGGCAGGAGACACCGTTCCCATCTGCTGGGCCTCGAACGATCGCGGGATCATCGCCTTCTACGAGAGCCGCCATGCGGACGGAGAGCGCTATTTGCGGCAGGCGATCGACCATTTCCGCGCCATCGGCAACCAGGTAGGCGAGGCAAGCGCCCTCTGCAACCTTTCCCGGATCCATGTCGCCATGGGGCGCACGACCAGCGCTGTAGAGCTCGCGCAGCAAGGCATCGCCATCTACGACAACATGGGGCTGACGCTGCGTCTAGCCAACGGACGCTTCGCTCTGGGCATCGCACTGACCCGGGCAGACCGCCACTCCGAGGCTCTCGACGAGCTGTCCGAGGCACTCACCATCTTCACCGAGAACCGCCAGCGCCTCTGGGAAGGAACCACTCACTTCAGGATCGCTGAAGCGCACCTTGCAGCTCGGCGCCCCGCGCAGGCAGCACAGCACGCGGAGCAGGCTCTGGCCCTTCGCTGCATCGGTGGCGACTGGATGCGTGGCAACGTTCTGACGACCCTGGGGCGGTCCTTGGCGGAGCTGGGGCAGGCGGACAGGGCGAAGGCATGCTGGACGGAAGCGCTCGCGATCTACCAGCAGTCAGGCGCTGCGGAAGCAGACGAGGTACGGCGGCTACTCACCCCCGTTGCGGCGGCCTAGAAGACTGTCGCCGCCGTTCATCAATCGTTTATCGCCACCCGGCACTCTCATACATGTCGATCCGTCGCCTCGGGGGGCAGACGGCTTGGCGGAGAGCCGAACCGATATCGTGTTCGGCTCTACAACGCCCGTCCGGCGGCCCTCGGGGGAGCTGCCGGGCGGGCCTTGTTCCCAGACTCGGGTCTACCAACAGGGGAGTTCATTCCATGAGCGACGCCAAGAAGACGAAGAAGACCGACGACCCCACCACGCAGGACAACCACGCGGGCAGCGAGCCCGCGGACATCACCACGCAGGACAACCACGCGGGCAGCGAGCCCGCGAAGATCACCACGCAGGACAACCACGCGGGCAGCGAGCCCGCCAACTAGACCTTCTCGCACGGGGATCGTTCGACCGCGGTGGCGCGGAGGGGGAGCCACCGCGGTCGACGCATGTCCCCAGACCCAAGGCAAGCCACCACCCCGATGGGGCCGAAGCGACAACGCTCGGCCCCATCGCGCTGCCCGCACCCCACCTACGCAAAAGCCAACTCGCACCACACGTACTTACCCCCACTGCCCCCACCGCCCCCACTGCCCCCACCGCCCCCGAAAGGGCGGGGCTCTCCGTTGGCGAGACAGCCCGGCTACTGGGGATCGCGCCCACGAAGCTTCACAAGGTGCAGTGCTCAGCACTCGACGAGGTCGAGGGAGCTCATCCACCGACTGGCCAAGGAAGTGTGAGGAATCCAGACATGGCAACGTCGACCACTTGGCAGAAGTCCTCATTCTCCGGCGGCGGCGATGGGGCCAACTGCGTAGAACTCCGCGCCCAGCACCCCGGCACCGTCAGCCTCCGCGAGAGCGACGCCCCGTCCACCGAACTCTCCCTCACGCCCGAACGCCTGGCCCACCTCATACGCGGCGTAAAGAGCGGAACCCTGAACTCCCGGTCCCGGTAGGCGACACGAGGCCACGTCGAGCGAGCGTGGGGCCCACCGGATCAGCGGCGTCAGCGTCAGCGTCAGCGTCAGCGTCAGCGTCAGCGAAGAGTACGAGTTGCAGGAAATGTCCGCACCCCCCGCACCGCAAGTCCCCCCAAGTGGAACTTTTCCGCAACTCACCCCGCGCCACCACCAACCTCATCCCCGCCACACCCCGCCCCCCGTCACCGCCTCCCTCACCCTCCCCACGAACCTCTCCGGCGCCCGGAAGACCTCCTCCGCGCCGAAGCGCAGCACCAGCCGGATCTCGGGGCATGACGCCAGGTCGTTGTAGCGGGCCAGGTCTCGGCGGTGGGCGTCCCGGGAGCCGTGGTACGCGTAGCCTTCGATCTCCACGGCCACGCCCTCCCCACGGAAGAAGAAGTCCGGGCGCAGGCGGCGGCCGGACGGGGTCAGCAACTCTGCCTGGGACTCCGGTCGCAGCCCCGCGTCATACATCCGGAGCCGCGCGACCGTCTCCGCCGGTGAGCCGGCCCCCGCGTCGGCCAGCGCAAGCCACTGCCGCGCCCTCACCGTCCCCCTCGGCTGCGGGGATTGCAGGGCCGCGGCTACCGGGGACAGGCCGCCGAGCAGCGGGCCCCGCCGGTGACGGCCCCCGTAACGGCGCGAGCTCAACGCCGAGTCGAGCGCCACCAGCGCGTCGTCACGAGGGCCGTCACGCAGCAGATCCGCCAACGTCCGCGCGACGCTCGTGACCCGCAGGTCTCCCACCACGGTGATCTCGGCCGGCGTCAGCGGGAGCCAGTGAATCCGGGCACCACCGGTCTTACGCCGGAACCTCAGCGGGTCGATGAACTCCAGCTCTTCCCGTAGCACTTCGATGCGCCAGAGCGCCGCCGCAGACCGGTGACTCACCACCAACTCCGGCATCGTCAGCTGTCCGGCCCAGAGACGCATCGCCAGGTCGACCGTGCGCCCCGGCTCCGCCCAGCCGCCCCCCGGGATGCGCGTCCACCCCTCTGCGGCCAGATTTCGGGACAGCGTGCCCGTCGGCCAACCCGCTTCCCTGGCCCAGCGCGTGAGCAGCACCCCCTCCACGGCCAACTCCCTCAGCCGATCCCCGCCCCTCGCACCCCGCGGCCCCCTTGAACCCCCCATCACCCCAGGCTGCCGCACCTTGCCCGCGCGCGGATCGGCCTGTGGACAACCACGCCCCTGTGGACAACCACGCTCCCCCCAAGTGGCAGTAAAGGTGGGCTACTTGTCATTGCAGACGTTTGTGGCCGCCTGAAGACTTGAGTCACGGCACACGGCACACGGCACAGACACACGGCACACGGCACACGGCACACGGCACACGGCACACCACATCGCACCCAGCCCGGAAGGGACCCCATGCAGATAGCGATCCTCCTCTACGACAACTTCACCGTCCTCGACGCGGTAGGCCCCTTCCAGACCCTCGCCGGACTGCCCGGCGCCGAAGTCGTCTTCGTCGCCGAGGAGGCCGGTCCCGTACTCGACGACACCCGCGCCCTCTCCCTCGTCGCCACGAAGTCCCTCGCCGAGGTCAGCAGCCCGGACATCGTCGTCGTACCCGGAAGCCCGGACCCCGCACTCGACAACCAGGCCGTCCTCGACTGGCTCCGCACCGTCGACGCCACCACCACCTGGACGACCTCCGTCTGCACCGGCTCGCTCATCCTCGCCGCCGCTGGTCTCCTCAAGGGCCGCCGCGCCACGTCGCATTGGCTGGCGCTCGACCAGATCAAGCAGTTCGGGGTCGAGTCGACCGGGGAGCGCGTCGTCTTCGACGGGAAGTACGTCACCGGCGCGGGCGTCTCCGCCGGGATCGACATGGGTCTCACGCTCGCCGGGAAGATCGCGGGCGACGAGCATGCGCAGACCGTGCAGCTGCTGATCGAGTACGACCCCCAGCCGCCGTACGACGCCGGCTCACCGGAGAAGGCTCCGGGCGCGCTGGTGGAGAAGTTCCGGGCCGAGGCCGCCTCCTAAGCCGCCTCCTAGGCAGACTCGGAAGTGCCCTCCTCCTGGACCGTCTCCTAGACGGCCTCCATCAGCTCCTTGAGTCGGGCCAGGTCGGCGGCGACCGCGTCGGCGTCACGCCGGAAGTCGGCATCGCTCATCTCCGGGCGTCGGCGGAGGGTGAACACCACCTCGCTCGCCGTGCCGTCGGCGATCACGCGAACCGGGTTGTAGACCGTCTCCCCTGAGGGCAGCGTGACGTCGTGGTCGAGCACGCCCAGCTCGTTGGCGGGCGCGAAGGCGACCACGACCCGCCCCAGGGGGGAGGAATCCGCGATCCACCGACCGCCGATCTTCCGGATGGAGCCGCCGAGCCCATGGGCCCACGCGGGCAGGTTCGCCGGGTCCGACGCGTAGGCGTAGACGTCATCGGCGTGACGGTCGATGCGGACGCTGAGGTGGCGGGATTCCTTGCCTGCGCTGTTGCTGTTGCTGTTGCTGTTGCTGCTCATGACGGCGACGGTAGTGGGCGACGGGCGCCGCCTTCTTGTACGAATCGGACCGGGCCTGGTCAGGAAAGGGGACGGAGGAGGGGAAGGAGGAGGGGAAGGAGGTGGGCACGGAGGTGGGGGCGGAGGTGGGCACGGAGGAGGGAAGGTGAAGCGTCGTCGCGCTCCCCTCAGTGGAACGCCCTCAGCCACTCCACAAGAAGCCGGTTCACCTCGAAGGCCCGCTCCTGCTGCACCCAGTGCCCGCACCCCTCAAGGATGTGCGAGGAGACCAGGCCCGGGAGGGTCTGCGGGTACGCCTTGATCGCGTCGGCCAGCCACGTCGTCGACGCGTCCTGGTCGCCGCCGATGAAGAGGGACGGCTGGGGGATGGGCGCTCCGTCCCACGCCGCCAGGTCCTCCCAGTCTCGGTCGACGTTGCGGTAGCGGTTGAGCGCGCCGGTCAGGCCCGTGCGCTCGAATTCCGCCGCGTAGACGTCCAGGTCCCCCTCCGTCAGCCAGGAGGGCAACGGACCGTCCATCGCGAAACGGTCCGACATCTTTCCGCCCCTGGCCACGAAGTGCAGGCTCGGGGTCTCCGGCGACGGCATCGTGTCGGCCGACAGGCCCGCGTAGAACCCCGCGAGCCAGCCCCGCACATCCGGCTCGATCTCCGCCTCCGCCCTGCCCAGCTCCTGGAAGTAGCTGACGTAGAACTCCTCCTCCTCGCCGCCGATTCCGGCGAAGGCGTCCGTCGGGCGGACGCCGTTCCTCGGCGCGTACGGGACGCTCAGCAGGCCCACCGCCGTGAAGACGTCGGGCCGCAGCAGCGCCGAGTCGGCCGCGATCGTCGAGCCCCAGTCGTGGCCCACGATCGTCGCCGTCTCCGCGCCGAGCGAGTGCACGACGCCCACGTTGTCGGCGACGTGCGCCAGCATCCGGTACGCGTCCACCTCGCCCGGCTTCGACGAGCGGCCGTACCCGCGCACATCGATCGCCACCGCGCGGAAGCCCGCCTCGGCCAGGACCGGGAGCTGGTGGCGCCACGAGTACCAGGACTCGGGGAAGCCGTGGACCAGGAGGACCAGCGGGCCCGTGCCCTGCTCGACGAGATGGATCCGGCCGCCGCCAGGGACGTCCACCAGTTGGTGGTGCGGGGTGTGGTGCGGCATATTTCCTCCCGGATCAGCGGATACGTACGACGTGCTTCGCACGACGCACTTCGTACTCATGATCCTGGGGCGCCGCCTCCCCCGCCCGCGAGGAACTTTGCCGAGTCGGCAAATGGCTCAGCCCCGCGCCACCACCACCGCCGCCTTGAGGTCCGACCAGAACTCCGGGCCGACCGCGACCCTGAACCCCAGCCGGTACGCCCTCGTCCGCTCCCTCCCCCGCACCCGCAGTCGCACCTCCGTGGGGCCCGGGTGCGCGCGGAGGATCTCCTTCAGCCGGGCGACCGCTAGGCCTGGGTGAAGGCCTCGGTGCTCGTGACCAGCATGGGCCGGTCGGTGACCCGAAACTCGTTGGACACCCCCTCCCCCGCTGGCCGATAGTGCCGCGCATGACCTCTCTCGTGCGCCACCTCACGTTCGACTGTTCCGACGCCTACCGTCAGGGCACCTTCTGGGCCGAAGTGCTCGGCGGCAAAGTTTCCGACGAGGACGTTCCCGGTGATCCGGAAGCTCTCGTCGAGGCCGATGGCATCACCCTGCTCTTCGTGACCGTCCCCGAGGCCAAGGGCATAAAGAACCGGCTGCACGTCGACCTGCAGCCGCAGGACCGCACCCGCGACGAAGAGGTCGAGCGGCTCCTGGAGCTCGGCGCCAAGGTCGTGGGGGATCATCGCCTTCCCGATGGGCGTGGCTGGGTCACGCTCAGCGATCTGGAAGGCAATGAATTCTGCGTCGAGCGCAGTGCCGGCGAGCGAAAGTCCGGCAACTAGTCGCGCCGCAGCCGCAGTTCGCGCTTGACGACCTTGCCGCTCGCGTTCCTCGGCAGCTCCGTCACGAACTCGATCTCTCTGGGGACCTTGTAGTTCGCCATCTCGCGGCGTGACCACGCGATCAGGTCGTCGGAGGTGAGGACCGCCCCCGGACGCCGCACCACGTACGCCTTCCCCACCTCACCCAGCCGCGGATCGGGGACGCCGATCACCGCCACGTCCGCCACCTGCGGATGTACACCGATGAGCTGCTCTATCTCCGCGGGGTAGGCGTTGAATCCGCCCACGATGAACATGTCCTTGATGCGGTCCGTGATGCGGAGGTTGCCCGCCTCGTCGAGGACCCCGACGTCACCCGTCCGCAGCCAGCCGTCCGGCGTGACCGCCTTCTTCGTCTCCGCCGGGTCCTCGAAGTAGCCCTGCATGACGTTGTGTCCGCGTACGAGGACCTCGCCGGGATGGCCCGGCGGGAGCGCCTCGCCGCCGGGGCTCACCACCCGCACCTCCGTGTCCGGGATGGCCTTGCCCGAGGTCGATGCGATGATCCGGGCGTCGTCTCCCTGGCGGCACATCGTGACGATGCCGCTGGCCTCCGAGAGGCCGTACGCCGTCAGGACCGTGGCGATGTGCAGCTCGGCGCGCAGACGCTCGACCAGTTGCAGGGGGACCACCGCCGCGCCCGTCACCACCAGGCGCAGGGCCGACAGGTCGTGCTGGTCGCGGGCGGGGTGGTCGAGGAGGGACTGGTGGAGGGTGGGCGGGCCCGGGAGGACCGAGATCCGTTCCGCCGCCACGTTCGCGAGGACCGTGTCCACGTTGAAGACCGGCTGCGGGATCATCGTCGCGCCGCGCATCAGGCAGGCGATGATCCCCGCCTTGTAGCCGAAGGTGTGGAAGAAGGGGTTGACGATCAGATAGCGGTCGCCTTCGCGCAGGCCCGCCAGTTCGCTCCAGACGCCGTAGCAGCGCAGGGTCTGGGCGTGGGTGATGACCGCGCCCTTGGGGCGTCCCGTCGTGCCCGAGGTGTAGATGATGTCCGAGGGTTCGGCTCCGTCGACGCCGTCCGCGCGCGCCCGTACGTCCTGCCCGCTCACCCCGTCACCGCCGGCCACGAAGTCCTTCCAGGTCCGGAAGTCCTCCGGGGCGTCGTCGGAGAGGACCACCACCTGCTCCAGGTGCGGGAGGCCGGGCAGGGGCCCTTCGCCCTTTCCTTCCACCGCCGCGCGCCGCAGCGACGCCACGTACGACGTGCCGAGGAAGGTGCCCGTCACGAACAGCAGCTTCGCGCGGCTGCGCTGCAGGACGTAGGACGCCTCCGCGCCCTTGAAGCGGGTGTTGAGCGGTACGAGGACCGCGCCCGCCGTCACCGCACCGAGCGCGGAGACGATCCAGTCCAGGGTGTTCGGGGCCCAGATGGCCACTCTGTCACCGGAGTTGACGCCGCCCGCCATGCACGCGGCGGCGGCCCGCTCCACACGCCGACCGAGCTCCGCGTACGAGATGCGGGTGCGGCCCTCGACGACCGCCTCCCGGTCCCCGTACCGCTCGGCCGCCGCCCGGACCAGTCCCGGGATGCTGCCCCACTCCAGGTCGCCGCGCATCGCAAGCCCCTCCGCCGCAGTAGCTGACTATCCGTCAGATTAGCTGTAACCTGACGCGCTGTCAGCAGTCGGGACGACGTATGGCGAAGCCCTGGAGCCTCGCCACTCGCGGAGGTGCCGTGGCCCATGGCTTCACTCAAGGACGCTACAGCGATAGTCGGGATCGGGCAGACCGCGTTCGCGAAACAACTGCCCGAGGACGAGAAGACGTTGGCCTGCCGGGCGATCGTCGCCGCGCTCGACGACGCGGGCATCGACCCGTCCGAGGTCGACGCGTTCGCCTCGTACACGATGGAGGAGACGGACGAGGTCGAGATCGCCAAGGCGATCGGCGCGGGCGACGTGACCTTCTTCAGCAAGGTCGGCTTCGGGGGCGGCGGTTCCTGCGCGACCATCGCGCACCTCGCCGCCGCCGTCGCCACCGGCCAGGCGAGCGTCGGCATCGCCTGGCGCTCCCGCAAGCGCGGCAGCGGGCCGCGCCCCTGGAAGAACACGGCGGTCCAACTCCCCACCCCCGGCCAGTGGACACGCCCCTTCGGCCTCCTCCGCCCGGCGGACGAGATCGGGATGCTGGCGCGCCGCTACATGCACGAGTACGGGGCGACCCGTGACCACCTTTTCAACGTCGCCCTCGCGTGCAGGAACCGCGCGAACCAGAACCCGGCAGCGATGATGTACGAACGCCCCCTGACCCGCGAGATGTACATGTCCTCGCGCTGGATCAGCGAGCCGCTCTGTCTCTTCGACAACTGCCTTGAGACAGATGGTGCGTTGGCGTGCGTGATCGTGTCGGCCGAGCGAGCGCGGGACTGCCGCCAGAAGCCCGTGTACGTCCACTCCGTCGCCCAGGGTCTGCCCGCGCAGCACCACGGAATGGTCAACTACTGGAACGACGACCCGCTGACGGGCCCCGCGTGGACGGCGGCCCGCCACCTCTGGAAGCAGGCGGACTTCGCGCCCCAGGACGTGGACGTCGCCCAGATCTACGACGCGTTCACGCCGCTGATCCCGCTGTCCCTGGAGGGCTACGGCTTCTGCGGACGCGGCGAGGGCGGCGCGTTCACGGAGGGTGGCGCCCTGGAGAGCGGCGGCCGGCTGCCGATCAACACGGGCGGCGGCGGCCTGAGCGAGGCGTACGTCCACGGCTTCAACCTCATCAACGAGGGCGTGAAGCAGCTGCGGGGCACGAGCACGGCCCAAGTACCCGACGCCTCCACGTGCCTGGTGACGGCGGGCGAGGGCGTACCGACGTCGGCGGTGCTGCTCCGGGCCCCATAGCGGCGCGAGGAACCGCGCGAGCAACCACATCGGACCGGCACCCGCAAAGGGACATCCACATGGCAGACGCGAAGACCGAGCCCCTACTGCCCCCCACCATCGATACGGACGGCGCCCCCTTCTGGGAGTACGCGGCCCAGGGCGAACTCCGGATACAAGCCTGCACCGCCTGCGGCGAGCTGAGGTTCCCGCCAAGGCCCTGCTGCCCCCACTGCCAGTCCTTCGACAGCGAATGGCGGCGCATGAACGGCCGCGGCCGCATCTGGTCCTACGTCCGCCCACACCCACCCCTGCTCCCCGCGTACGCGGAACAGGCCCCGTACAACGCGATCATCGTCGAACTGGCCGACGCCCCCCGCATCCGCCTGGTCGGCAACCTCGTCGCCACCCCGGACGCCCCGCTGAACTCCGTCGACCCGGACCGCCTGCGCATCGGCGCGAAGGTGCAGGTCGCGTTCACCGACGTGGACGGGGTCGCGATGCCGCGCTGGCTCCTGGAGCGGCCATGACGGCGGCCGGAACCCTGTGTACGGAGATCGACAAGGACACGGGCGTCGCGGTCGTCACCCTCGACCGCCCCGCCCGGCACAACGCCATCGACTCCGGGACCGCCGAACAACTCACGTCCACCTGGCGGGAGTTCCGCTTCGACGACTCCGTGCGGGCGATCGTTCTCACCGGCGCCGGAGAGAAGGCGTTCTGCACGGGCATCGACCGCGACACGGACGTACCGCAGCCCGGCTCCCCCTACTCGATGGACGATCCGCTCCTCTCCATCGGGCCCAAGGCCAACGACCTGTGGAAACCGGTCATCGCCGCCGTCAACGGCATGGCGTGCGGGGGTGCCTTCTACCTCCTGGGCGAGGCGGAGTTCGTCATCGCCGCCGAGCACGCCACGTTCTTCGACCCGCACACCACGTACGGGATGGTCAGCGCGTACGAGGCGATCCTCATGGCGCAGCGCATGCCCCTCGGCGAGGTCGCCAGGATGTCGCTGATGGGGACGGCCGAGCGGGTCTCCGCGCGGAGGGCGTACGAGACAGGCCTGGTCTCGGAACTGACGTCCTCCGCCGACCTTCTGGCGGCGGCCAGGCGCGCGGCCGAGGTGATCGCGTCCCATCCGACCGAGCCGGTCCAGGGCACGGTACGCGCACTGTGGGCGGCGAAGGAGGCCGCCCGTACGCAGGCCCTGGCCCAGGCCCCGCACCTCATCGCACTCGGCAACTTGCCGCCGGAGCGGCAGGCGGGGCTGTTCACGGGGCGCGGCAGCGACTTCCGTATCAGGTGAGCGAGGGCCCGCCTGGCATGGTTCATCCGGTCGGCGTAGCGTCACGAGTGGACGGCCGCCGCCCGGAGCCCCTTCCAAAGCTGGTGCGACGGCCGTCACGAGGCGAGTCCCGCACCTGAGAGGCACCCGGGCCCGCTAGGACCGCGCGGTGCCGGTCCCCCGCTCTGCGTCCAGCGCGTACACGCACCGGTCCTTGCTGCACGCGTACACGACGCCGTCCCGCACCACCGGCGCCCCGGTGATCTCGCCGCCCGTGGCCAGCTTCCAGCGCAGGCGGCCGTCGTCCGCCTTCAGCGTGTACAGCAGGTGGTCCGTCGAGCCGAAGTGGATCCGCCGGTCGGCCACGACGGGCGCGCCGACGACCTCGCCGCCGGCCTGGAAGCGCCACTTGGGCGTCCCCGTCACCGCGTCAAGGGTGTAGAGCCCCTTGCCGCTGCCGACGTGCACATGGCCGTCGGCGACGAGCACGGGCTCGATCGACGCCCGGGACTCCGTGGCGATGCGCCAGCGGTCGCGGCCGTCCGTCGCGTCCAGGGCGTACACCGTCCCCAGGTAGTCCGCCAGGTACACGCCACCGCCGGTGACGGCAGGACCGGGCGCGAACGCGGGCGGACACAGGAACGCGGCGGGCGCCTCGAAGTGCCACCGGACATGGCCGGCGGCCACGTCGATCGCGAGGACACGGGAGCCCGCCGACACGTACACGTACCCGTCCTGCGCGGGCGCGAGCCGGACCGGGACGCCGCCGCAGGAGGCCGCGTCACCGATGGGGTACGACCAGCGCTCGTCGCCCGTGCGGGCCTCCAGGGCGCGCAGGCGGGCGTCCTTCCAGACGTAGACCGTGCCGTCGTGGACGACGGGTCCCGCCTCGGGGGTCTCGAAGTCGGTCTGGGCCCCTGTGATCTCCCAGAGCTTCGCGCCGTTCGCGGCCTCCCAGGCCTGTACGCCGCCGCCGCGCGTGCCGGTGACGACGGTGCCGCGGTCGGCTTGCAGGGAATACACCCAGGCGTCGGTGTTCAGGCGCCACAGGTCGGTGCCGTCGGCGCCGTCGAGGGCGTACAGCGTGGGACCGTCCGATGCGTGGATACGTCCGTCGGCGACCGCCATGGACCAGGCGACGTCCCGCGTCTTGAAGCTGCGGCGGCCCGTGCCCACGTCCAGGGCGTGGACCTCGAAGGACGTGACGTACACGAGGTTCCCGGCGACGGCGGGCGTCCCCCATACGTCGTTCGACATCCGGAACCGCCACGGCCGCCACGCGGCACCCGCGTCCGGCGCGACGGTGGGCGCGGGCACCACGGGGTCCGCGCCGTTCGCCGCGGCCTTGGACCGCGACCACGAAGCGGCGAGCCCGGGGTCGGCGGGCGCGGCGCCCACGGCTGCGGCGCGCGCGTCGGCCACGCGCGGGCCAGGACCGATCGGAACTTTCGCCCCGGCGAGGTGCACGGGCCCCGCGTCCGGCACGCCCCCGAAGGGCGGCGGCTGCGTCGGTGGCACCGGCGGGGCGTGCTGCGGGGGCGGGGGCGCGACGGCGGGGGCGCCCCCGCCGCCCCCACCAGGGCCACCACGGCCGCCGCTCCGTCCGGAGGCGGCGAGCGCGGCCCGCGCGGGCGGGCGGCCGCCCCGGCGGGACTCGATCAGCGCGACGGCGCGCTCCGGCAGCCAGGCGGACGCCGTGCCGCTGTCGCCGTCGTCGCTCTCCGAGGCGAAGAGGTGCGGGGCGAGCTGGGTCTGGAGGTCGGCGGGGCTGGGCCGCAGCGCCGCCTCCATCTGCATGCACGTCTCGATGAGCGGGCGCAGCTCGTCCGGGAGTCCCTCCAGGTCAGGGCCTTCGCGGAGGAGCATGAAGACGGTCTCGACGGGGTTGGCGCCGTGGAAGGGCGCGTGCCCGGTGGCGGCGAAGACGAGCATCGAGCCGAGCGAGAACACGTCGCTCGCGCCGGTGACGCTGCGTGAGTCCTTGGCCTGCTCGGGCGACATGTACGCGGGTGTGCCCACCGCGACGTTCGTCATGGTCAGGCGGGTATTGGAGACGCCGGACGCGATGCCGAAGTCGATCACGCGGGGCCCGTCCTCCACCACGAGGACGTTCGACGGCTTGAGGTCACGGTGGACGAGGCCCGCGCCGTGGATGGACTCCAGGGCCTCGGCGACGCCCGCTGCCAGCCAGCGCACGGCCTGGGTGGGCAGCGGCCCGTGTTCATTCACTATTTCTTCGAGCGAGGGAGCGGGCACGTACGCGGTGGCCAGCCACGGCACCGCCGCGCGCGGGTCGGCGTCCACGACAGCGGCGGTATAGAAGCCGGACACGGCCCGTGCCGCCTCGACCTCGCGCGTGAAGCGGACACGGAACAGCTGGTCCTCGGCGAGCTCGGTCCTGACCGTCTTGATCGCCACGCGCCGCCCTGACGCGGAGCGCGCGAGGTAGACAAGGCCCATGCCACCGGCTCCGAGCCGGCCGAGCACCTCGAACGGGCCGATCCGCCTCGGATCGTGCTGCGTCAGCTGATCCACCACTTGCCCTGCCACCTCCCCGTACGCGGGCGCCGTATGAGCGGCCCCGTGCAGCGTCTCACCACCGAGCCGCTCCGGCGGCACGCACCCTGATTCTTCCTGTCCGGGGCGGTGGTTGCGAACCCGGGGCGGGATCGGGGTGTTGTGGGACAAAGAAGACGCAAGAAGAAGGAGATGTGTGAGCGAAACTTGATTCGAACAGATGTACCATTCGACTCCGGCGCCGGACCGGAGCGCGCGATCGAGCCGCATACGCCCCTCAACGCGGCCCCCAACCCCATTTGCACTCGGCCGAATCGCGCTCCGATCACCCCTCGGTAAGCTGACGGCATGACAGGACAGGTACGTACCGTCGACGGCCGCGTGGCCGGTCGGCGCGGTCAGGCGACGCGTCAGAAGCTGCTCGACTGCCTCAGCGAGATGCTCAGCTCCTCGCCCTACCGGGACGTCAAAGTCATCGACGTCGCCCGGAAGGCGGGGACTTCACCCGCGACCTTCTATCAGTACTTCCCGGACGTCGAGGGCGCCGTCCTTGAGATCGCCGAGCAAATGGCGGCGGAGGGCGCGGAGTTGACCCAACTCCTCGACGGCCGCTCCTGGGTCGGCAAGGCGGGGTGGCAGACCGCACAGGAGCTTGTCGACGGCTTCCTCGACTTCTGGCGCAAGAACGACGCGATCCTCCGGGTCGTCGACCTCGGCGCCGCGGAGGGCGACAAACGCTTCTACAAGATCCGCATGAAGATCCTGAACTCGGTCAACAACTCCCTTACGGACACGGTCAAGGAACTCCAGGCCAAGGGCAAGGTCGACAAGGACGTGAGCCCGGCCGCGATGGCGGGCTCCCTGGTGGCGATGCTCGCCGCGGTCGCCTCGCACCAGCGGGGCTTCCAGACGTGGGGCGTCAAGCAGGCCGAACTGAAGCCGAATCTCGCACTGTTGGTGCATCTGGGCGTAACAGGAAAGAAGCCGACGAAGTAGCCCCTGCGGGGCTCCCGTCCTTTTGTCCTGTCAGCCACAGCGGCGGATCACTTGCGTGATCCGCCGCTGTGGTCCCTGTTGGGTTCCTGCCGGGTTTCCTGGCAGGAACCCAACAGGGACCACAGCGGCAGCGGGCCTCGCCGAATCAGTTCCGCCTCTCCAAGCGGAACAAGCGGATCTCCCTCTCCACGCGGGATTGATACGTGGCGTACGGCGGCCAGAACTTCAGGACCGCCTCCCAGGCCATCTCCCGCTCCTCGCCCCTCAACAGCCGGGCCCGCACCGGGATGTCCTTGCCCTGCCGGCTGACGTCCGCGTCGGGGTTGGCCAGGAGGTTGGCCGTCCATGCCGGGTGCCCGGGGCGCCCGAAGTTGGAGCCGATCAGGATCCAACTCCCCGCTTCCTCCGGCATGCAGGCCAAGGGGGTGCGCCGCGGAAGCCCGCTCTTGGCACCGCGCACCGTCAGGATCACCCCCGGCAGCATCTTCGCGCTGAGCAGTACTTTGCCGCGCGTGAGGCGGTGCACCGTGCGATCCATCGCGGGGATGAAGTGCGGGGCGAGCCTCGCGAAGGTCCGGGTGGACGACACCTTCTGCATCAGGCGGACACCGGGCGGCATCAGACGGCCGCCTTCGGCTGTTGCGGGGCGTCGGGTGCCGGTGAAGTCGCGGGGGACGGTTCGGGTGACAGTGCGGGTGATGTCGCGGGGGAAGGTGCGGGCGCTGTCGCGTGCGGCTTCGGCGGCGATGTCGCATGCGACTTCGGCGGTGCGAACAGCTCGGCCCGTTCCGCCGCGCGCGCCCGCAGCCGGTGCACGGGGCCGAAGAGCAGCTCGTCGCTGGACGCCCGCTTGAAGTACAGGTGCGCCTCGTGCTCCCAGCTGAATCCCATGCCGCCGTGCGGCTGCACGGCCTCCGAGGCGGCGGTCCGCAGCGCGTCGAGCGCCTGCGCGAGCGCCAGTCCCCCGACGTGCTCGGAGTCCGGGCCCCCGGCGGCCCACGCCGCGTAGTACGCCGCCGATCGCGCGGCCTGCACCTGCACGTACACGTCAGCGAGCCGGTGCTTGACGGCCTGGAATGACCCGACCGCCCGCCCCAACTGCTCCCGCTGCTTGACGTATTCGACGGTCCGCTCGAGGGCCCGGTCCGCGGCGCCCACGGCTTCCGCGGCGAGCACGGTGGCGGCTGCGTCACCCACCCCGGCGAGCGCGCCCGGCACATCGGCGTCGTCGGCGGTGCCGAGCAATTCCGCTTCCACGTCCCGCAGTTCGACGCGGGCCTGCGGCCGTGTCGCGTCGAGGGAGGTCTGCCGGGTCCGTACGAGTCCGGCGGCCCCCTCGCGCACGAGATAGAGCAACGTACGAGAACGGGCGAAGCCCCCCGTGTGCGCGGCCACGACGAGCAGCGCCGCACTGTGTCCGTCCAGGACCTGCTCGGCCTGCCCGTAGAGCCGCCAGACCCCGTCGTCCGACAGCTTGGCCTGCACGCCGCCCGCACGGCCGCCGCCCGACCAGTCGCCGAGGTTGTCGCCGACGAGGCCGAGCGCGGTGGCGAGCCCGGTGCCGGGGACGGCGAGCGCGGCGGTGAGTCCGCCTTCGGCGATGCGGGGCAGCAGCTCCCGCCGCTGCTCCTCGGTACCCAGGCGCTGGAGGAGCGGGGCGGCGAGGGCGGCGGTGGCGAAGAGGGGCGAGGGGGCGAGGGCGCGGCCCAACTCCTCGATGCCGAGGGCGAGGTCCGCCGGGCCGCACCCCATTCCTTCGTACGTCTCGGGGGCGACGATGCCGGGCAGGCCGAGCTGTCCGGCGATGGCGGGCCAGAGGGCGGCGTCGTAGCCGGCGGGGGTGCGGATCGCGGTCTCCACCTCGTCCGGACCGCAGCGTTTGGTGACGAGCTCACGAAGGGTGCGGCGGATTTCTTCCTGCTCCGCGGTGAAGGCGGCGTCCATCGGCGGGCTCCTCCCCCGGGCCGCGGCGGTGTCCGCCGGCCCAGATCTGACGGGCCGTCATGCTAAGACGGCACCGTCCAGATGCACAGGCCCGCGACGGCATCCACCCCCTCCCGCGACCGCCCGAATCTGATGTACCGTCAGATTCATGCCGACTCAGCCAACTCTGCCGACTCAGTCAACTCACCTCCCTTCAAGCTTCCTTGAGCCGTCGGCCGATGCGGGCACGGCATCGGCGTCCCGCCCGCGCAAGGTGGCCGTCGTCGGCATATCCCTCTCCGACTGCGGCCGCGTCGACGAGGCCACCCCCTACGCCCTGCACGCCCAGGCGGCCCGCAGCGCCCTTGCCGACTCGGGCCTGGGCCGCGAGGTCATCGACGGCGTCGCATCGGCGGGCCTGGGCACCCTCGCTCCGGTCGAGGTCGCCGAGTACCTGGGCCTGAAGCCGCGCTGGGTCGACTCCACCTCCGTCGGCGGCTCCACCTGGGAGGTGATGGCGGCGCACGCGGCGGACGCGATCGCGGCGGGGCGGGCCAACGCGGTGCTCCTCGTCTACGGCTCGACGGCGAGGGCGGACATCAAGGCGAAACGACGCACGTCGAACCTCTCCTTCGGCGCGCGCGGCCCCCTCCAGTTCGAGGTGCCGTACGGCCACTCCCTGATCTCCAAGTACGCGATGGCCGCGCGCCGCCACATGCACGAGTACGGCACGACGCTCGAACAGCTCGCCTCGGTGGCGGTCCAGGCGCGGGCGAACGCCGCGACCAACCCCGACGCGATGTACCGCGACCCGATCACGGTCGACGAGGTCCTGACCGGCCCGATGATCGCGGACCCGTTCACCAAGCTGCACTGCTGCATACGTTCCGACGGCGGATGCGCGGTGCTCCTGGCGGCGGAGGAGTACGTGGCCGACTGCGCGTCGACCCCCGTCTGGGTACTCGGCACAGGCGAGCACGTCTCGCACACGACGATGTCGGAGTGGCAGGACTTCACGGTCTCCCCGGCGGCCGTGAGCGGCCGTCTGGCGTTCGAACGGGCGGGGGTGCGCCCCGAGGACGTGGACGTGGCGGAGATCTACGACGCCTTCACGTACATGACGCTGGTGACGCTTGAGGATCTGGGGTTCTGCGCGAAGGGCGAGGGCGGCGCATTCGTGGAGAAGGGCCGCCTGCTGCGGGACGGCGAACTCCCGACGAACACGGACGGCGGCGGCCTCTCGGCCCAACACCCGGGAATGCGGGGCCTGTTCCTGCTGGTGGAGGCGGTACGACAATTACGCGGCGAGGCCGGCGAGGGCCGCCAGGTACGCAAGGCGGGCGGAAGACTCCCGGAGGTGGCGGTGGCGTCGGGGACGGGCGGCTGGTTCTGCTCATCGGGGACGGTGGTCCTCGGCCGGGGGTGAGGGGCCCTCGCGGGGCGGGGCGGCCAGGGACCGTTCAGCAGGTGCGCGGTCTCGGCGGCGCCTCGCGTAGATTCGTCCGATGGACGACACCGACACCAGGCCTGATGACATCGCCCACGGACGCGCCCTCCTTCGTACCCTCCGTGTGTGGGACACCGAGCTGCCCGCGTTCGATCTGGAGGCCGCCCCCGCCGAACCGCTGCCCCTCTTCTGGCAGTGGTTCGTGGACGTGGCCGAGGCGGGGCAAGTGGAGCCGCACACCATGACGTTGGCCACGGCGGACCCGTCGGGGAGGCCCGATGTGCGGACGCTGATGTTGCACGACGCTGATGCCGATGGATGGCACTTCGGCTCGCACTCAGGCAGCGCGAAGGGGCGTCAGCTCGCGGCGCGTCCGGAGGCGGCGCTCGGGTTCTACTGGCCCGTGCAGGGGCGCCAGGTCCGGGTGCGCGGCCGGGTCACGGCCGCCGGTGCCGCCGAGAGCCGCGCCGATCTCGCCCGGCGTTCGCCCGGGGCACTGGCGTCGGCGCTGGTCGGCAGGCAGAGCGAAGTACTGCCGTCGTACGGGGATCTCGTGGCCGCGAGCCAGGCGGCGTGGGAGCACGCGCAGGCGGAGCCGGACGCCCCGGCGCCGAGCTGGACGCTGTACGTACTCGAACCGGACGAGGTCGAGTTCTTCCAGGGCGACGCCCGGCGGCGCCACGTACGGCTCCGGTACCGGAGGGACGCGGACGGCCGCTGGGTCAAGGAGCTGCTCTGGCCGTGAGGGCCACGTCGCGGACGACGCTCAGCGCGTGAAGCTGTACTGCGTGAAGTCCCGCACCGGGCGGTACCCCAGCCGCTGATACAACGCGTTGCTCGTGGGGTTGGCGACGTCGGTGAAGAGCAGCACCTCGTCCGCGCCCGCCGCCGACGCCGCGCGGCTCACCGCGGCCGTGACCGCGCCCGCGTAGCCACGCCCGCGCAGGTGCGCGGGGGTGTAGACGGGGGCGACGCGGACCTGGCCCGCGACCTGGCGGGTGTTGCCTGCCATGGAGACGGGGGTGCCGTCGGGGGTCTCCCAGAGGGTGACGCCTCCGTAGGCGATACGTGCGTCGGCCCATTCGCCCGCGCCCATCGCGCCCTTCTCCCCGATGCCCTCGTGGAACTCCCCGTGCCAGCGCACGAGAAGCTCCCGGTCAGCGCCGGTGGCGACGCGCGCGCTGCCGGCCGGTGCGGGCTCGGGCGGCGTGAGGGTGCCGAGGCGGTACAGGCGCTGGGAGTAGCTGACGGCGGCGGGGGCGCTCGTATGCCGCTGCCAGGCCTCCGTGAAGGCCGCCGCGGTGGCGCTCTCGGCGCCGACCCCGGGCGGCTGCACGCCCGCGGCGGCGAGCACCCCGGCCAGCTCATCGGCGGCGTCGGCGGCGAGCGGGCTCAGCGCGAGGACGTGCGGCGGGGTCCACAGGAAGGCGCCGCTCACGGTGCCGTCAACGCCGTTGGCGCGGCCCTCGGTGCGGAATCCGAAGAGGGGTTCTCGGCCCCCGTACACGTGGAGCCCGCGCATACGCAGCGTGTCGGTGACGCTCAGCAGCGCGGTGTGCAGGGCGGGCGCCGAGTGCAGGAAGGCCGCCGCGCGGGAGTGGAACTCGTCGAGGTCCGAGGTCAACTGCCAGCCGGGGCGCGGAGAATGAGCCATGGGCCATGATCCCCCGCGCCGCGCCGTCAGCAGAAGCGGTTTACGGGGCCCGCCGGAACACCGGCACCACCACACCCTCCGCCGCCTCGCGGAACCCGACCTCCAGCGCCATCCCGATGCGCAGCTCGCCCTCCTCGCAGTCGACGATCTCCGTCATCATGCGCGGGCCTTCGGCGAGGTCGACGACCGCGGCGACGTACGGGACGCGGGAGCCGAACGGCGGCAGGTCGTTCCGGTGCACCACGGACCAGGTGTAGAGCGTGGCGTCGCCGCTCGCCCGCTCCCAGCCGCCCTCCTCGCTCCAGCAGTGCGGGCAGAACTCGCGCGGGTAGTGGTGCGCCTCGCCGCAGCCCCCGCAGCGGCGGATCAGGAGGTGCCCCTCGGCCGCCGCGTCCCAGTAGGGGCGGGTGAAGGCGTCGGGCTCGGGAAGGTCGTAGCGCGGGCCCGCGGTGCTCACCTTGCTGCTGCTCACCACTCCTGACTCCTGACTGCCGGCATACGATGCGCCTTTCTGACGGTACGTCAGTTCAACGCATGCCCGACTCGTGCGCAAGAGGCGTACGCAAGGGACGTACTCAAGAGGCGTACGCAAGGGACGTACGCAGGAGGACGTACGAGGCGCGGAGCCGTCGACGTGCCGTGAATCCCGCATCGGGGAGCCCACCGCGTACACCCGTGATCAATTCGCAATCGGTTTGGGGCTTGACCGTCCCCCATCAAGTGACCGCGTGATTACTCTCAGATTCATGGCCGACACCACTCCCCCACAAACGCCACACCAGGACCGCCCCGTGTACGTCGTCGGCGGCGGACCCGGCGGCCTCTCCGTGGCGGCAGCCCTGCGCGCACGTGGCGTACGCGCGGTCGTGCTCGAGAAGTCCGACCGCGTCGGCGCCTCTTGGCGCACGCACTACGACCGACTGCGCCTGCACACGACGCGCCACCTCTCCGCACTGCCGGGGCTCGCGATACCGCGGGCCTTCGGACGGTGGGTGTCACGTGACAACGTGCTGCGCTACCTGGAGAAGTACGCCGAGTTCCACGAGCTGGAGATCGTCACCGGCGTCGAGGTCAACCGCCTGGAGCGCGCGACCGACGGCACCGGATGGCTCCTGCACGCCACCGGCGGACGGGAGTTGACCGGCAGCGCGGTGGTGATCGCCACCGGCTACAACCACACGCCCCACCTGCCGGACTGGCCGCACCGCCACACGTACGCGGGCGAACTCCTGCACGCGAGTGACTACCGCGAACCGAGCCCTTACGAGGGCAAGGACGTCCTGGTCGTGGGCGTCGGCAACACCGGCGCCGAGATCGCCGTAGACCTCGTCGAGGGCGGCGCCGCCCGCGTACGCCTCGCCGTGCGCACCGCGCCGCACATCGTCCGCCGCTCCACGGCGGGGTGGCCCGCGCAGCGCACGGGCATCCTCTGCCGCAGGCTGCCCGTCTCGCTCGTGGACCGCCTCGCGGGCCCGATCGCCAAGGTGAGCGTCCCCGACCTGTCGGCGCAGGGGCTGCCCCGCCCCGCGACCGGCCTGTACTCCCGGGTCAAGGAGGGCGCGATCCCCGTCCAGGACGTGGGCCTGATCGACGCCGTGCGCAAGGGCAGGGTCGAACCGGTCGCGGCCGTCGAGTCGTTCGAGGACGGCAAGGTCGTCCTGGCCGACGGCACGCGGATCGCCCCCGACGCGGTCATCGCGGCCACGGGCTACCGCCGCGCCCTGGAGCCGCTCCTCGGCGACCTCGGCGTACTCGACACGAAGGGCACCCCGCTCGTCCGCGGCGCCCGCACCTCGAAGTCGGCCCCCGACCTCTACTTCACCGGCTTCACGAACCCCATCAGCGGAATGCTGCGCGAGATGGCCCGGGACGCGGAGAAGATCGCGAAGGCGGTGGCGGGCCGGAACCGGACGCACTGACGGGCGGCGGGCCGTAAACCCGCTGACTCCCGAACACACTCGATCGCGCAATGCTCTTGATCCCTTGCGGGCCCTGCGATCGGAGCGCGCCCGGGACGCAACAGTCCCGCGCCCAGTGGACGATCATGGTTGCATGCGACCGTGAAGAACACTCTGAGTGACGAAAACTCCACTCCATGTAACCCTCCGCGACGTACGGTACTCGCCGCGACGGCGGCCACCGCCGGCGCTCTCGTGGCCGCGGGCCCCGCCCCCACCGCTCACGCCGTGGGCTCCGCACCCTCGCGGCCTCTCGGCGCGGGGCCCGACGACCCCGTCCTGCGCGTCGACCGTGAACTGCTGCGCATGAAGCTCGGGCCGACGGCCGAGCCCGTTCCCCTCACCCTCTCCACGTCGAGCGAGAAGGCCTTCTCGGTCGACGTGTCCAGCACGACGGGACGCACCACCGTGGGGGCAGGCCCAAGGGGCCGCCAGGGCGCCAAGGTGACGGTCAAGGTCTCGGCCGACAACGACGCCGTCGTCTGGGTGGTCCCGAAGAAGACGGGCGACCCGTTCGGACCCGCCGACCAGCTGGACGTGAGTTCCGTGCACGACGGGACGACCGTCGCCGTCTGGATCGAGCCGACCGCCGGGGAGTGGCGGCACGCAGGGCACGACGACAAGGCGCTCGACCTCGGCATCGTCGCCGTGCACGCGGCCCAGCTCCGCAAGGGGGCGGGCCAGGAGATCATCATGTGGTCCTCGCCGCGGAAGCGGAACAAGGACGGCTCGCCGAAGGCCGATCCCGGCCGCAAGGGCCAGTGGCTGTGGAACATCTACGGGCTCGACGACATGGAGGCCCGCGCACTCGATGTCGCGAAGCTCACCACGACCGACCGGGTCATGGACGCACACGGCGGCCCCGACCGGCAGAACATCTTCTGCGGCGGCAGCGCCCATCTCCCCGACGGACGGCTCTTCGTCGCGGGCGGCCATGTCATTCCGCCGAGCATGGCGCACCATGGCCACACCAGCAACGGCGGCCACATGCACATCTACGACCCCACTAAGACCGGTGGCTGGACGCTCATCGACCAGCCCATGGAGCAGGTCCGGTGGTATCCCACGGTGACCTGCCTGCCGGACGGCCGCATGCTGATCACATCGGGGTCGCGCAAGGTCCTGGAGGGCAACGGCAACGACGGTGACGCCGACGGTTTCTGGACCAGTTCGGGCAACAGCTACGAGATCTTCGACCCCGCCACGGAGCAGCTCGTCAGCCTCGCCACCGTGCGTCTCATCGACACCGAGAAGCTCGGGAAGAAGGAGTCGCTGGCCACCTACCCGTACGTCTACGTCCTGCCCAAGGGGCCGGACGACGGCGCCGCCATCGCGCTCGTCGAGTCCAACAGGGCCTGGCTGTACGAGTACGTCCGGGACTCCGACACCCCGCTCCAGCGCGCCGACCGCGTCTACCGGATGCGCACGCTCGGCTCGCGCAGCTACCCGACGTACGGCTCGATGGTGCTGCTCCCCTTCCGCGCCGACAGCCCGCGGACCCGGATCCTCGCCGTAGGCGGCCAGCACGAGTCGCAGACCGACCACCGCACGCTCAGCGCCGACCAGCCGAGCACCGCCACGGCGGAGATCCTCGACATCGACACCTCGCAGGACCTCGCAAGGCAGAAGCCGTGGCGGCGGGTCGGCGACCTCGCACACGGCCGTGTGCTGTGCGACGCGACCCTCCTCGCCGACGGCAGCGTGCTGGTCAGCGGTGGCTCGGCGAACGGCTGGGGCGACATGAACAAGAACCCGGTCAAGCAGGCCGAGATCTTCGACCCCGAGACGGAGAAGTTCTCCCCGGCCGGGAGCAACCTCACCGATCGCCGCTACCACTCCACCGCCCTCCTCCAGCCGGACGGCACCCTCTTCAAGGCGGGCAGCACCGGCGGTTTCGGCGACGAGCGGAACCCTGGCGGCAAGGGCTACAAGTGGACGTCCGTGCACACCGACGCGGAGCGCTTCTACCCGCCCTACCTCTGGCGGGGTCCGCGCGCCTCGATCGGCGACATCACATCGGGGGGCGGCGACGCCTCGCGCGGCGGCAAGCAAGTGCTGCGCTACCGCGGCGACTTCACCCTTTCCGTCGCCGGGTCGAGTGTCGACGACCGCACCCGCGTCGCCATCGTCCGCCTGGGCTCCACGACCCACGGCAACGAGATGGACCAGCGTTACGTCTGGCTCGACGTCAGGGGTCGCAGGGAGACCGAAACGGGCTGGGAGCTGAACGTGGCCGTCCCCGCCAACCCGGCGTCCGCGCCGCCCGGCGACTACTACGTGATCGTGGTGGACAGCACGGGCGTGCCCTCGGAGGCGGAGCTCGTGCGCCTGGGCGCCTAGCCCTCCGCAGTGGCTTGAACTCCCCGCCCCGGCCACCGGGGCGGGGTAGTACGCCGGTGCACCTGGGTACGGGTGAGACGGCGGAGCCCCTGCGGGGCCCGCTTCAGGCTTTGCGTGCAGCACTGTTCCTGACACAGCGTCAGTTCAGTAATCTGACTATGCGTCAGTTGAGTTGCTGTCACACAGGAGCGGGTGGACCGATGCTTGGATCGACTTACGGCACCTTCACCACAGACCCCCGCCGCGCGCGTGTTGTGGCCTGCGGCGAAGCCCCGGCGCCCGCAGTCCACGGGCAGGCCGCCACGGCGGACGACCTGGACGTGAGTGGACGCCCCCTGCACTCCGACGTACCGGATCTGGACCGGTTCTTCCGCCCCGAATCCGTCGCCGTCATCGGCGCGTCGGACGCCGAGGGCCGGCCGAACACCGGCATCACGCGTCAGCTCATGGACTGGGCCGAGCGGGTCGGCGCCCGGCTGCACCCCGTGCACCCGACCCGCCGGTCCGTCTTCGGCACCCCCTGCTTCCCCTCCGTCGCGGACCTGCCGGAACAGGTCGATCTGGCCGTTCTGCTCGTCAGTGACCCCCTTCCCGTCATCGAGGAACTCGCCGAGTCCAAGGTGAAGTTCGCCGTCGCGTTCGCCTCCGGCTTCGCCGAGACCGGCGAGGAGGGCGCCGCGGCCCAGGCCCGCCTCGCCGCCTCCGTGGAGCGCTCGGGGCTGCGGCTGCTCGGGCCCAACACCAACCTCAACGCCTTCGAGAAGTTCCGCGACGACCTCGAAGGACCGGCGATCGCCCTCATCACCCAGTCCGGCCACCAGGGCCGCCCCGTCTTCACGATGCAGGAGATCGGCGTCCGCCTCTCACACTGGGCGCCCACCGGCAACGAAGCCGACCTGGAGACCTCCGACTTCATCTCCTACTTCGCGGAGCGCCCCGAGGTCGGCGCCATCGCCTGCTACGTCGAGGGCCTCAAGGACGGCCGCTCCTTCCTGCTCGCCGCCGACCGCGCCGCCCGGCGCGGCGTGCCCGTCGTCGCGGTCAAGGTCGGCCGCACCGAGACCGGCGCCCGCATGGCCGCCTCACACACCGGCAAACTCACCGGCGCCGACGCCGTCGTCGACGCGGCGATGCGGCAGTACGGCGTGATCCGCGTGGACGGGCTCGACGAACTGCAGGACACGTCCGCCCTGTTGGCGCGCGCGAGGCCGCCGCGGGCCGAAGGCGTCGTCGTGTATTCGATCTCGGGCGGCACGGGCGCGCACTTCTCGGACCTGGCGACCGAGGCGGGGCTGCGGCTTCCCGCGCTCTCGGACGCCAAGCAGGCGGAGCTGCACCAGTGGATACCGGACTACCTGAACGTCGCCAACCCCGTCGACAACGGCGGGCACCCGGTGGGCGACTGGCGTGGCCGGAAGATCATCGACGCGATCCTGGACGACCCGGAGGTGGGGGTACTGATCTGTCCCATCACCGGCCCCTTTCCCCCGATGAGCGACAAGCTGGCGCAGGACCTGGTGGACGCGGCGGAGCAGACGGACAAGCTGGTCTGCGTGGTGTGGGGCTCGCCCGTCGGCACCGAGGAGGCCTACCGCACGACGCTGCTCGGCTCGTCGCGCGTCGCCACCTTCCGCACCTTCGCCAACTGCATCACTGCGGTGCGCGCCTATCTGGACCACCATCGGTTCACCACCCGCTACCGCTCCCCCTTCGACGAGGCCCCGCGCACGGCCTCGCCTTCCTTCCGCAAGGCCCAGGCCCTGATGCGGTCGGGCCAGCAGCTGAGCGAGCACGCGGCGAAGCAGCTGCTGCGCGCGTACGGGATTCGCGTACCGCGCGAGCAGTTGGTGACCAGTGCGGCTGCCGCAGTGCGGGCGGCGGGGCTCGTCGGCTACCCGGTGGTGATGAAGGCGTCCGGGGCGCGGCTCGCCCACAAGACTGAACTGGGCCTGGTGAAGGTCGGATTGACCTCGGCCAGCCAGGTGCGCGACGCCTATCGGGAGCTGACCGACATCGCCCGCTACGAAGGGATCGCCCTGGACGGCGTACTCGTCTGCCAGATGGTGGCGCGGGGCGTCGAGATGGTGGTGGGCGTGACGCAGGACGATCTTTTCGGCCCGACGGTGACGGTCGGGCTCGGCGGGGTGCTGGTCGAGGTCCTGCGGGACGTGGCCGTGCGGGTGCCGCCCTTCGGGGAGGACCAGGCCTCCGCGATGCTCTCCGAATTGCGGGGGCGTGCGTTGCTGGACGGGGTTCGGGGGGCGCCCCCTGCCGACATCGATGCGCTCGTCGAAGTCGTCCTGAGGGTGCAGAGGATGGCCCTTGAACTGGGGGGTGAGCTCGCCGAGCTGGACATCAACCCCCTGATGGTGCTGCCCCAGGGGCAGGGGGCCGTTGCGTTGGACGCCCTTGCCGTCTGCCGGTGAGTGGCGCAAAAGACCGCCGCTTCGCGGCGGATGTTTCCTGCCCACCCACCCGAGCACCCCGCAGCGGAATGGAGTCCACCCACCCATGACTACCTCCCCCGAAACCCCGGTTGATCCCCTCGACTCATTGGTACTCCACACCACTGACAACTCCGTCTCCTGGATCACCCTCAACCGCCCCGAAGCCATGAACGCCGTCACCTGGGACCAGCGCGAACGCGTCATCTCCCTCCTCGCCGAGGCCTCCGCCGACCCCGCCGTCCGCGCCATCGTGATCACCGCGACCGGCAAGGGATTCTGCGCGGGAGCCGATCTGCGCGGAGCCCCGAGCGCCGCCGAGCGGGTGCCCGGTGACGTGGCCCGCACGATCAAGCTGGGCGCACAGCGTCTGATCGCGGCCGTCCTGGACTGCGAGAAGCCGGTGATCGCCGCGGTGAACGGCACAGCGGCCGGGATCGGCGCGCATCTCGCGTTCGCCTGCGATCTGGTGATCGCCGCCGAACAGGCCAAGTTCATCGAGGTGTTCGTGCGCCGCGGCCTGGTCCCCGACGGCGGCGGCGCCTATCTGCTGCCCCGCCTCATCGGCCCGCAGCGGGCCAAGGAGCTGATGTTCTTCGGGGACTCCATGCCGGCCGCGGACGCCGAGCGGCTCGGCCTCGTCAACCGCGTCGTGGCCGCCGACGAACTGGAGAAGACAGCCCGCGCCTGGGCGGAACGCCTCGCGACGGGGCCGACCCGCGCCATCGCCATGACCAAGCACCTGGTCAACGCTGCCCTCGAATCGGACCGCGCGACGGCGTTCGCGGCGGAGGCGGCGGCTCAGGAGATCAACATGACGACGGCGGACGCGAACGAGGGCGTGGCGAGCTTCGTGGAGCGCCGTTCGCCTTCGTACGAAGGCCGTTGATAATCGCCGCCCGACTCCGCACCCTTCCAATCTGACGAACCGTCAGCTTCAATGGTTGATGTGATGGGACATGCAGGGATGGCGGCCACAGCCGTCCGATACCTCAGGTCGGTCGGCGCGCCGACCACCACAGGCCCGGTCGAAGCCCTCCCGCGCCCGCAGCTGCGGGCGGTCGGCGAGGACGAGCGGGCACCGCTCGACCCGGGTGAATTCCGGCGCGTACTGGGGAACTTCGCGACCGGCGTGACCGTTGTCACGGCACCGGCACGCGAAGGCGATCCGGGCCCGGCCGGGTTCGCCTGCCAGTCCTTCTCCTCGCTCTCCCTGGACCCGCCCCTCGTCTCGTTCATGGTCGCGCGTACGTCGACGACGTGGCCGCGCATCGCGCGCGCGGGCGTCTTCTGCGTGAACGTCCTGGGCGCCGACCAGGGCCCGCTGTGCCGCGGCTTCGCGGTGAGCGGCGCCGACAAGTTCGCCGGGGTGGATCACGACGCCGCGCCCGTCACCGGCTCCCCCCGCCTGGCCGGTGTACCGGCCTGGATCGACTGCACGATCCAGGCGGTGCACACCGGGGGCGACCACCTGATCGTGGTCGGCCGCGTGGAAGCCCTGGGCGCCACGGAGGACGGCGCCCCACTGCTCTTCCACCGAGGCAGGTTCGGCGGATTCACCACTACGTGAGCGCCCCCGCCACCACCTTCTCCTCCTCGCCGACCCGCCGGATGACGAGCGCCATCAGCGCCGCCGCCGCGCACAGCGCGCCCGAGGCGATCCACATCACGTCGTACGACCCGAAGGTGTCCCGCACGACACCGCCGATGACGGCCACGAGTGCGGCACCCACCTGGTGCGAGGCGAGCACCCAGCCGAAGACGATGGCGCTGTCGTCGCCGTACTGCTCGCGGCAGAGGGCCAGCGTCGGCGGCACGGTCGCCACCCAGTCGAGGCCGTAGAAGACGATGAAGAAGATCATCGGCGGCTGCACGGTCGGCGCCATCAGCAGCGGCAAGAAGAGCAGCGAGATGCCGCGCAGCGCGTAGTAGACGGCGAGCAGCCGCCGCGCGTCGAAGCGGTCCGTGAACCAGCCGGACGCGATCGTGCCCACGACGTCGAAGATGCCGATGACGGCGAGCAGCGAGGCAGCCGCCGTGATCGGCATGCCGTGGTCGTGCGCGGCGGGCACGAAGTGCGTCTGGATCAGGCCGTTCGTCGAGGCGCCGCAGATGGCGAAGGTCCCGGCGAGCAGCCAGAACGGGCCGGTACGGGCCGCCTTGAACAGCACGGTGACCGCACGCCGCGCGGCCCCGGTGGCGGGCGGGGGCTTCTCCACGAACTCCTCGGACCCGTACGGCTTCAGGCCCACGTCCGCCGGGTGGTCGCGCAGCAGCAGCCACACGAACGGGACGACGACGAGCGCGGCCAGCGCGACCGTCACCGCTGCGGGCCGCCACTCGTACGTCTCCACCATCCAGGAGAGCGCGGGCAGGAAGATCAACTGTCCCGAGGCGGAGGCCGCCGTGAGGATGCCGGTGACGAGTCCGCGCCGCTTCGTGAACCACCGGTTGGTGACGGTGGCGGCGAAGGCCAGCGCCATGGATCCCGAGCCGAGCCCGACGAGCAGCCCCCAGCACAGCATCAGCTGCCAGGCGGACTGCATCCAGACGGTAAGCCCGGAGCCGAGCGCGATCACTACAAGGGCAACGGCAACCACCCTCCGGATGCCGAAGCGGTCCATCAGGGCGGCGGCGAAGGGTGCGGTGAGCCCGTACAGCGCGAGGTTGATGGAGACCGCGAGGCCGATCGTGCCGCGCGACCAGTCGAACTCCTGGTGCAGCGGATCGATGAGCAGGCCCGGCAGGGACCGGAACGCCGCGGCGCCGATGATCGTCACGAAGGTCACGGCGGCGACGAACCACGCCCGGTGGATGCGGCGCCGCGGCCGCGGCGCCGCCGGGGACGGCTCGACTGCCTGATTCACGTCTGTCTGGGTCACGACAACAAGCATCCGGATCCCGCAATGCTCCATCGAGTGGCCCAAAGGCCATCATTGACTAGGATCGGGCCATGACCTCAGCGACCACCACCCGTAGGACCCCCCGCCACCGGGTGGTGGTCCTGGCTCTGGACGGCGTCATCCCCTTCGAGCTCGGCATCCCGCAGCGGATCTTCGGCCGCGCGAGGACCGCCGCCCGCGAGCTCCTGTACGAGGTCATGACCGCCTCCGTCCGTCCCCCGGGCCCGGTGCGTTCGGACGCCGACTTCGCGATCCTGGTGGAGAACGGCCCGGAGTGCCTGGCCGGTGCCGACACGGTCGTGATCCCGGCCTCGTACGAACTGGGGCCGGTCCACGAGAAGGGCGTCCTGACCGAGGAACTGTCCGCGGCGCTCGCCCACATCAAGCCCGGCACGCGCATGATCTCCATCTGCACGGGCAGCTACGTCCTCGCCGCCGCGGGCTATCTCGACGGCCGCACCGCCACGACGCACTGGTCGTCCGCGGAGCACTTCCAGCGGCTGTTCCCCCAGATCACGGTGGACGCGGAGGTGCTGTTCATCGACGACGGGGACGTCCTCACCTCGGCGGGTGTGGCGGCGGGCATCGACCTCTGCCTCCATGTCGTACGCAGCGACCACGGATCGGCGGTCGCCAACGAGGTCGCCCGCCGTACGGTGGTGCCTCCGCACCGGGAGGGCGGTCAGGCCCAGTACATCCAACGCCCCGTCCCGGAGCCGCAGTTCGCGACCACGACTTCGGCGCGGGCCTGGGCGCTCGCCCGGCTCCACGAGCCGATCCAGCTCCGCGACATGGCGGATCAGGAGTCCATGTCCGTACGCACCTTCACGCGCCGTTTCCGTGAGGAGGTGGGGATCAGCCCCGGCCAGTGGCTTGCGCAGCAGCGAGTGGAGCGGGCGCGGCACCTTCTGGAGTCCAGCGACCTGTCCGTCGACCAGGTCGCCCGGGACGCGGGCTTCGGCACGGCCCAGTCCATGCGGGGGCACTTGCAGGCGGCTCTGGGGGTAACGCCCACGGCCTACCGCCGCACCTTCACCCGCCGCCCCTAGCCCCCGCTCTCCCCCTGGCCCCGCCGGGACCCCCCGGGCCCCGCCGGGACCCGCAGCGGCCCTCAGAACGTCAGAACCCCCCGCGCCACCCGCCCCGCCTCCGCATCCCCCACCGCCTTCGCGAAGTCCTCCACCGGATATGTCTCCGTCACCAGCTCGTCAAGCAGCAGCCGCCCCTCCCGGTACAGCTCCGCGTACAGAGCGAAATCCCTCTGCGGTCGTGCCGACCCGTACCGGCAGCCCAGGATCGACTTGTCCAGGAACAGCGACGACACCAGGAACGACGCCTCGGCCGTGGCCGGCGGGACCCCCAGCAGGATCGCCTGCCCGTGCCGGTCCAGGAGATCGATCGCCTGCCGGATCAGCTCAGTCCTCCCCACGCACTCGAAGACGTGATCAGCCCCCGTCGGCAGCAGCTCCCGCACCCCCTCCGCATCCGCCGCCCCATAGAAGTGCGTCGCGCCGAACTGCCGCGCCACGCCCTCCTTCTCAGGGTTCGCGTCCACGGCCACGATCCGCGTCGCCCCGGCGATCCTCGCCCCCTGCAGCACGTTCAGGCCGATGCCCCCGGTCCCGATCACCACCACGCTGTCCCCGCGGTCCACCTTCGCGCGGTTCAACGCGGCGCCGACCCCCGTCACCACGCCGCACCCGATCAACGCGGCCGACGTCAGCGGAATGTCCTCCGGGATCTTCACGGCCTGCACGGCCTTCACCACGGTCCGTTCCGCGAACGCGGAGTTCGCCGCGAACTGATGGATCGGCTTCCCGCCCCGCGAGAACGGCTGGTCCGGCATGCCGATCGCGCGTCGGCACATCGTCGGCCGCCCCCGGTTGCACTCCCCGCAGGTCCCGCAGCTGGCGATGGTCGAGAGCGCCACGTGATCGCCCTCCGCCACGTGCGTCACCCCCGCACCGACGGCCTCCACCACCCCGGCCCCTTCATGCCCGAGCACCACAGGCGAAGGGAAGGGAATCGTCCCGTCGATCACGGACAGGTCGCTGTGGCACAGCCCAGCGGCCTTGATCGCGACCAGCACCTCCCCGGGCCCCGGGCCCCGCACCTCAAGGTCATCGACAACCTCGACCCCGCTCCCGGCCCCGGCCCCGCTCCCTCGGCCCCCGCTCCCCTCGGCCCTGCTCCTGTCGAAAACGACACCCCTCATCGCGCCTTCGCCTCCCTCGGCAGGCCGAGCACGCGCTCGGCGATGATGTTCCGCTGCGGAGTCGGAGCACTCGCTCCAGCCCCAGGACCGACGCCCCCGCCCCCCCCCCCCACACATCCGAACCCCCACACATCCGAACCCGAACTCCACCGCCCCCCCTACGCGTTCGGCCGCCCCTTGGCAGCAGCAGCCTTCGCCATCTCCTCCAACTGCGTCAGCAACGGCATCGGGTCGACCCCCACCGTCCCCGGCAGGAAGTCGGCGATCTTCTCCGGGGTCCAGCCGCCCTCGACATACCCGGCCCGCAGCTCACGCGGCTGCGCCCAGACCGCGATCTTCGGGCCCGCGACCGTATAGACCTGCCCGGTGATCTTCTCCGCCCGCGCCCGCTCGCTCAGCAAGTAGACGACCAGTGCGGCGACGTCCTCCGGCTCCCCGATCTCCTTCAGCTCCATGGGTACGTTGGCCGACATCCGCGTCCGCGCGACCGGCGCCACCGCGTTCGCCGTCACCCCGTACTTGTTCAGACCCAGCGCCGCGCTCCGCACCAGCGAGATGATCCCGCCCTTGGCCGCGCTGTAGTTGGCCTGCGCGACCGACCCCTGATGGTTGCCGCTGGTGAAGCCGATCAGCGTGCCCGTACCCTGCTTCCGCATGACCGCCGAAGCGGCCCGGAAGACCGTGAACGTGCCCTTCAGGTGCGTGGCGACCACCGGGTCCCACTCCTCCTCGGACATGTTGAACAGCATCCGCTCGCGCAGGATCCCGGCGACGCACACCACACCGTCGATACGTCCGTACTGGGCGAGCGCGGTGTCCACGATCCGCTGCCCGCCCGCCATGGTCGAGATGTCGTCGGCGACCGCGACGGCTTCGCCGCCCGCCGCCTGGATCTCCTTGACCACGCCGTCGGCTATCTCACTGGTCGGTTCCGCACCCTCCATGGAGACGCCGTAGTCGTTCACGACGACCTTCGCGCCCTCGGCTGCGGCGGCGAGCGCGACCGCCCTGCCGATGCCACGCCCGGCACCGGTCACGGCCACCACCTTGCCTGCCAAGAAGTTCCCCACGTCCGGCCCCTTCCCGCGGTTTCTGACGGACCGTTAGATTCTATGACCCGTCAGATACCCAAAGACAAGCCCCGGGAAGGCCCCATGTCAGACTCACCGCCCACAGATGCCGCCCACTCCACCCACTCCGAACACCCCGCCCAATCCACCCACCCCGCCCTGCCGCCCGAGTTCCACGACATCGCCAAACGCGTGAACAACTGGGGGCGTTGGGGATCCGAGGACGAGACCGGCACGCTCAACCTCATCACCGACGAGGTCGTACGCGAGGCCGCCGCCACCATCAGGACCGGCCGCCGCATCCCGCTCGCCCTGCCCCTCAAGGAGGACGGCGTCCAGACGGGCCTGATACCCGGCCGGGTCAACCCCCTCCACACGATGGTGCAGATCAATCACGAGCTCTTCGGCCCCGGCACGGTCGCCACCAGCGACGACGCGGTCACGATGGGCCTGCAGACGGCCACCCACTGGGACGCCCTCACCCACGTCTCACACTCGGGGAAGATCTACAACGGCCGCCCGGCGGACACCATCACCGCCCACACCGGCGCCAGGTTCAGCGGCATCGACAAGGTGCCGCACCTCGTATCGCGCGGCGTCCTGCTCGACGTTGCCCGCGCCAAGGGCGTCGACCGGCTGCCCGGCGACCACGCGGTCACCCCCGAAGACCTCGCGGAGGCCGAGGAGTTCGCGGGGCTCACCGTCCGCGCCGGCGACATCGTCCTCGTACGCACCGGGCAGATCCAGACCTACCTGGCGGGCGACAAGCACGCGTACGGCTACCCGTCCCCCGGACTCTCGGTCCGCACCCCGGAGTGGTTCCACGCGCGCGACGTCGCGGCGGTCGCCAACGACACCCTCACCTTCGAGATCTTCCCGCCCGAGATCGAGAATCTGTGGCTGCCCGTGCACGCGCTCCACCTCGTCGAGATGGGGATGTTGCAGGGCCAGAACTGGAATCTGGAAAAGTTGTCCACAGCCTGTGCAGAAGTTTCCCGCTACAGCTTCCTGCTCTCCGCGATGCCCGAGCCGTTCATCGGCGGCACGGGAACACCCGTGGCCCCCGTCGCGGTGCTGTGAGCGGAACGAGGCCCGCCCGGAGAGCAACTCCCCAAGAACTCGCCGAGAGCCCCGGAGAATCCCGGGGACCCCCCTGAGAGCCCTCTGAGCCATCGGATGGCGGCGCCCCGACTCCCGCCCCGAGCGCGATGCCGCACGCGCCGCCATCCGGCTCCGGCGCACAAGTCCTGCCTCTGCGGCCACGAAGGGACCGACGCCGACGGCGACCCACTTCTCGTCGAGGACCGAACGGTCACAGACCCCGGGCACAGACCCCGGACCATGGACCACCGTCCCTCGTCGTCCCCTCGCGGCGAATCGCTGCACACAAGCGTGATCAATCGGACACGGTACGTCAACACCCGTCCGGTGATTAATGAATTATGCCGCTTTTGCACCAACCGCGCACGGCCGCGCATCGTGGCATGCGGCGGCGCATACCGGCGCCCGCCGCAAGCGCGTAGGGCTCAGACCGCTTCGTACGCGACGTCTTCGTACGTCGTGCCGTCGAACGCGACCGCCGCGCCCCCCGGCTCGCACCGGTCCACCTCGCACCAGATGCTCTTGCCCGCACCCTCGGTCTGCCAGCCCCAGCGGTCGGCGAGGCCGTCGACGAGTTCGAGTCCACGGCCGTTGGTCTCCTCGCCCGCCGCCCGCCGCGGCCTCGGCGGGCGTGCGCTGGCGTCGGCGACCTCGACCCGGACCGTGCCGGGACCCGCTCCCGCGGCACCCGCGGCCTCTTCGGCGACATCGGGGGCGTCCGGGAGCCGCATGCGCAGGACGGCCGGACAGCCGGTGTGCACCACCGCGTTGGTGACCAGTTCCGAGATCAGCAGGATCAGCGTCTCGGCAAGTGGCTCATCGACCTCTATCCCGGAACCGGCGAGCCGCGAACGCGCCCACCTTCGGGCCCGCCCCACCTCGGCGGGGTCGGGCCTGACCTCCAGCTGAACTTGAAGCACCTGCACCGCTCACACCATCCGAACCGGCGGACACATCGCCTCGCGACTCCACGGGGTCACGGAACGTGATCCCCTTGAGAGACAGCATGGTTGACGTTCAGTCACCCCAACAAGCGCTTCAGGCATATTCCAGCGCGAAGGAGTACGCGTGCGGCATACTGTGCGACGCGCACTGCGGGGGGTCGAACAGGCGGGCATGAAGCCCCTTCCTGCACTGCGAGCGGCACGCATTGCCGGGCCCGGCGCCGCCTCAGGGGCAACACCGGCATGGCTCGACTTCAGAACCACTCGCATCTCACACAAGGTACCGGAGCGGAACCCCGACTCCGTGCCGTGACGAGTCACGCATAGGACACAACCCGGTATCGACGCTCAGTAGCCTCCCTCCACTTCGGGAGCCCGGCAAGTCGATCACTCTCCGCACATCTGCCCCAGGGCGATTCCACCGCCCCACGGGCCCCACAGGCCTCACAGCGCCGCCGCCAGCTCCTCCTCCGCCCGAGCCGCCGACCGCCCGAGACCTGCCCGCACCCAGGCCCGCTTCAGGTGCAGATGCACATCGGCGTCCCAGGTGAACCCCATCCCGCCGTGCACCTGAAGACAGTCCCGCGCGTTGCGCACCGCCGCCTCGTCCGCGAGCAGCTTGGCCCCCGCGAACTCCGTCACGTCACCGGTGACGGACGCGGCGTACACGGCGGCGCGGGCGACCTCGGCCCGTACGAGCATCTGCGCGCAGAGGTGCTTGACGGCCTGGAAGGCCCCGATGGCCTGCCCGAATTGCGTACGTTCTCGCGCATACCGGACGGCTGCCTCGCACGTCTTCCCCGCACTGCCGAGCTGCTCGGCGGCGATCAGGAGGTCCGCCTCCGGAGCCGTCACCCCGCCCTCGTCCTCACCGCCGGGCACCCGGTGCAGTGGCGTCAACGGATCGACGGACCGCAGCGGAACAGCACCCCCGGCCTCCCCCCGGACCACATCCGCCGCCTCCAGCCAGGGCACGAGCCCTCCCGAGGGCTCCGTCACCACGGTCGCCCCCTGCGCGGCCCCCGGAACCTCACCCGCCGCGAGGAACGTCGCCACCAGCGGCCCGGGAAGCAGCGCCCGCCCCGCCTCCTCGAAGGCCAACACGGCCTCCGGAAGCCCCAGTCCGACCCCGCCGTCCCCCTCCGGAACCCGCAGCGAGAAGAAGCCGGCGTCCCCGAGCTCCCGCCACAGCCCCCGGTCCAGCGAAGGCGCCCCGGAGTCCGCGGCCGCCCGCAACGCGGCTCCGTCGAACCGCCCCTCAAGAAGGTCCCGCACACCACCCTTCAACGCCCGTTGGTCCTCCGTCAGTTGGAAGTCCATGCGCACCCTCACCGGCCCTTCGGGAGGCCGAGTATCCGCTCGGCCACGATGTTCTGCTGGATCTGCGAGGTCCCGGCGGCGATCGTGTACGAGAGGGAGGAGAGCCGGTCCAGGGTCCACGCGTGGTCCAGGTCGAGCGCGCCGCCCGCCCCAAGCACCTCGCCCGCGGCCTCGTACAGCTCCTGTCGCGCGTGCGAGTAGCGCAGCTTGAAGACGGAACCGCCGACCCCCGGCACCCCGCTCCCCGCCCGCTGCGACTCGCTCACGTTCCACTGCGTGAGCCGCCACAGCGCCCCGAACTCCGCGCTCAGCCTGCCGAGCCTGCGCCGCAGGACCGCGTCGTCCCAGCGCCCGTTCTTGCGGGCCTCGCGGGCGAGCTCGCCCAGGACGCGGCGGCAGGCGACGACCTCGCCCACGAAGGCCGTGCCCCGCTCGTACGACAGCGTCACCATCGTCACGCGCCAGCCGTCGTTCTCCGCGCCGACCCGGTTGGCGGCCGGCACCCGCACCTCGTCGAGGAACACCTCGGCGAACTCGGTCGATCCGGCGAGTGTGCGCAGCGGACGCACCGTGATCCCGGGGGCGTCCATCGGCATCGCGAGCCAGGTGATGCCGCGGTGCTTGGGCACGTCCTCGCTCACCGGTGTCGTACGCACGAGGAGTTCGCACCAGTCGGCGACCTCCGCATGCGAGGTCCAGATCTTGGAGCCGCTCACCACGTAGTCGTCGCCGTCGCGCCACGCGCGCGTGCGCAGTGACGCGAGGTCCGAGCCCGCGTCCGGCTCGCTGAACCCCTGGCACCACACCTCGTCGCCGCGCAGGACCGGCGGCAGCCAGCGGGCGCACTGTTCGGCCGTCCCCTCGGAGGCGATGGTCGGCCCGGCGTGCAGCAGGCCGACGAAGTTCGCGCCCACGTAGGGCGCGCCCGCCTTCTCCGTCTCCTCCAGGAAGATGAGGTGCTGGGTGGGGGTGGCGCCCCGGCCGCCCGCGTCGACGGGCCAGTGCAGGCCCGCGTAGCCGGCGTCGTAGAGCCTGCGCTGCCACCCCATGTCGTACGTGCGCCGCCCCGACCAGTCCAACGGGTCGGGGCGGGGCGGGAGTTGGGGCAGGGTCCGGGTCAGCCACTCGCGCAGTCCGGCCCGGAAGGCTTCCTCTGCTTCCGTGTACGTGAGGTCCACGTCAGGCCCGCTTGTCCCGGTTCAGGCCCCGGTCCAGGTCCAGGTCGAGCATGCGGATCGCGTTGCCGCGCATCAGCTTGTAGATCGTCTCGTCGTCCAGGTCCTTGACGTGGTCGAGGGCGACTTCCTTGGTGTGCGGCCATGTCGAGTCGACGTGCGGATAGTCGGTCTCGAAGGTGGCGTTGTCGCGCCCGACCACGTCCAGCGACGCGACCCCGTGCCGGTCGCGGAAGAAGCAGCAGAACATCTGCCGGTAGTAGTACGTCGACGGGGGCTCGGGGATCAGGTCGCGGACGCCGCCCCAGGCGCGGTGCTCCTCCCAGACGTCGTCGGCGCGCTCCAGGGCGTACGGGATCCAGCCCATCTGGCCCTCGCTGTAGGCCAGTTTGAGGCGGGGGAACTTCACGAGCACCCCGCTGAAGAGGAAGTCCATCATCGAGGCCATCGCGTTGTTGAAGGAGAGCGCGGCCTGGACGGCGGGCGGGGCGTCCGGTGAGGCGGCGGGCATCTGGGAGCTGGACCCGATGTGCATGTTGACGACCGTGCCGGTCTCCTGGCAGACCGCGAAGAACGGGTCCCAGTAACCGGAGTGGATCGAGGGCAGCCCGAGGTAGGTCGGGATCTCGGAGAAGGTGACCGCGCGCACCCCGCGCGCCGCGTTCCGATTGATCTCGGCGACGGCCAGGTCGATGTCCCACAGCGGGATGAGGCAGAGCGGGATGAGACGGCCGCCGCTGTCGCCGCACCACTCCTCGACCATCCAGTCGTTGTACGCGCGCACGCAGGCCAGGGCGACTTCCTTGTCGTGCGCCTCGGCGAAGGTCTGGCCGCAGAAGCGGGGGAAGGTGGGGAAGCAGAGGGACGCCTCGACGTGGTTCAGGTCCATGTCCTTGAGGCGTTCGGCCGGATCCCAGCAGCCGCGGCGCATCTGCTCGCGCGTGATGCCTTCGAGCGTCATCTCGTCGCGGTCGAAGCCGACCGCGGCGATGTTCCGCTTGTAGGGGGACTTGAGGTCCTCGTAGATCCACCAGTCGGTGGGCGGTCCTTCCGGGTCCATGGTGATCTGGTACTTGCCGCCCACATAGGCGAGTTCACCGATGCCGGCCGTGAGGTGTTTGGGCCCGCGGTCGCGGTACTTGGCGGGCAGCCAGGTGTCGAAGAGGTGCGCGGGCTCGATCACGTGGTCGTCGACGCTGACGATCCGAGGAAGCTCGGTCATGGTGTCTCCTCCGGTCATCCCTCCGGTCCCTCCGGGCAATCTGATGACCCGTCAGAAAGCAGGCTAGCCGCGCGCCTCTGGACCGACAAGGCGGTGAGGCTTACGCTCTCGGCACGATCTGACTCCCCGTCAGTTCAGGGCCGTCCATGAGGGGATCGCATGAGGACCTCGGAGAACGAGACCGCGTACGAACTGGGAGCATCGCGCACCCTCTGGGAGCTCATCGAACGCCGCGCCCGGCTCACCCCCGACGCCACCGTCTTCATCCAGGCCGCCCCCGACGCGGCCGACGACCGGACGCTGACCTTCGGCGAGCTGCGCGACCGCTGCGAGCGCGTTGCCGCGGGGCTCTACCGCATGGGCGTGCGCCCCGGCACCGTCGTGGCCTGGCAGCTGCCCACCCGCATCGAGACCGCCCTGCTCTCCTTCGCGCTCGCCCGCATCGGCGCGGTCCAGTCGCCGGTCATCCCCTTCTACCGCGACCGCGAAGTCGGCTTCGCACTACGGGAGTCGAAGGCCGAGTTCTTCGCCGTGCCGGGGGTGTGGCGCGGCTTCGACCACACGGAGATGGCTGAACGGCTCGGCGCGCGGGGCGTGTTCGAGGCCTACGAATACGACGACCTGCCGGACGGAGACCCGTCCGTACTGCCGCCCCCGCCCTCCGACGGCACATCGGTGCGCTGGATCTACTGGACGTCGGGCACGACGTCCGACCCCAAGGGCGTGCTGCACACGGACCGTTCACTGATCGCGGGCGGCTCGTGCCTCGCACACGCGCTGCACCTCTCGGCGGACGACATCGGCTCGATGGCATTCCCCTTCGCGCACATCGCGGGCCCCGACTACACGGTGATGCTGCTCCTGTACGGCTTCCCCGCGGTGATGTTCGAGCTCTTCGCGCTGCCGGACGCGCTCGACGGCTACCGGCGACACGGCGTGACGGTGGCGGGCGGATCGACCGCGTTCTACTCGATGTTCCTCGCCGAGCAGCGGAAGCTCGCGCAGAGCGAGAAGCTCATCCCCACCCTGCGCCTCCTGGCGGGCGGTGGCGCGCCGAAGCCGCCGGAGATCTATCACGCCGTCGTACGGGAGATGGGCTGCCAACTCACCCACGGGTACGGCATGACCGAGGTGCCGATGATCACCATGGGGGCACCGGACGACACCGCGGAGAACCTGGCGGCGACGGAGGGTCTGCCGCCGGACGGGATGGAGATCCGGGTCACTGACGCCGAGGGCAAGGAGGTGCCCGCCGGGGTCGACGGGGAGGTCCGGCTGCGCGGGGAAGCCGTCTGCCAGGGGTACTTGGACCCCGAGCAGAGCGCCGGGGTCTTCGACGCGGACGGCTTCCTGATCACGGGGGACCTGGGGCACGTACGGACGACCGGGCACCTGGTCCTGACCGGCCGGGCCAAGGACATCATCATCCGCAAGGGCGAGAACATCTCCGCGAAGGAGATCGAGGACCTGCTCCACCGGCACCCGGCCGTGGGGGACGCGGCGGTCATCGGCCTCCCGGACCCCGAACGGGGCGAACGGGTCTGCGCGGTGATCGAACAGCGGTCGGGGGCCCACGACACCGACGCCACCGGTGCCGCCCTGACACTGGAGTCCGTGACCGCGTATCTGCGCGGGGAAGGACTCTCCACGTACAAGCTGCCGGAGCAACTGGAGGTGGTGGAGGCCCTTCCCCGCAACGAGACGCTGCGCAAGGTGCTCAAGTACAAGCTGCGTGAACGCTTCACGCGCGGCTGAGTGGTCGGATGACCTGCCCGGGAACGACCTACTCGGGACGACCTACCCGGGACGACCTACCCGGGACGACCTACTCGGGAACGGTGAAGTACGCCGCGAACGCCGCGACGATCTCCTCCTCCGTCACGCGCCCGTCCCCGTCCGAGTCGAGCGAGCCGCTCGTCGCCGTGGCCACGTCCGCCGGGACGCCGAGGGCCTTCAGGACGCGCTCGGCCTCCTGAGGGGTGACCGCGCCGTCCCCGTCGCCGTCCGCGACGGCGATCACGGCGTCAAGGAACGGCCGCGCGATCTCGGCGAACCGGTCGGTGTTGTCCCGCAGTCGCTTGACCGCGCCGCCCACGAACTCCGGCTTGGTGATGCGCTGGTCGCCGTCGCGGTCGGCGATACCGGCCATGCCCTGCCAGAAGGCCTCGGCCCCGATGTAGAGGGCCTGCCCCTTCTCGGAGCGTGCCGTGGCGCCGAACTCGGTGAGCAGGGCGGCGGCCGCCGTGCTGAAGTCCTCACGGGAGATGTAGCCGTTGCCGTCTTGGTCGAAGGTGGCGAAACGGGCCGCGATCTTACGCTCGTACTCGGCACTGTCCATGGTGTTCGGGCCGCCTCACTTCTGCGGTTGGGTGCGTGTGCACTGGGGGTTCCCCGGGTGTCTCTGGCAGCGAGCGTACGTGTTCGGCGACCGCCCGGAGGCGGGAAGCCGGCGCTTGTGCCAAGACCGGGACAAGAGAGGTTCTACCAGGAGTCGCCCCTGGATGATCACCGGGGCCGCCTCACGCGGAGAGCGGCACGGCCTCGTCGTCCACCGCCGCAGCCACGTCCGGGAAGACCTCGAAGAGCCGCCGTACGCCGAGGGCCGCGAGGACGCGGTTCACGTGGGAGCCGTCCTCGGCGCCCTTCGCGGGCAGTATCAGGCGCAGGCGCCCCTGACAGGAGCGGAACAGGCGGCGTGTGGCGATCAGCACGCCGACGCCGCTGGAGTCGCAGAACAGGACGTCCGAGAGGTCCAGGACGAGACTGTGGCGGCCGTCGGCCACCGCGTCGTGCACGCCCTGGCGCACGATCGGCGAGGTCACCAGGTCCATCTCGCCGGACACCCGCAGGACGGCCCAGCCGTCCTGCTCGTCCACGGCCACCTGCAGCGTCACTCGCACGCCTCTCGCTCGCTGAAACCGCTCGCTCGTAGCTCGCCGATGCGGAAGCCTTCCCTACGCTTCCTACGTCGCGGCTGCCCCACCTCTTCTCCATGAAACACCAGGATGCCGCTCCCTATCATCCGAGGCCGGGCACGGCCGCACTTTGCCGTAAAGGGGAGTGCGTTGTCGGTGGTGGCGACTACATTCGATGGAGGTTCACGGGCAGAGAACGGCACGGGTAAGGACGGCACGCGCAGAGGGGGCCGCATGGCGAAGGACGCGCCGCGTCGCTGGGACCGCCGCATGCAGCAGCGACTGACGCACGGGGAGGCGGCCGCTCTCGGAGAGCTGTACGACCGCTTCGCCTCGCTCGTGCACGGCCTCGCCCACCGCGTGCTCGGGGACGAGGAGGCCGCCGACCGGATCACCCGCGAGGTCTTCGCCCACATCTGGGAGAACCCCGACGCGTACGACCCCAAGCAGGGCCCCCTGCGCTCCTGGGTAGCCACGCTCACCCACCAGCGAGCCGTCCGGCGCCTCCGCCAGACCGAGTCCGCCGCCCTGGCCCGCGGCGGCGAGGGCACCACGGAGGACCTGGAGCGCAAGGTGCGCCGCGCGTCCGCCGCCGCCCGCGCGGACTACATCGTCACGGCCATGCCCGCCCCGCTGCGCGCCGCCCTCGAACTCGCCTACTTCCAGCGGCGCGACTACCGCCAGACGGCCGCCGACCTCGGCGTCACGGAGGACGAGGCGCGCCGCCGCCTGCGCCTGGGCCTGCAGCTGCTCTCCACGGCGAACGACACGGCGGCACCGGCGGAGCACCCCGCGCCGGGCCCGCATCCCGGTTACGGGAGAGCGCTGTGAAGGGCGGCCCCGACCGGCAGGAACCGTTCGAGGAACCGGACCGCCCGGAGAACGGCGGCGGCGACGGCGCGGCGGGCAAGGACCGCGAGGACGAGCAGAAGGACTCCCGCCGGCCTCCCCGCATACCGATGCCGCGCGCCTCCATAGAAGACACCGGAAACCCCTTGCCCGATCCTCCCCTCGCCCTCGACCACCGCGTCCTGAAGTCCCTCCTCGGGGCCTGGGCCCTCGCCGCCTGCTCGGTCGACGAGGCGATAGCCGTCGAGGAGCACCTGGGCCACTGCGGCCCCTGCGCGGAAGAGGCCCTGCGGCTGCGCGACGCCGTGGGCCTGCTGCATCAGGAGGAGAGCCTCGACCTCGACCCGGGCCTGCGCAACCGCGTCATCGAGAGCTGCCTCGGGCGGCGCCCGCCGCGCATCCCGGTGCCCGAGTGGGCCATTCCGTACGACGCGGAGACCGCCCGGCTCGACGCGCTCCTGCGGGACATCGGCGACTCCGAGTGGCACGCTCCGGTGCGCCTGAGGTGGTTCGACGAGGACAACCCCGTCAGCCGCAAGACGACGGTGGCCGGAGTGATCGCCCACCTGCTCGCCGTCGACGGCCTGGTCGCGCTCGCCCTCGGCCTCGACGACCCGCTGGGCCGGCAGACGCCCCCGCACTCCGACCCCGGACACCGCACCGAGGCCTACTGGCGCGCCTCGTACTTCCCGCCCACGCGCGCGGTGCGCGGCCCCTGGCGCGAGCAGACCCACGAGCTGATCCGCACGGTGTCCTTCACGGCGGGCGGCACGCACGGCTCCGGCTCGGGCGGCCTCACCGTCCCGTACAGCGCCCCGGACGACAAGGGCCGCCGCATCGAGCTGCCGCTGCGGGACTCGATGCTGGACCGCGCCTTCGAGTGCTGGATCCACGCGGGCGACATCGCGGACGCGGTGGACTATCCGTACGAACCGCCGTCCCCGCGCCATCTGCACCGCATGATCGACCTCGCCGCCCGGCTGCTGCCGAGCACGCTGGCCGACCGCCGCCGCTCGGGGATCGCGTCCCCGTCGCGCGGCCTGGTGGCGGCGGGCGCTCCGGGCCGGAGCCTGCGCCTTGAGGTCGAGGGCATGGGCGGCGGCGAGTGGTTCATCCCGCTCGACTCCCCCGCCGCCGACGCGTCGGCGGACCGTGAGGTGGCCCACGTCGCACTGGACGGCGTCGAGTTCTGCCGCCTCGCCGCGGGCCACGTGTCGCCGGAGGAGGCGGCAGCGGGGCAGGACGGGGATCGCGAGGCGATCAGGGACGTGCTGTTCGCGGCGGCTTCGCTGAGCCGGATGTAAGCACCCGGGGTCAGGTGAAGACGACCGTCCGGCGCCCGTTCAGCAGGATCCTGCGCTCTGCATGCCACTTCACGGCGCGCGCCAGTGCCTGGCACTCGACGTCACGGCCGATCGCGACCAGCTGGTTCGGCGTGACGTCGTGGCCGACCCGCTCGACCTCCTGCTCGATGATCGGGCCCTCGTCGAGGTCCGCCGTCACATAGTGGGCGGTCGCGCCGATCAGCTTCACACCGCGCTCGTGCGCCTGGTGGTAGGGCTTCGCGCCCTTGAAGCTCGGCAGGAAGGAGTGGTGGATGTTGATGATCCGGCCGCTGAGCTGCTTGCAGAGGTCGTCCGAGAGCACCTGCATATAGCGGGCGAGGACGACGAGCTCCACGTTCTCGGCGCGCACCAGCTCCAGGAACTGCGCCTCGGCCTGCGCCTTGTTGTCCTTGGTCACCGGGATGTGGTGGAAGGGGATGTCGTACGAGGCGACCAGCTCGGCGAAGTCCGTGTGGTTCGAGACGACCGCCGCGATCTCGACCGGCAGTGCGCCGATCCGCGAGCGGAAGAGCAGGTCGTTCAGGCAGTGCCCGAACTTCGAGACCAGGAGGACGACGCGCATCTTGTCGTCGGCGCGGTGCACCTGCCAGTCCATGTGGAAGGAGTCACCGATCGCCGCGAAGCTCGCCCGCAGCTTCTCCACCGTCACCGGCGGCTCCGCCGAGAAGTGGACGCGCATGAAGAAAAGGCCGGTGTCGTGGTCGCCGAACTGCTGGCTGTCCTCGATGTTGCACCCGGTCATGAAGAGAAAACTCGACACGGCGTGCACGATGCCCTGTTTGTCCGGGCAGGAGAGGGTGAGGACGTACTGCTCAGCGGGGGCGGGGACCTTCTCAGTCATGCGCCCAAGGTTCCCACAACCAGCGCCCCCCGCGGACCGCCAGGTGCCCGCTCAGCTCCCGGCCCGCGTCATGATCCGAAGGATCTCCAGCGTCCGCGGCGGCACATCGGGGTCGTCCCCGTCGCTGACGGAGAGCCGCACATGGGCGTCCCGCGCGGCCCGGACCGCCTCCGGCCACCCGGGGTGATCGAGATAGGCGGACACCAGGGCGTCCGGTCCCACCTCGTGCATGATCCGCAGCACCCGCAGGACCGCCGCGTCGACGAGGGTCGCCTCCTCGGCGTCGCGGAAGATCGTCCCGACGTACTTCTCGGCGGACCAGTTGTCGAGCCACGTGTCCTCGACCAGGCGGTACACGGCGTCGGTCACGTCCCCGTACTCGTCGCGCCCGGCGAGCCAGCACTCACGCTGGAACCCCGGGTCGGAGAGCATGTGCAGCGCCGAGCGCACGTTGCTGCGCCAGCGCCACCATGGCATGTCGTTCGTTGGCATGCCGCCCATGGTGCTTGAGCGACGGCCACGACGGGAAGAGTTCTCCGAACCTTGCACGGTCATCGATCGTACGTTCCCCTTTCGCGCAGCCGAACCGGCCCCTGCCATTCACCTTCTTGTCACCATGCGTTGAGAGCGCGTCACTCCATGGTTGGCACTGCGGCGGAATCGTGCAGGACCATGCCCGTCTCGCGACGCACCGTGTTCCCCCGCCCCTCCAAGTCCGCAGCACTCACCGCGACCGCCCTGCTGGCGGCATGTGCGTCCGTGACCTCCGCGTGCGGGGTCATCCCAGGCTCCACGGGGGGATCCAGCAAGGACCCCGTGACCGTCATGACCTGGGCCCCGGAGAAGACCAAGGCGACCAACAAGCCCGGCATCCCCGCGATGGCGCAGGCCTACGCGCGCTGGGTCAACGCGAACGGCGGCCTCGACGGCCGCAAGCTCAAGGTCATCACCTGCAACGACCACAACGACCCGGTGGGCGCCGCCGACTGCGCCCGCAAGGCGGTCGACATGGAGGTCGCCGCCGTCGTCGGCTCCTACAGCCAGCACGGCCAGTCCTTCCTCTCGCCCCTCCAGGTCGCCGGCATCCCGTACATAGGCGGGTACGGCATCACCAACGAGGAGTTCAGCAGCCCTCTGTCGTACCCCGTCAACGGCGGCACACCGGCGCTCATGGCGGGCAACGGCCGCCAGCTCGCCGCCGACTGCGACCACGTCTCCCTCGTACGCCCCGACACCATCGCCGGCGACGATCTCCCCAACCTCCTGGACGCGGGCCTCGCGGAGGGCCACAGCCGGTCCTCCTCCGACGTCCGGGCGCCCGAGGACGGCACCGACTTCACGGCCCAGGCGGAGCAGGCACTGGAGCACGCGGGCACCGGCGGCTGTGTGACGGCCGCGCTCGGCGAGCGCACGGACACGTTCTACGACTCCTACCGGCGCACCGAGGACGCGTACCCGACCGCGAAGATCTCCTCCGTGCTCGGCAGCGTCGACCAGTCCCTCGTCGACCGCACGGGCGGCGCCAACGGACCGTACGAAGGCGCCTACCTCACCGGCTGGTACCCGACGGCCGGCGACCCCCGCTGGGGCGAGATGCGCGAGGCCATCCGGCAGCAGGCCTTCGGCGACAACCGGATCGACCCGACGGATGCGGGCGTGCAGACGACGTGGATCGCCTACACCGTCCTGAAGCAGACCGTCGAGTCGCTCGACGGCGGCGAGGTCTCGGCGCGGACGGTGCGCAAGGCCCTCGACCAGGGGCTCAAGGTCGAGACGGGCGGGCTCACGCCCACCCTGAGCTGGCGCTTCAAGGACATGCTCGCGGCGAGCGACTTCCCGCGCCTGGTCAACGCCGACGTCACGTTCCAGACGGTGCGGGACGGCCGTCTGGTGTCGGCGCGCAAGGGGTTCGTGAACGTCTCCAAGACCCTGGAGCGGGTGAAGTAGCCCGCTCCCCCGCCCCCCGCTCCGGTCGGGTCCGGTCGCCCTACAGCTGCGACTTGTCGCGCGTGGTGAGCCCGTACTGCTTGGCGATGGCGTTCCACAGCCCGGCCGCCTCCTGCTTGGCCGTGGTCGCCTCGCCGCTCGCCTTGTTCGCCGCGTTCGTGTGCGGCGTCGTGCGGGCGTGGCCCTTCTTGCAGCCCTTCTTGCCCGCGACCTGACCGGCCCACGCGGCGTAGTGGTTGTCGGCCGATGCGGACGCCTTCCAGGCCTTGGTGAGCGACGCGGTCAGCTGGGCGTTGGCCGGGAGCTTGTCCACGGAGAGGGTCGACAGACGCGTGACCAGGCCGTTGCGCTGCTTGGCCGCGTTGCGCAGATCAGTGGCCGACTTGCTGAGGTCGGCGCACTTCCCGACGTTGCGTACGGCGACGATCACCGAGGCACGGCTGTTGTTGCTGTCGGCCAGGAGCTTGTCCAGGGCGACGGCCTGTTCCTTGGCCGGGTCGACGGAGGGCGAGGGCTTCTCGTCGGCGGGCGCGGAGTCGGAGACGGTCTTGGGATCATCCTTCTCCTCGTCACCGCCGCCACCGCTGAGGAGGGCGCCCGCGCCGACGCCGATCAGCGCGATGACGACGCCTGCGGCCACGAAGAGCGGCACCTTCGAGCCGGTGCGGCCCCCGCCGCGCGGCGCGGGAGCGGCTGCGGCGGCACGGCGTGCGGCCCTGCCGCCGCCGTCGCCCTGGCCGTGGGCCGCGGCCTGCGGCGGCTCGAAGCGGGGCATCTGCTGGGTCGAGGCCGGGCCTTCGGACTCCGGCTGCTCGGTACGGAAGAGGCTGTCGAACTCGGCGGGCGGCTGCCGGTCACCCGGAGCGCCGGGCCGTATCCCGAAGGGCGCCTTGCCGGGCTCGGCGGGCACGGGGGCGATGAACTGCGTGGGCTCGTTGTCGGAACCGGCCGCCGGGGGCATGGGTGCCGCTCCGGGCATGGGCCCGTGTCCGAGGAACTGCGTGGCCTCCCCGGCGGGCGCCTCGGGCGGCAGGGCGCCGGGGGCCACGGGGGGTATGTACTGGGTGGCACCTTCGTCGACGCCCGCGCCTACGCCGGGCATCGCGGGTATGTACTGCGTCGCGTCGGCGTCACCCGCGGCGGCGGGCGGCAGCGGTGCGAGGCCTCCGGCGACGGGCGGCAAGGGCACGCCGCCCCCGGAACCCGGAGCCTGAGGGGCTGGCGGCAGCTGCCCGGCCTGGCCCGGCTGTCCCGCCGTCGGAAGCGGCTGTCCCTGCTGTCCCGGCTGTCCGGGGTACGAGGCATCGGCAGCCTGCCCGGGGTACGGCGCGTCGGCGGGCTGACCCGCGTGGGCGCCGCCCGCCGCAGGTCTCGCGTGCGCGCCCAGTGCGGGCCGCCCCGCGTGGGCCCCACCCGAGCCGGGCCCGGCGTAGGGCACATCGGCGGCGGGCTGACCCGCGTGCTGCCCACCGTGAGCGGGGCCCGGGTACTGGCCGCCCTGCGGCTGGCCCGCGTACCCACCCTGCGGCTGGCCCGCGTACGGTGCGCCCGTGCTCTGTGCCGGCCCGTAAGGGCCGCCCTGCGCCTGGCCCCCGTAAGCGGGGTTCGGGGACTGCTGGCCGTACGGGTCGCCGGGGAGCTGCTGGCCCGTGGGTCCGCCCCCGTACGAAGCGCCCTGCGGATAGCCCTGGTGCTGCTCGCCATCGGCGGGCAGCGGGGCGCCCGCGCCGTACGTCTGCTGCTGGCCCTGCGCGGAGTCCCACGGCTGGCCGGAGCCGGGCGGCGGGTCCGCGGGGGCGGGGCCCCACGGCTGGCCCCAGGGGCTGCCGCCCGCGGGGGCCACCTGGTCACCGGTGGTGCCGGGCATCAGGGGCTCGCTTCCGTCGGCAGGCAGCACGATGCCTTCGTGCGCGTGCCGGTCCGCGGGATGCGGATCGGAGGAAGCGGCACCTTGCCCGCTCTGCTGCGTCACCGGGACTCCTACGAATGGGGGACCTACGGAACCGTCGGCTCACGCTACCGGGTCGCCACAGCCGTCGGCCACGCAGCTCAAACCTCCGGGGCCGCCTCAATCGCAGAAGTAACAAAAGCTCTCCGCGAAACGCTGATTACGTCACCTGCCGGATCGGTCGCGTACGGGAGTTGGCTGTTCACGGTGCGGAAAGGGCGGGGACGGGCCACGTTCACCGGTGCGCGACACACATCACAAACCCTTCACGCACCGGTTCCGCGCCCCTCAAGCCGCCTGGACGTCCATCCGCGCCCCGAACTCCCTTACCACCGGCTCCTCGCGGTACGGCTCGAGCCGCTGCTGGAGGTCCTCCAGATACTCGGCGCCGCGGTTCGACCGCAGTGTGCCGAGCAGTTCGACCGCCTTCAGGCCCGTGTTGCACGCCTGCTCGACCTCCCGGCGCTGCACCTGCGCCGTGGCGAGCAGGACCAGACCGATGGCCCGCCGCCGCGCCCGCGTCTGCGGATGCCCCGCGAGGGACTCCTCCGCGCTGCGCGCCGCCGCGTCCGCCTGCCCCAAGTCGCGGTGGCAGTGGGCCAGTTCATCGGCCAGATAGGCGTGGTCGAAGTGCTTGATCCACACCGGGTCGTCGCCCGATTCCGCTTCCCCGGACGCCCGGTCCATCGCCTCGACCGCACGGCCCGCGACGACCTGCGTCGAGCGTCCGTCCCCGAGCAGCGCGTGTCCCCTGGCCTCGGCGGCGTAGAACATGGCCTCGGCGCGCGGGGTGACCCGCCCGCGCGTCCCCTCCTGGGCCGCCCGCGCCAACTGCGCGATCTCCCGCGGGTTTCCGAGCTGCGCCGCGAGATGGCTCATGGACGCGGCCAGTACGTACCCGCCGTACCCCCGGTCTCCGGCGGCCTGCGCGAGCCGCAGTGCCTGGATGTAGTAGCGCTGCGCAAGGCCCGGCTGGCCCGTGTCCACCGCCATGTACCCGGCGAGCTCCGTCAACCGGGCGACGGCGGCGAACAGTTCGCGCCCCACCGCCTCGCGGTACGAACCGGCGAGCAGCCCGGAGACCACGCTGTTCAGGTAGTGCACGACGACCGGCCGCACATGCCCGCTGCCGTACTGGTGGTCGAGCTGCGTCAGCGCCTCCGTCATGGCCCGCACCGCCGCCACGTCACAGAGCCCGACCCGCGGCCCGGCCATCCGGCCGACCTGCGCGTCCGGGGACGAGATCAGCCAGTCGCGGCTCGGCTCGACGAGCGCGGACGCGGCGACGGACGAGCCGGACAGGAAGTCCCGCCGCCCCACGTCGCTGCGCCACAACTCGCAGACCTGCTCGATGGCGCCGAGCACGGTGGGCGAGAACTGCAGGCCGACGCCGGAGGCGAGGTTCTTGCCGTTCGCCATGCCGATCTCGTCGATCGTGACGGTCCGGCCGAGCTTGCGGCCGAGTGCCTCGGCGATGATGCCGGGCGCCCTGCCGCGCGGCTGCTGACCGCGCAGCCACCGGGCGACCGATGTCTTGTCGTAGCGCAGATCGAGACCGTGCTCCGCGCCGCACATGTTGACCCGGCGGGCCAGGCCCGCGTTCGAGCAGCCCGCTTCCTGAATGAGTGCCTGCAGCCTTTCGTTGGGCTGCCGCGCGACGAGCGGCCTTGCGGCCATGGCGTACCCCCTGATGTGCACCGTGGTTCATCTGGACGGAGGGGCCGGAATCAGCCACCCCAGATGATCAATGCCCTTGGAACAAACGGAAGATGCACCACAAACGGACGATAAGTCAGCAACTGGGCATCTTCGGAGTGCCACAGTCTTGGCTACCCGCACATGGAACCCATTCCCCATGCGCGCCCCCGCCCGTGCACCCATGCGCCCCACATGCAGGATCGATGCTCCGCCCCAGCGCACGCGACAGCCGTAACCGTAGGTGGCGGGCGGAGTTGAGAAGTCCGTGGAAGAGACCATGGGAGTCACGTCAGCCGCGCACATCCCGAAGCAGCGCGGAGAATCCTTGCTGGACACGGCCGTGCGATACGCGGAAGAGCGCCACTGGGACGTGTTCCCCGGGACGTGGCTCGAGTCCGTCGAGGGGGCCGAAATCTGCTCGTGCGGTGACACGGCGTGCACGACGCCCGGTTCGCACCCGGCGCGCGAGGACTGGGCCACGCAGGCGACGGGGAGCGCGACCGTCGCAAGGAGGCTGTGGAACAAGCAGCCGAAGTCCTCGATCCTGCTGCCCACAGGCCGTACGTTCGACGCGATCGACGTGCCGGAGACCGCGGGGTTCCTCGCGCTCGCCCGCATGGAGCGCATGGAGCTGACCCTCGGCCCGGTCACCTGTACGCCCGACCGCCGGATGCAGTTCTTCGTCCTCCCCGGCGCCGCCGCGAAGGTCCCCGACCTCGTACGCAAGTTGGGCTGGCCGCCCGCCGCGATCGACCTCGTGGCACTGGGCGAGGGGACGTACGTCGCCGCTCCCCCGACCCGCTTCGGCGCGTCGGGCGCCGTGCAGTGGGCGTGCCGCCCCACCGCGGCCAACCGGTGGCTGCCCGACGCCGAGGAGATCATCTCGCCGTTGGCGTACGCGTGCGGGCGCGAGGCGCGGCGGTAGCGCACCGCGGGGACTCGGACGCCGGACGGGCTGGATTTCCAGCCCGTCCGGCGTTTGTGCCGCTCCCCGACGTATCGTGCGGAAACGGCGACGAAAGGCGGACACGGTGAGCGAGGCAGCACCGGAGGCGGTACCCGCCGCGGTACGAGTGCAGGGACTGTGGAAGGCCTTCGGCCAACAGATCGCCGTCGCCGGGATCGATCTCACCCTGCCCGCAGGCAAGTTCATCGGCCTCGTCGGCCCGAACGGCGCCGGGAAGACCACCACCCTCTCCATGGTGACCGGCCTCCTGCGGCCGGACCAGGGATCCGTGGAGGTCGTCGGTCACGACGTGTGGTCCGACCCCGTCCAGGTCAAGGCCCGCATCGGTGTCCTGCCCGAAGGGCTGCGCCTCTTCGAGCGCCTCTCCGGACGCGAACTCCTCGCGTACACCGGACGGCTGCGCGGGCTCCCCGGCGACGAGGTCGACAAGAGATCCACCCAACTCCTGGACGTACTCGACCTCGCGGGCGCCCAGCACAAACTCGTCGTCGACTACTCGACGGGCATGCGCAAGAAGATCGGCCTGGCCGCCGCTCTGCTCCACAACCCCGAAGTCCTCTTCCTGGACGAGCCCTTCGAGGGCGTCGACCCCGTCTCCGCACAGACCATCCGCGGCGTCCTGGAGCGCTACACGGCATCCGGGGCGACGGTCGTCTTCTCCTCCCACGTCATGGAGCTCGTCGAATCGCTCTGCGACTGGGTCGCCGTGATGGCGGCGGGGCGCATCCGCGCCCAGGGAACGCTCGCCGAGGTGCGCGGCGCATCGCCCTCGCTGCAGCAGGCGTTCCTGGAGCTGGTCGGCGCGAACGGCCGCGACACCGGCTCGCACCTCGACTGGCTGGGCGGCGGCACCCGATGAGCACGGCTACGTCCCCCTCGGTCACCCCCGTCTTCGTACGGCTGAAGCTCTCGCTCCTGCGCAACGGCCTGCACCAGTCGACGGGCCGCCGAGCCGCCTACATCGCGTCCGTCGTCGCCGCTCTCCTCGTCGCCGCTCTCCAACTCCTCGGCCTGATCGCCCTGCGCGGCAACGAACACGCCGCCACCGTCTCCGTCCTGCTCACCGCCGTCCTCGCGCTCGGCTGGGCCGTGATGCCGCTCTTCTTCGCCAGCGGCGACGAGACCCTCGACCCCACCCGCCTGGTCATGCTGCCGCTGCGCCCGCGGCCCCTCGTGCGCGCACTCCTCGTGGCGTCCCTCGTGGGCATCGGCCCGCTCTTCACCCTCTGCCTCGCGCTCGGCTCGGTGATCGCGCTCGCGCACGGCGCGGCAGCGGCGGTCACCGGAGTCCTGGCGATCGCACTCACCCTGCTCGTGTGCGTGGCCCTGGCGCGCACCGTCGCCGCCGCCAACATCCGCCTCCTGACCAGCCGCAAGGGGCGTGATCTGGCCGTTCTGAGCGGCCTCGTCATCGCGGTCGGCGCACAGGTCGTCAACTTCGGGGCGCAGCGGCTCGGTTCGTCGGGGCTCTCGCAGCTCGACCCGGCGGCGGACGTCGTGAGCTGGATCCCGCCCGCGTCGGCCATCGCCGCCGTCGATTCGGTGAGCGAGGGTGCGTACGCGGCCGGGATCGCCCGACTCGCCCTGAGCGCGGCGGCTCTCGCGGGCCTCCTCGCCCTCTGGCAGCGCAGCCTCACCCACCTGATGACGGCCCCCGACGGCTCGACGCTCGCGGCGGCGGAACCCACCAAGGCCCGCTCGACGCGCGGCCTGGGCAGGCTGCTGCCCGGCGGACGCACCGGCACGGTCATGGAGCGCAGCCTGCGCTACGTGTGGCGCGACCCGAAGACGAAGGCCGCCTGGGTGACGTCCCTGGCCATCGGCCTCATCGTGCCGCTCTTCAACGCCTTGCAGGGCACGGGATCGATCTACTTCGCGTGCTTCGCGGCCGGGATGCTCGGCGTCCTCATGTACAACCAGTTCGGTCAGGACACCTCGGCGTTCTGGATGGTCGCGATGACGATCTCGTCGACGTACGACGCCTACGTCGAACTCCGCGCCCGCGCCCTTGCCCTCCTGGTGATCACCCTCCCGTACGCGACGCTGGTGACGGTCGTCACGGCGGCCGTCCTGGGCGACTGGACGGGCCTCGCGGAAGCCCTCGGCCTCTCCTTCGCGCTGCTCGGCGCGATGCTGGCGACGGGCGCCTGGTCTTCGGCGCGCTTCCCCTACTCGATCCCGCAGGAGGGCTACAAGAACGTGGCCCCCGGGCAGGCGGGCCTGGCCTGGATCTCGATCTTCGGCGGAATGGTCGCCGCGGCCCTGCTCTGCGCCCCGGTGCTTGCCTTCACGATCTGGCTGCACGTCTCGGGCGCGAGCGACTGGTCCTGGGTCCTGCTCCCGCTGGGCGCGGTCTACGGAACGGTGATCACGCACTTCGGCCTGCGGCTCGCGGCGCCGAGGGTGGCGCGGCGGCTGCCGGAGATCCTGACGGCGGTCAGCAAGGGCTGAGGGTCCGCGGGGCCCTGGAACGCAGACGACCCGCGAGCCGTGGTCCCCGCCGTACGGAACGGCGGGAAGCCGGCCGGACTCACCGGCGGCTCGCGGGTCGGGTGACTGCTTGGGATTGGGCCGGCTGCACGCACATCACACGTGCTGGTCCGGCGCCGAAATCGAGTTGCGACGACGGGCCACTAGCCCGCAGTCACCTCACGCGTCCGGTTTCGATACATCTGCCGAACCACCTCCTCTCCGTGATGACTCACACCATAGGAAACCGGGTCGGCTCGGCTCAACCGGTTTTTCGAGTCTCCGAGTCGACGCGCGTGCGGTCCTTCAGCCGGATGGTGAAGGGCCGTGCCGATGGACCACGGCGTGACCAGCGCTGAGCAGCTCGCGGGCGCGGGCAGGGAGGCACGGCATCAACGGCTGGATCACCCGACGACAGCCATTCGTGCGAATCTTTGGACGTGCGTCTGATTCTGGGCACCGCGCCCGCTCCCCACATTTCGCGGGCAACGATTTCGTCCAACTTCCGGGAAGTGCCTGTGGGCTGCGTCACGTTCGAGTTGAATGATCTGACGTGCGGTACATGCAGAACTCGCAGAACATGCAGCTCATGAGGACACGGCCTGCAGGGGGTGCCAGGTGAGTGCTTCCCGGCGTAGCGGAACCACCGACGAGCTGGGGCCCGAAGAACCCGAGCCCGGTGGGGCCGAATTGCTCGCGGCACTGCTGGACGGGATGGACGCCGCCCTGTGCGCGTTCGACTCCGATGGAGTGGTGACGCACTGGAATCGTGAGGCCGAGCGGATTCTCGGGTGGTCGGCGGCGGAGGCCGTCGGGCGGCAGGGGTTCGCGGGGTGGGCGGTGCGGACCGCCGATGCCGAGGAGGTCCAGGCACGGCTCCTGTCGGCCATGGAGGCCCGCGGGCGGCAGGTGCACGAGTTCGCGCTCCTGACGAAGGACGGCGGGCGGGTACTCGTGCGGACCCAGTCCGCGGCCGTGCGGGGCGGGGACGGGAAACCTTCCGGGGTGTACTGCGCGTTCAGCGAGGTCCACGCGCAGATCGACCTGGAGCGGTCCATCGCGCTGAGCGAGGCCCTGTTCGACAGCGCGTCGTGGGGTGTGGTGCTCGTCGACGCCGATCTGCGTCCCGCCGTGGCGAACGAACACGCCGCGCGGGCGCTGGGGATGGGGCGTACGGCTCTGCTGGGGCGGCCCCTGGGTGAGCTGCTCGGGCAGGGTGTGGAGGAGCTGGAGAGTGCGCTGACCCATGTGCTCGCGGAGGGCGCGCCGCCTGCGCCCGCCGAGATGTGGGTCTCCGTGCGGGCCACGGAGAGCGGTGAGCCGGAGCGGCGTTGCTGGCGCAGCGGCTTCCTGCGGCTCGCTTCGCCGCTCGCGGAGGAGCCGGTGCCGCTGGGGGTGGCCTGGCTCTTCCTGGACGTGACGGAGGCCAAGCAGACCGAGCAGGACGCGGCGCAACTGCGCTTCCGCTCGCAGCAGTTGCACCGGGCCGCGCGGGCGGCGGGCGAGTGCGAGGATCCGACGGAGGCGGCGACGGTCCAACTGGACTTCGCACTGGCCGGTTTCGCCGACCATGCGTTGATCGATCTGGTGGCGGGCGAGGGGGATCCGGTGCGGCTCGTGCGTGCCGCGGCCACGCCCGCGGGCGCTCCCGGCCCTTGCCTTCCGGTGGCCAGGGCGGGCCTGCCCGTCCGCTACCTGGAGGGCCACCCTGCCCCGCAGTGCGTGGACCGGGTGGGTTCCGTACGGGCCAGCGCGGGCACCGCACCGCCGGAGCGCGCCCGTGAGTGGGCGGCGGCGAGGCAGTGGCCGGAAGACTCCGTGCATGCGCTGTGCGCGGTGCTGCGTAGTCGGGGGCGGACGTTGGGGGTGGTGACGTTTCTGCGGGGCGCGAGCCGGACGCAGTTCGAACGGGCGGATGCGGTGTACGCGGAGAGCGTCGCAGCGAGGGTTGCGGCATCGCTCGACCTGGCCCACACGCTGGGCCGCGGCTGACGGCTCCCGCCGGGGGGCCGCTTCCCTGCGGGGGGGGGGGGCTCCCTGCCGGGAGGGCTTCTCTGCCGGGAGGGCTTCCCTGCGGGTGGGCGGGTGTTCAAGGCCGCCGCGTTTCTGCCGGTTGGTGGGCGGGGGTTCAAGGCCGCCGCGTTTCTGCCGGTTGGTGGGCGGGTGTTCAAGGCCGCCGCTGCGCGGCGGATCTTTCCCGCCCACCCACCCGATTGCCCCGCGGTACATCGGGTGGGTGATCGCCCGCTGCCGGGCAAACGGCCTGAAACCCGCCCGCCCGGCGGCTAGGCCGCGTGCAGTGCCAGTGTCGGGGAGAGCCGCGCCGCCCGTACCGCCGGGTACAGCCCAGCCACCGTCCCGATCACCAGCGTCGCCCCGAAGCCGCCGCTCACCGCCCACAGGGGGACCACCCAGGGAAGTCCGCCCGACACCGCGTACGCGCCCGTCGCCGCCGCGCCCAGCGCGATGCCCGCCAGGCCGCCGAGGCCGGACAGCATCAGGGACTCCGTCACGAACTGGATCCGGATCTGCCCCTTCGTCGCGCCCATCGAGCGGCGCAGGCCGATCTCGTACCGCCGCTCCAGGACTGAGATGATCATGGTGTTGGCCACCCCGACTCCACCCACCAGCAGCGCGATCCCGCCGAGGCCCAGCAGCAGCGTGGAGAACGCTCCCTCCGTCGCCGCCTTCGCCTTGAGCGCCGACGACGGGTCGGTGACCTGGACGTTCCGCGGGTTCTCCGGGTCGATCGAGGCCGCGAGCAGGCTGCGGACCTCGTGCACCGAGGCGTCGGTCGACCGCTCGTACACCGATGTCGGACGGCCGTCGAAGCCGAGCTCGCTCTTCGCCGCCCCCCAGCCCACGAGGGCCGAGCGCTCCACGTCGGGCGAGAGCGGCAGCGGGTCGAGGATGCCGACGACCGTGAAGTACCGGTCGTCCACCCACACTTGCTGGCCGGCCCGCGTGATGCCGAGGCGGTCCGCCGCGACGTGGCCGAGGACGATCGACGGGTAGCGGCTGTTGGCCGCGTTGAACCACGTCCCGTGCCCCATCTCCCCGCGCAGCACCTTCAGGAGCCCCTCGGTCGCCGCCTTGACGGAGATGCCGCCGGTCTCGTCCTCGGGGATCTTCTCGCTGCGCCGCACGGTGCGGTCGATGTCACCGGTCGCGCCGACGTCCTCCACGCCCTTCACCCGGGAGACCCGGCCCGCCGCGTCCCGCGGGAGCACCACCTTCTCCCCGGAGAACATCGGCTCCCCCGGCGAGGCCACCAGCATGTTCGTGCCCAACTCGTCCAGCTCACGCATGAGTTGCGCCTTGCTGGAGGATGAGATGCCTACCACCGCGATCATTGTGGCGATCCCGATGGCGATTCCCAGCGCGGACAGCACGACCCGCACGGGACGGCTGCGCAGCCCCGCCGAACCGACGTGCAGGACGTCCCTCGGCCCGAGCCGCGCCGCCTTCAACCGCGGGTTCCTGATCTTCTTCGTACGGATCATCCGGCGAGCACCCCCTCACAAGGCGCGGCACGCACATCCGCGACCACCTGCCCGTCCCGGATCCGCACCTGCCGCGGCAGCCGTGTCGCGATCTCCGTGTCATGCGTGATGACGGCGATCGTCGCCCCCTCCGCGTTGAGATCGTGCAGCAGCTCCATCACCGCCTCGCCGGACGCCGAGTCGAGCGCCCCGGTCGGCTCGTCGGCCAGGAGCAGGTCCGGCGCTCCCACCACCGCACGTGCGATGGCCACGCGCTGCTTCTGACCGCCTGAGAGTTCGTGCGGGCGGTGCTTCATTCGGTCCGCGAGGCCGACGCGGTCGAGCGCCTCCGCGGCTCTCGCGCGACGCTCTCCGCGCGAGAGCCCGGAGTACAGGAGCCCTTCCGCCACGTTGTCGCGCGCGCTGATCCCCGGCACCAGATGGAACGCCTGGAACACGAAGCCGATGTGCCGCGCGCGCAGCGCGGAGAGGCTGCGGTCGGCGAGCGTGGCGACGTCGTGTCCGGCGATCGCCACCGAGCCCTCCGACGGGCGGTCGAGGGTGCCGATGATGTGCAGCAGCGTCGACTTGCCGGACCCGGAGGGGCCGACGATGGCGAGGAGTTCGCCCTCCTCGATCCTCAGGTCCACGCCGCGCAGGGCGGCGACCCCGCCCGGGTACTCCTTGGTGACCCCGCCCAACTCCACGACGGCGCTCATATCTTGGGCACCCCGACCTTCATTCCGTCCTTCAGACCGCCGCCGGTCACCTCGACCCGCCCCTGCCCGAACATGCCGAGCTCGACCTTCACCTGGCGGGCGCGGCCGTTCTCGACGACCTGGACGCCGTAGCCGCCGCCGGGCAGTGCGAGCAGGGCGTTGACGGGGACGGAGAGGACGTCCTCGCGGGTCTCTCCGGTGAGGTTGACCGTCACCGGGGACTGGTCGAAGCCGTCGACCTTGCCGGGGTCGTCGAAGGAGACGGTCACCGGGATCTTGGGGGTCTTGTCGGCGGGGTCGTCGCCCGGCTTGGCGGTCTTGCCGACGGAAGCGACCTCGCCCTTGACCGTCGTGCCGTCCGGCAGGTCCACGGTGACCTTGGTGCCCACCTTGGCGAGCTTCCCCTCGGCGACGTCGAGCTGGAACCGTACGACCCGCTCGGAGCCGGTCGTGCTGAGCACCGGTTTGCCCGGCGCGACCTGGTCGCCGACGGACGACTCGGTGGACTTCACGCGGACGCCGCCCGGCGAGAAGGCGATCTGGTCGGGGCCGACGCGCCCCGTCTGCTTGCGCTCGTGCGCCTTCTGCCACTGCTTGACGGCGGCCGCCGTCCCCGCCGTGTACTCGTCGTCGACGGCGAGCCCGGCCCCGTACCCGAGCGCCTGGAGGTTCTCTTCCAGCTGCCGTACGTCGTTGCCCTCGTCGCCGGTCTTGAGCGTGCGGTACATGGGCTCGGTGCCGTACATGAGGCGCACCGGGGCGCCGTTGACCTCGTACAGGCGTCCGTCGCGCTCGATGGTCGAGCCGCTGCCCGGCGACCAGGTGAGGGTGCCGGTGGTGCCCGCGTTGATCTTGCTCTCCTTGGCGTAGCCGAGGGTGCCGTCGGTCTGGGTGCCGCTGCTGAGGTCGCCGCGTTCGACGGGGGCGGTGGCCGGCGGGAGTCCGGTGTCCCGGCTGACGGACTTGTCCTTGCCGTTGTCGGCGAGGGCGGTGACGGCGACGCCGCCGCCGGTGATGGCGAGCAGGGCCACGACGGTGGCGACGACGGCGGTGCGGCGCCTCACGCGACGATGTCCTTGCACGCCTTGGCGGCCTTCTCCATCTTCTTCTTCTCGGCGCCCTCGGGCATTTTCTGGGCTTCCATGGCGCCGCCGTCGAACTTCGGGTCGGGCATGTTGTAACCGTTCTCGCGCATGCACCGGGCGTACTTCAGCATCTTGTCCTTGTCGGCCTGGGAGACGGAGCCGCCGCCCGCGCCGCCGCTCTTGCCCGAGTTGCAGGCCTTCATGGCGGCCTCCATCTTTTCCTTGCTCAGGTCGCCGCCGATGGTGATCCCGTGGGTGTCCTGGCCGGACTTGGGCTCGGACACCTTGAGGCCGTGCTTGCGCAGGCACTCGCGCTCCTTGAACGCGGCGTCGGCCTGCTTGCCCTTGCCGCCGTCGGCCTTGTCCTGGCTGCTGTCGCCGCCGCCGGACGAGCAGGCTCCGGCGAACAGGGCGAGTGCGGCGAATCCCGTTGCGATGGCCGTTGAACGCGTACGAGTCCTCATGACGTCCCCTTCACTGGTCGCGTAGTCGCGTTGTCACGTCGACGCGCACAGGCTGACGGGAAGGGAGGTTTCGTTTCTCTCAACGGAGACGCTTACACCGACGAAAGGTGCACTTCAGGTACACAGGGCCGCATGCGCGTACTGCTGGTGGAGGACGAGGAATTCCTGGCCGAGATGATCGCCGACGGGCTGCGCCGCGACGCGCTCGCGGTCGACGTCGCGGCCGACGGCCTGACGGCGCTGCGCAAGCTCCAGCTCGGCGAGTACGACGTCGTCATCCTGGACCGGGACCTGCCGGGCCTGCACGGCGACGAGGTGTGCCGCAGGGTGGTGGGGCAGCGGCTGCTCACCCGGGTCCTGATGCTGACTGCGTCGGCCACGATCCGGGACCGGGTCGCGGGCCTGGGTCTGGGCGCCGACGACTACCTGACCAAGCCCTTCGCGTACGACGAACTCCTCGCCCGTGTCCTGGCCCTCGGCCGCCGCACGCGCCCCGCGCTCCCGCCGGTGATCGAACGCGCGGGCGTCGTCCTGGACACGGCCCGCCGCCAGGCAAGCCGCGACGGCCGTCATCTGGCGCTCTCCCGCAAGGAGTTCGCGGTCCTGGAGGCGCTGCTGCGGGCGGAGGGCGCGGTGGTCAGCGGCGACGACCTGATCGAACAGGTCTGGGAGGAGGACACCAGCTACCGCACGAACGCGGTCCGCGTCACCCTCTCCAAGCTCCGCACCAAGCTGGGCGAGCCCCCGGTGGTGGAGACGGTCCCCGGCGCGGGCTACCGGATCACGGGCTGGTCGGCGTGAGGCGCTTCGGCGAGGCGCGCTCCGGGGGCCGCGGCTTCCGCGTCGGCGGCCTCAGCAGCGAGCGCGCCCGCCTCACCGCCCTCTACGGCGGCATGCTCGTCCTCGCGGGCGGGCTGCTCACCGGGCTCGTCTACTTCCTCGTACGGCAAGGGCTGTACTCCTCGATCAGTACCGCCGTCACGACCGCGGTCCCCGCCCGGCGGCTGAGTCCGCCCTGGCAGATGCCGAGTCCGACTCCGTCCGCCTCGGTCGCCAGGACGTTGCCCACCGACGGCGTCACGTCCGCCGACATCGCGCAGGGGCTCGCCGTCACGAAGATCAGCGATGTCGCCGAGCAGGCGGCCCTCAGCAGGCTGCTCACCGTCTCCGTCATCGTGCTGTTCGTGTACGCGGCGCTCTCCATCCTCCTCGCCTGGTGGATGGCGGGCCGCGTACTGCGCCCCGTGGCCGTGATCACCGGCACCGCGCGCCGCCTGTCCGGCGAGAACCTGCACGAGCGGATCGCGCTCGACGCCCCGCCCGGCGAGCTGAAGCAGCTGGCCGACACCTTCGACGAGATGCTCGGACGGATAGAGCAACTGGTCAGCGCGCAGCAGCGGTTCGCCGCCAACGCCGCCCACGAGCTGCGCACCCCGCTCGCCGTCCAGCGGGCCGCCGCCGAGATCGGTCTCGCCGGTGAGCCCGACGCGCGGCAGGTGGCCCGGATCCGTACGAAACTGATCTCCGTCGCGGACGACAGCGAACATCTGATCGAGGGGCTGCTGCTCCTGGCGACTTCGGAGCGGGGTCTGGAGCGCAGGGAGCCCATCGCGCTGGACGTGATCGCCGACGCGGTGACGGAGGGGCTCGCGGGCCAGGCGGCCGAGCTCGACGTCACCCTCGTCCTGCACGCGGAGCCGCTCACCGTGTTCGGCGACGGGGTGCTCCTGGACCGTCTCGTGCACAACCTGGTGGCGAACGCCCTGCACTACAACGTCAAGGGCGGCCGGGTCGACGTGCGCACGGGCCCCGACGGCGTCGAGGTCACCAACACCGGCCCCGTGGTCCCGCCGGAGACCGTCCCGCACCTCTTCGAGCCCTTCCGGCGCCTTCGGGAACGTACGCACGCGCGCGGGGAAGGCTCGGGCCTCGGCCTGTCCATCGTCGACGCGATCGCCCGCGCACACGAGGCGCAGGCGACCGCCGAGGCGAACGAGGCGGGGGGCGGGCTCAGCGTGCGGGTGCGCTTCCCCACGGACCCGCAAGGGCCTCGGCGGAGGTAGCCGGCGGCGGTGGCTCAGCGGCGGTAGAAGATCCGGTCGCCGTACTCCTCGAAGACCCGGCCGTTCCACTCGTGACCGCCGTCCACGTTCGCCGACCGCAGCAGCGGCGGCTCGACGCCCCGGGACGCGAGCTGCTCGACGGCCGTCGCCGCCATCGCCTGCATGATCGCGTTCGAGACGACGCTGGATGCGGGGCCGAAGGGCGCCTCGACGGAGTCGATGCTGAGCTCGCCGTCGCCGAGAGCGATCTTGGAGTCGATCACGACGTCGCAGTGGTCCTTCAGGAAGGTGCCGGACCTGTGCCGCGACTTCGTCTCCGTCGCATAGACCACCGACGTCACCCCGATGACCTTCAGGCCGAGCGCGCGGGCGTTCATCGCCATCTCCACGGGCAGGGAGTTCCGCCCGGAGAGCGAGATGATCACCAGTACGTCGCCGGGGCGGGCCGGCGAGGAGTCCAGGACGGCGCCCGCGAGCCCGTCGACCCGCTCCAGGGCGGAGCCGAGCGTGGCGGGCATGACGTCGATGCCGACGACCCCGGGGACGGCGAGGAGGTTCATCAGGGCGAGGCCGCCCGCGCGGTAGACGACGTCCTGGGCGGCGAGCGAGGAGTGCCCGGCGCCGAAGGCGAAGAGCCTGCCGCCGGCCTCGACCGCGTCGGCGAGGAGCGTGCCCGCCGCCTCGACGTTCCCGCCCTCCTCGTCGCGCACGCGGCCGAGCAGGCCGATCGCGGCGTCGATGTACTGACCGGCCAGCTTGCTGTCGCTCTTCGAGCCCATGCGCCGAGGAACCTTTCCGGGTACGTATGTCTTGTACGTATTTCCTGCACGTATTTCCCGTGTGCCGCGGATCACGGTGCGGTCTGGACCAGTGCCCTGTCAATACGGCCCGAGCACCCCGTCGAGACCGTCTGGGCCGGGTTTTCCCCCGGCGCGATCCGGTTGTCAGTGGTATGCGTCAGAATTGGGGGCAGGGCCGGCCGCACGAGAGAAATCTGAGGGGCACCCATGTCGGGGCTGATTGACACCACTGAGATGTATTTGCGCACCATCCTCGAACTGGAGGAGGAAGGTGTGGTGCCCATGCGCGCCCGGATCGCCGAGCGTCTCGACCAGAGCGGGCCGACGGTGAGCCAGACGGTCGCGCGCATGGAGCGCGACGGCCTGGTGGCGGTCGCGAGCGACCGTCACCTGGAGCTGACCGAGGAGGGCCGCAGGCTCGCCACCCGCGTGATGCGCAAGCACCGCCTCGCGGAGTGCCTCCTTGTCGACGTGATCGGCCTGGAGTGGGAGCAGGTCCACGCGGAGGCGTGTCGCTGGGAGCACGTGATGAGCGAGGCGGTGGAGCGCCGCGTCCTGGAGCTCCTGCGCCACCCCACCGAGTCTCCGTACGGCAACCCGATCCCGGGCCTTGAGGAGCTGGGCGAGAAGGACGGGGCGGACCCGTTCCTGGACGAGGGCATGGTCTCCCTCGTGGACCTCGACCCGGGCGCGGAGGGCAAGACCGTCGTGGTGCGCCGCATCGGCGAACCGATCCAGACGGACGCGCAGCTGATGTACACGCTGCGGCGCGCGGGCGTGCAGCCCGGCTCCGTGGTGAGCGTGACGGAGTCCGCCGGCGGGGTGCTCGTGGGCAGCAGCGGCGAGGCCGCGGAGCTGGACGCGGGGGTCGCCTCGCACGTCTTCGTGGCCAAGCGCTGAGGCAGGCAGGACCGGGCGGTGACGTCCACGACCCCGGGCGACGGCGGAATCCGGCTCCCGTTACCGGGAGTTCGCGTCAACTAGCGGTAACTGTTGGGCAGTTGTGAAGACTCCGGGATGGAATGGGGTCCAAGATTCAGTGTGCGGAATCGCAGCGCCCGGACGTTTTGCGTGCGAGGCTGTCGCGAGAGGCATATGACCTGAGGGCTCTTGTCCGTGTCGGCGCCGGGTCTGGCCGTCACGGCCGTGGGAGGGGGCAGGAGGATGTGCCCATCTGGTGAGCGGGAGCGCGTGGGCAAGCGGGGCGTATCCGCACGCCCCTTACACACTGAGGGCCCCGGCGCCCTTGAGCGCCGGGGCCCGTCCTCCCCTGTTCTGACCCGGAGCCCCGAGCTCCCAGGGTCATCCCCCTCGGACCGTTTTCCCCGAGCGGCCCGCCTCCCGATGAAGATCTCCCCTCGGCTGCGGCGGCCAATCCTTGAGCGTGGTCACTCGAACGAGGGGTGTTGCCGGCGATCAGACCGCTTTCGAAAGGGAGTTCGATAGCGTGCGGGGGTGCGAGACAGAACCAGGCGTTCAGCCCGAGAGGATTCAAGGGGGGTGCCAGGAACCATGGTGCGGCGCATTGACGTGACGGGCGCGGGTGGCGTACGCCTCGCCGCCTGGGAGTTCGCCGATCCTCCCAAGTCCAGGGAGGCCGACGGGCCGCCCGGAGGTGTCCTGTTACTGCACGGCCTGATGGGCCGGGCATCCCACTGGGCGGGCACGGCCCGCTGGCTCGCCGAACGACATCGCGCGGTCGCACTCGACCAGCGCGCGCACGGGCAGAGCGACAAGCCCCCCGAGGGCCCCTTCACCCGCGACGCCTACGTGGACGACGCCGAGGCCGCGCTCGTCCAGCTCGGTCTCGCCCCCGCCGTCCTCATCGGCCACTCCATGGGAGCGCTCACCGCCTGGCAGCTCGCCGCGAAGCGCCCCGACCTCGTCCGCGCCCTGATCATCTGCGACATGCGGGCCTCCGCGCTCGGCGCCGCCTCGCAGCGCGAGTGGGAGGACTGGTTCAAGGCCTGGCCCGTGCCCTTCGCCACGCTCGCCGACGTACGGAAGTGGTTCGGCGAGGACGATCCCTGGGTCGAGCGCCCCAACCCCTCACGCGGCGAGTTCTTCGCCGAGGTCATGGCCGAGGGCCCGGACGGCTGGCGCCCCGTCTTCGACCACGACCAGATGCTGAAGTCCCGCGAGACGTGGGTGTACGACGCCCACTGGGAGGACCTCACCCAGGTCCAGTGCCCCGCCCTGGTCGTCCGCGGCCTGGACGGCGAGCTGGGCCGCGCGGAGTCCCAGGAAATGGTCCGCGTGCTGCCCCGCGGGGCGTACGCGGAGGTGGCCGACGCGGGCCACCTGGTGCACTACGACCAGCCGGAGGCCTGGCGCGAGGCGATCCAGCCGTTCCTGGACGGGGTCCTGACGGGCTAGCGCACGGCCCTCGGGGACTACCAGGGGGTGCCAGGGACCGCCAGGGACCGACCAGGAGCCGCCTTCAAGGGCTGAGCCGTTCCACGGACCAGCGGCCCTGCTCGGCGCGTGCGTACCGCAGACGGTCGTGCAGGCGGTTCGCCCTGCCCTGCCAGAACTCCACGCTCTCCGGTTCGACCCGGAAGCCGCCCCAGTGCGGGGGCGCGGGCACCTGCTCGCCCTCCGGATAGCGCTCCGCCAAGTCGGCGTACGCACGGTCCAGTTCATCGCGCGTGGCGATGACCGATGACTGGGCGCTGGCCCAGGCGCCGAGCTGGGAGCCGTGCGGGCGGGTGCGGAAGTACGCCACCGTCTCCTCCCGGGCGACGCGCATCGCCGTGCCCGTGACGATGACCTGGCGTGCCATCGGGTGCCAGGGGAAGAGCAGCGCGATGTTCGGGTTCGCGGCGAGCTCGCGGGCCTTGCGGGACTCGTAATTGGTGAAGAAGACGAAGCCGCGCTCGTCGAAGCCCTTCAGGAGGACCGTGCGCGAGCTGGGGCGGCCTCCGGCGTCCACCGTCGAGACGACCATCGCGTTCGGCTCGTGGAGCAGGCCGTCACCGGCCGCCCCGAGCGCCTGTGCGAACCACTGCGCGAACATCTCGACGGGCGTGGCGGGCAGCTCCGTCTCGACGAGTCCGTCGATGCCGTAGTGGGCACGGATCGCGGCGGGATCGGAGGCAGAGGACGCGGAGGAGGCGGGCACGGCATCTGAGGAGGCTGCTGCGGAGGCGGCGGCTCGATCGGTCACGCGGTCATCCTGCCGTATACGAAGGGACGGTCGACGGGCGGTCGTGCACCATGGAGGGTGACGTGTGGCACTGAGTGCCGCATACCATCGCCAAGGGTGGCACCAAGGGATATCGTTCCGCTGCCGAATCGGTTGGGTGACCACCAGCCGGGCGGGGCATCACCGGGGTGACCGATCCGGACCGCGAGTCGAAAACCGGATGCCAGAGAGGTACCGGCAGACCGCGGAACCGGACCGAGAATGCCCACTTCTGACACATGGTCACGAGCTGTCTGTCACCACCATCTGTCGTACACATCACGAGGAGCCGCCTGATGTCCGACTTCGTACCCGGACTTGAGGGAGTCATCGCGTTCGAGACGGAGATCGCCGAACCGGATAAGGAAGGCGGCGCGCTTCGCTATCGCGGCGTCGACATCGAGGATCTGGTCGGCCACGTCTCCTTCGGCAACGTCTGGGGCCTGCTGGTCGACGGCGCCTTCAACCCCGGCCTGCCGCCCGCCGAGCCGTTCCCGATCCCGGTGCACTCCGGGGACATCCGCGTCGACGTCCAGTCCGCGCTCGCGATGCTCGCCCCCGTGTGGGGCCTGAAACCGCTCCTGGACATCAGCGAGCAGGAAGCCCGCGACGACCTCGCGCGCGCCGCCGTCATGGCCCTCTCGTACGTCGCCCAGTCCGCCCGCGGCCAGGGCCTGCCGATGGTGCCGCAGCGCGAGATCGACAAAGCGGACACGGTCGTCGAGCGCTTCATGAAGCGCTGGCGCGGCGAGCCCGACCCCAAGCACGTCCAGGCCGTCGACGCGTACTGGACGTCGGCCGCCGAGCACGGCATGAACGCCTCCACGTTCACCGCCCGCGTCATCGCGTCGACGGGCGCGGACGTGGCGGCGGCGCTGAGCGGGGCCGTGGGCGCCATGTCCGGCCCCCTGCACGGGGGCGCGCCCTCTCGTGTCCTCGGCATGATCGAGGAGATCGAGCGGACGGGGGACGCGGTCGCGTACGTGAAGCAGGCGCTGGACAAGGGCGAGCGCCTGATGGGCTTCGGCCACCGGGTGTACCGGGCCGAGGACCCGCGGGCGCGGGTCCTGCGCCGTACGGCGCGCGAGCTCGGCGCTCCTCGCTTCGAGGTGGCGGAGGCGCTGGAGAAGGCCGCGCTCGACGAGCTGCACGCCCGCCGCCCTGACCGCGTCCTCGCCACCAACGTGGAGTTCTGGGCGGCGATCGTCCTCGACTTCGCCGAGGTGCCGGCGCACATGTTCACGTCGATGTTCACGTGCGCGCGGACTGCGGGATGGTCGGCGCACATTCTTGAGCAGAAGCGGACGGGGCGGCTTGTCCGCCCCTCGGCGCGGTACATCGGGCCCGGGACGCGGGACCCGCGTGCGGTCGAGGGGTACGGGGACATCGCGCGCTAGGGGGGCCTTGGGCGCCGTCATCACCGGCTTCGCCGAGTTCGTCCTCGAACGCCGGCCGGGCTGAAACCAATCAGCCCGGCCGGCGTTCGAGGCCGCTCAGCGCAGCGCCCCCTCCACCAGCTTCGCCCACTCCCGCACCACCCGCTCCCGCCGAGCCGCGTCATCCGTCAGCAGGTTCGCGAGGCCCAGGCCTCGCGCCATGTCCAGGAGCCCCTGGACCGTTTCCCGCACCCCGGGGCGTGACTCATCGGCGCCCAGCAACTGCAGCGCTATCCGGTGCGTCTCGCGGCCCACCCGCGCCTCCAGCTCCGTCACCCGGGAGCCGAGTTGGGGCTCATTCGACGCCGCCACCCACAAATGCAGCGCCGCCCGGAACAGCGGACCCGTGTAGAGATCGACCAGGGCAGCCACTACAGCCCCCCGGTCCTGCGCGGGAAGCGCCCGCAGCGCAGTGGACCGCTGCTCGGCCACGTACTCCACCGCCGCCGTGAAAAGGTCCTCCCGCGTCGGGAAGTGGTGCTGGGCCGCACCCCGCGAGACACCGGCCCGCTCGGCGACCACGGACACCGTGGACCCCGCCCAGCCGCTCTCGGCGAGGCACGCCACCGCCGCCTCCAGGAGCCGCTGCCGCGTCGCACGGCTGCGGTCCTGCTTGGGCGAGCGGTCGGCGCGGTCGGCCGCCGTCACAGCACCCATGGGCACTCCCGTCGTTCAAGGAACGCCCCCATCCCCTCCCGGGCCTCCGCCGATGCGAAGAGGCGCGCGGACAGGGCGATGAGGGAGTCCGTGTGGTGGTCGAATGCGTCGAGCACCCTAGCCGTGAGCAGCTTCTTCGTCTCCGCCAGGGCCTGCGGCGCCCCCTTCCGCAGCCCTTCGACGAGGGGTGAAAGCTCCGCGTCCACGTCGTCGCCCGCCACCGCCACCAGGCCGATCCGCGCCGCCTCCGCCCCGCCGAAGCGCTCCCCGGTGAGGAAGTAGCGTGCCGCCGCGCTCGGGTCCAGGCGGGCGAGCAGCGGCATCGAGATCACCGCGGGCGCCACCCCGATCCGTACCTCCGTCAGCGCGAACGACGCTCCCGGCCCCGCGACCGCCATGTCGCACACGCCGAGAAGCCCGAGCCCGCCGGCCCGCACATGCCCGTCCACCCGCGCCACCACCGGCTTCGGCAGCTCCACCATCTGCCGGAGCAGCCCCACGAACACGGCGGGGTCCGGCGGTTCACGCAGATCGGCGCCCGAGCAGAACGTCGAGCCGGTGTGCGTGAGGACGACCGCTCGTACGTCGGGGTCCTTGCCGCAGTCGTCGAGCGCCTGCGCGAGCCCGGACAGGAGCCCCGCCGAGAGTGCGTTGCGGTTGGCGGGGTTGTCCAGGGTGAGCGTCACGATGCCGCGCTCTTGGGGCGCGTTCACAAGTCCCATATGAACTCCAGCAGTTGACGGCGCGAGCGAGGGCTCAGTACGACTTGGGCAGGCCAAGGGTCTGGTGCGACACGTAGTTGAGGATCATTTCCCGGCTCACGGGAGCGATCCGCGCCACCCGCGACGCCACGATCAGCGACGCGATGCCGAACTCCTTCGTCAGGCCGTTGCCGCCCAATGTGTGCACCGACTGGTCGACTGCCTTCACGCACGCGTCGGCAGCGGCCAGCTTCGCCATGTTCGCGGCCTCACCGGCGCCCATGTCGTCACCCTCGTCGTAGAGCCGGGCCGCCTTCTGCATCATCAGGCGGGCCAGTTCGATGTCGATGTGGCACTGCGCGAGAGGGTGCGCGATCGCCTGGTGGGCGCCGATCGGGCTCTTCCAGACACTGCGCTCCTTGGCGTATCCGACGGCCCGGGAAAGGGCGTACCGGGCCATGCCGAGCGAGAACGCCGCCGTCATGATCCGCTCGGGGTTGAGCCCGGCGAAGAGCTGGAGCAGCCCCGCGTCCTCGTCGCCCACCAGGGCCTCGGGCGGCAGCCGAACGTCGTCCAGGGTCAGCTCGAACTGCTTCTCCGCCGACTGGAGTTCCATCTCGATCTGCCGCCGCTGGAAGCCCTCCGTCTCGCGCGGGACGATGAAGAGACAGGGCTTGAGATTGCCGGTCCTCACGCCGTTGTCAGACACAGTTTCCGTGCGGCCCACGATCAGCGTCGCGTCCGCGATGTCGACGCCCGAGATGAACACCTTGCGGCCGGTCAGGAGCCAGTCGCCGCTCGCGGCGTCCTTGCGCGCCGTCGTCGTGATGCGGTGGGAGTTGGAGCCCGCGTCGGGTTCGGTGATGCCGAACGCCATGGTGCGGGTGCCGTCCGCGAGGCCGGGCAGCCACGCCTGCTTCTGCTCCTCGGTGCCGAAGCGTGCGATGACCGTTCCACAGATCGCGGGCGAGACGACCATCATCAGCAGGGGACAGCCGGCGGCTCCCAACTCCTCCAGGACGATGGAGAGTTCTGCAATGCCGCCGCCCCCTCCTCCGTACTCCTCGGGCAGGTTCACGCCCAGGTAGCCGAGCTTGGCGGCGTCGGCCCACAGTTCGTCGGGGTGGCCGCCGCCTTGGACGACACGGGTGAGGTATTCGCGGCCGTAGCGCTTTCCGAGTGCGGCGACCGCCGCGCGCAGGGCCTGGTGCTCTTCGGTCTCGAGGACGGTGCTCATACGGACTGTTCCTCCTGTGCGACGTCTACGACTGCGAGCAGGGCGCCGACCTCGACCTGGTGGCCGGGAGCGGCGTGCAGAGCGGTGAGCGTGCCGGAGGCCGGAGCGGAGATGCGGTGCTCCATCTTCATGGCCTCCAGCCAGACGAGGGGCTGCCCGGCGGTCACCCGCGCCCCCTCCGCGAGCCCGTCGGCCAGGCGCACGACCGTGCCCGGCATCGGGGCGAGCAGGGAGCCCGGCGACTGCCGGGTGGTGGGTTCGGGGAGCAGCGGGAGCGCGGTGAGGGCGGTGTTGCCGACGTACACGCGATCGTCGCCGTACCGGCTCACCCTGAATTGCCGCCGCACACCGCCCACTTCGAGCACGACAAGATCACCCGCCACGGAGAGCACCCGCACGCCTTCCGCGCAGAGCCCTTCCCGCGTGTGCCGGTAGCGCACCTCGTGCTCGGCGCCGTCCGGCTCGCTCCTGAAGAGCTTGACCTGCGGCTGCGACGCGAGGTTGCGCCAGCCGCCGAACCGCGAGCGCCCGTGAGCGTCGGCCAGGGCGGCGGCCAGCGGGGCGTGCGGATCGGGTGCGGGGGCGGCGAGTTCGGTGACGTACCGGTCGTAGAAACCGGTGTCCATGCGGGTGTCGACGAACTCCGGATGCCGCAGGGAACGGACGAGCAACTCCCTGTTGGTGACGGGCCCGTGGACCACCGCACGCTCCAGCGCACCCGCCAGTGAGCGCAGGGCCGCCGCGCGCGTGGGGGCGTACGCGATGGCCTTGGCCAGCATCGGGTCGTAATGCACGCCGATCGAGTCGCCGTCCACGTACCCCGTGTCGAGCCGCACGCCCGGCACCGATAGCCGGTGCAGCGTGCCGGTCTGCGGGGCCCACTCGGCCGCCGGGTCCTCGGCGTAGAGGCGGGCCTCGACGGCGTGTCCGCGCGCGGCGGGCGGCTCCTCCGCGAGCCGTGCGCCCTCCGCGACCTGGATCTGCAGCGCCACGAGGTCGACCTCGAACACGGCCTCCGTGACCGGGTGTTCGACCTGGAGCCGGGTGTTCATCTCCAGGAACTGCGCCCGGTCGCCCGCGACCAGGAACTCCACCGTGCCCGCCCCGCGATACCCGGTCACGCGCGCCGCACGCACGGCCTGCGCGTGCAGCTCCTCGACGAGACCGGCACCGAGTCCCGGCGCCGGGGACTCCTCGATGACCTTCTGGTGCCTGCGCTGGAGGGTGCAGTCCCTGGTGCCGAGCGCCCAGACGGTGTCGTACGCGTCGGCCATGATCTGCACCTCGACGTGCCGCCCACCCTCCAGATAGGGCTCGACGAAGACCTCGCCGTCCCCGAAGGCACGGGCCGCCTCCGCGCGCGCGGCGACCAACTCGCCTTTCAGGGCGCTCAGTTCACGTACTACGCGCATGCCGCGCCCGCCACCACCGGCCGCCGCCTTCACCAGGACCGGCAGATCGCCCTCACCGACGTCGTCCACGTCCATCGGCGCGATGGCCATGAGTTCCTTGGCGCGCGTCTTGGATGCCATGGATTCGATCGCCTCGGGCGGCGGCCCGATCCACACGAGCCCTGCGTCCAGAACGGCGCGGGCGAAGTCCGCGTTCTCGGAGAGGAAGCCGTAGCCGGGGTGGACGGCGTCCGCGCCGGCCGCCTGCGCGGCCTTCACGATGAGTTCGCCGCGCAGATAGGTGTCGGCGGGCGCCGACCCAGGAAGCCGTACGGCGGAGTCGGCCTCACGGACGTGCAGCGCGTCGGCATCGGCGTCGGAGTACACCGCCACGGTGGCGATGCCCAGTTCACGACAGGTACGGAAGACGCGGCAGGCGATCTCACCGCGGTTGGCGACGAGCAGGGTACTGATGGGACGGCTCATGGGAGTCATGGGGGTCACGGGGGTCATTGAGGTCCTCACATCCGAAAGACGCCGAAGCCACCGCGCGCGCCCTCGTAAGGGGCGGTGTGGACCGCGGACAGGCACAGGCCGAGGACCGTGCGGGTGTCGCGGGGGTCGATGACCCCGTCGTCGTAGAGACGGCCCGAAAGGAACATCGGCAGCGACTCGGACTCGATCTGCTGCTCGACCATGGCGCGCAGCCCGGCATCGGCCTCGTCGTCGTAGGGCTGCCCCTTGGCGGCGGCGGAGGCGCGGGCGACGATCGAGAGCACCCCGGCCAGCTGCTGCGGCCCCATGACGGCGGACTTGGAGCTGGGCCAGGCGAACAGGAATCGCGGGTCGAAGGCGCGTCCGCACATGCCGTAGTGCCCGGCGCCGTAGGAGGCCCCCATCAGGACACTCAGGTGCGGCACGCGCGAGTTCGACACGGCGTTGATCATCATCGCGCCGTGTTTGATGATGCCGCCCTGCTCGTACTCCTTGCCGACCATGTAGCCGGTGGTGTTGTGCAGGAAGAGCAGCGGAATGTCGCGCTGATTGGCCAACTGGATGAACTGGGCGGCCTTCTGGGACTCCTCGCTGAAGAGCACGCCCTGCGCGTTGGCCAGGATCCCGACGGGATAGCCGTGCAGGGAGGCCCACCCGGTCGTCAGACTCGCCCCGTACAGCGGCTTGAACTCGTCGAAGTCGGAGCCGTCGACGATGCGGGCGATGACCTCGCGCGGATCGAAGGGCACCTTGAGATCGCCGGGCACGATGCCGAGCAACTCGTCCTCGTCGTACTTGGGGGGCGCGACCGCGGCCACCGGATCGGCATACGCCTTGCGCCAGTTGAGCCGCTTGACGACCCGCCGGGCCTGCCGCAGCGCGTCCCGCTCGTCCTCGGCGAGATAGTCCGCGAGGCCGGAGGTACGGGCGTGCATCTCGGCACCGCCGAGCGACTCGTCGTCGCTCTCCTCGCCGGTGGCCATCTTCACCAGCGGCGGACCACCGAGGAAGACCTTGGCGCGCTCCTTGACCATGATCACGTGATCGCTCATGCCGGGGACGTAGGCACCCCCTGCCGTCGAATTGCCGAAGACGACGGCGACGGTCGGAATGCCGGCGGCCGACGACTGGGTGAGGTGCTTGAAGAGCGCACCGCCCGGAATGAAGATCTCCTTCTGGGACGGAAGATCGGCACCCCCCGACTCGACGAGGTGGATGGAGGGCAGCCGATTGGCATGCCCGATCTCGTGCGCGCGAAAGGCCTTCTTCAGGGTCCAGGGATTGCTGGCCCCGCCGCGCACGGTCGGGTCGTTGGCGGTGATCAGACACTCCACGCCCTCGACGACGCCGATGCCGGTGACCATCGAGGCGCCGACGGGATAGTCGCTCCCCCAGGCGGCGAGCGGCGACAGCTCCAGGAACGGCGTATCGGGGTCGAGGAGCAGCTCGATCCGCTCCCGGGCGAGCAGCTTGCCGCGCCCCCGATGCCGCGCGACGTACTTCTCGCCGCCGCCCTCAAGGGCCTTGGCCTGCTCGGCGTCGAGTTCGGTGAGCTTGTCCAGCATGGCCTCGCGGTGCTCGGCGTACTCGGCGCTCAAGGGGTCGAGCGCGGAGACGAGGACGGTCACGGGTGTACCTCCGTGGGTGCGATCGCTTCGGCCGCTTCTGTCGCTTGCATCGCTTCTCTCGCTTCTCTCGCTTCTCTCGCTTCGAGGAGTGCGACCGGTATGTCGATGTGGCGGGCGCGCAGCCACTCGCCGAGGCCCTTGGCCTGCGGGTCGAAGCGGGCCTGGGACGCGACGCCCGCGCCGAGGATCCCGCCGACGACGAAGTTCAGGGCCCGTAGATTGGGCAACACATGCCGCACAACGTCCAACTCCCGTGTCTCGGGAAGGAGTTCACAAAACCGCTCGACGGTCAGCTCATGGGCGAGCCACCGCCAGGCGTCGTCCGTGCGCACCCATACGCCGACGTTCGCGTCCCCGCCCTTGTCGCCGCTGCGGGCCCCGGCGACGAGACCGAGGGGCGCGCGGCGGGTGGGACCTGGCGGGAGTGGCGGGGGAAGGGGCGGCTGGTCAAGGTCCTCGAGTGCGAGACTGTCACCGGGGGCGGCTCCGACGGCGATCCGCTCACCGCCGGGCAGTACGGCGGTGTGCTCGACGGTGCCGCGCCCGACGTACGCGGCGTCGAAGACTCCGTAGGGCGCGCCCTTGCCCGGGGGCGCCGTCACGTGGAAGCCGGGGTAGCTGCCGAGGGCCAGCTCGATCGCGGCGCCGCTCAGAGCGCGCCCGACGGGATCCTGCTGCGGGTCGCGCACGACTAGCCGCAGCAGAGCGGAGGCGGCTTCCTCGCTGGATGCGTCGGCCCGATCGGTACGGACGAGCTCCCACGCCACCTCCTGCGGCCGGGACTTGGCCCGCTCAAGGGAGTCCTCCACCTGCGCCCGGACAAGATCGGCCTTGACCTCCACATCAAGCCCGGTGAGCACGAAGACCACTTCATTGCGGAAGCCACCGAGCCGATTCAGCCCCACTTTCAGATCGGGCGGCGGAAGCTCGCCCCGCACCCCGGCGACCCGGACCCGGTCGGGCCCCTCCTGCGTGAGGGTGACCGTGTCGAGCCGGGCGGTGACGTCGGGCCCGGCGTACCGGGCGCCTGCGGTCTCGTACAGCAGCTGCGCGGTGACCGTACCGACGTCGACGAACCCGCCTGTGCCGTCGTGCTTGGTGATGACGCTGGACCCGTCCTCGTGGATCTCGGCGACAGGAAACCCGGGGTGCCGCAGCTCACGCTGCTCGCGCTCGGCGAAGAAGGCGTAGTTGCCCCCGGTGGCCTGGGTCCCGCATTCGAGGATGTGCCCGGCGACGACGGCCCCCGCGAGCCGGTCGTACTCACCACCGCCCCACCCGAAGTGCGCGGCGGCGGGCCCGGTGACGAGGGCGGCATCGGTCACGCGCCCCGTGACGACGACATCGGCCCCGGCCCGCAGGCAAGCGGCGATCCCGGCGCCACCGAGATAGGCATGGGCGGTGAGCGCACCAGGAAAACGAGGCCCGAGATCATCCCCCTCCACATGGGCGACCCGCAGCCCTCCGACCCCCAGCCTCCCCGCCAACACCCGGACGGCGTCGGCGAGTCCGGCGGGATTGAGCCCGCCGGCATTGGCGACGACCTTGACGCCCCGCTCCTGGGCGAGCCCGAGGCACTCCTCCAGCTGCCGCAGGAAGGTCTTCGCATAGCCGCGCGAGGGGTCCTTGAGCCGGTCGCGCCCGAGGATCAGCATGGTCAGCTCGGCGAGGTAGTCCCCGGTGAGAACGTCGAGCGGCCCACCGGTGAGCATCTCCCGCATGGCGTCGAAGCGGTCGCCGTAGAACCCGGAAGCGTTCCCGACCCGCAGCGGCGCGGTCACCGCCCGCTCTCCCCGGCCTTGGCGGGCCGTCCGCGCCCCGGGGGCCCGGCGAAGGCCTGCGCGATGCCCAGCCACCGCTCGGCGTCGGCGCCTTCCGCACGCAGGGCGAGGTCGTCGCGATGCGCGCGCTGGGTGACGAGGAGGCAGAAGTCGAGCGCGGGGCCGGTGACGCGCTGTGCGGCATCGTCGGGCCCACTGACCCACAACTCACCGGAGGGAAGCACCAGTTCGACGCGGAAGGAAACCCCCGGCGCACTCAATCCCCGTACACCGAACGAGAAATCCCGGGCCCGAACGCCGATATGAGCGACGTGCCGCAACCGGTCCGTGGGCACCCGCGCGACGCCCAGCGCGTCGGCGACATCCTGGCCGTGGGCCCAGGTCTCCATCAGCCGGGCGGTGGCCATGGATGTGGCGGACATGGGAGGCCCGTACCAGGGGAAACGAGTGCCGCGAGGCGCGGCGGCAAGGGCCTCAAGGAGGGCATCGCGCCCGGCACGCCACCGGGAGAGCAACTCGCCGACCGGCAGCGCGGCACCTTCCGCGGCCCCGTCGTCGACGAAGGAGTCAGGGGCGGCGAGCGCTTCCTCGACCAGTTGCCCGAAGGCCTCGCCGTCGGTGACGGCGGTCAGCGCGGCGCGGTCGGTCCAGGCGAGATGGGCGATCTGATGGGCGATGGTCCACCCGTCGGCGGGAGTGGGAAGCGCCCAGCGCTTCTCGCTCAACCCTTCGACCAGTTGGTCGAGTTCCTCGCTCTCACGGCGCAGATCGTCGAGTACGGGCACAGCTTCGGACACGGAGCGCTCCCCTCGGGGCACGGCGGTGTGCCCCGGAGCATGGCAGCGCCCGGAGAAACAAGCAAGCGTGCTTGCATTACTTTCCGGACGTCTCCGGAACGGGCTCGTCTACGCCCTGGCCCTCCTGGCCCTCTCCCTTGGGAACCAGCAGGGCGGCGTCGGGAGCGGCCCCCGACACGACACCCCCGTTCGCACGCCCACGCCCACTGCGGGCACGCCCGCGCCCGACCTGGGTCCGGACGGCGCCCATGCTGGCGGCGATGACCAGCGAGATGGCCAGGGCCTCGTTCACGGAAAGGGCTTGATTCAGTACGAGGAATCCGGCGACGGCGGCGATGGCCGGTTCCAGGCTCATCATGATCGCGAAGGTGGAGGCGGGAAGGCGCCGCAGGGCGAGCAGTTCGAGGGTGTAGGGCAGCACGGAGGACATCACGGCGACGGCCGCGCCGAGCGCGAGGACCTCGGGCCGTACGAGCTTGTCCCCGGACTCGATGAGGCCGAGCGGCAGGAACAGGACCGCGGCGACGACCATCGCGAGGGCGAGCCCGTCGGCCTGCGGGAAGCGACGCCCCGTACGGGCGCTGAAGATGATGTACGTGGCCCACATGGCGCCGGCGCCGAGGGCGTACGCGACACCGACAGGATCAAGCCCACTGAATCCACCCCCACCGCCGAGCAGGAAGACACCGCAGAGGGCGAGCCCGGCCCACACCAGGTTCACGGCGCGGCGGGAGGCGAAGACGGAGAGGGCGAGAGGCCCGAGCACTTCAAGCGTCACGGCGGGCCCCATGGGGATCCGAGCGACGGACTGATAAAAGAGCCCGTTCATCCCGGCCATGGCCACACCAAAGGCGACGACGGTCCCCCAGTCGGCGCGCGAGTGCCCGCGGAGGCGGGGCCGGCAGACGATCATGAGCACCAGAGCGGCGAAGGCGAGCCGCAGGGTCACGATGCCGAGGGCCCCGGCCTTGGGCATCACGCTCACGGCGATGGCGCCACCGAACTGGACGGAGATGCCGCCCGCGAGCACCAGCCCGACGGGCCCGAGGGCACCCCAGCGCCCGCTGGGTGCGGCTTCCTGACCACTCCTCGACGCGTCCACAGCCAACCCTTCCACTTCTCCACTCTCGACCAGTCCATTCACCTGGACTGCCTCGTCCAAGGTAATGGACCCTGTCAGGATTGTGGAACCCTTTCACTGCTGTACGCAAACGGCGTCCATATTCCGGGGGTCTGGGGCTCCCCGGGGGCGGTGCGCTGACCCTGAGCCGGGGGGGCGGATGCGGCACCCTGCACCTGCGGGTGCGTGAACATGCCTCCCCACCCCGATTGCCCCGCGGTGACTGCTGAACGGGGCGAGGGCGGAGGGGTGAGGGCTGGGGCGTTTGTTCCCACGAAGGCGCAGGCGCATTGCGCGAAGCGCGCGCCCCCCTTCTGCGGGAACACAACTTTGCAAAAGTAGGTCCCCTCCCCCGGACCGCAGCAAAGTCCCACCGAACCCGGCCCGCACGCCTCCTTGCCTGAGACCTTCCTGCAAGCACCGCGCCGTGCTGGCCGGCCGGTGCAGGCTGGGCCTGCAAGAAGATCCGGTTGCTGGATGCCTGACGAAACCGGCACCCGTCTCCGGGGCTCCCGCGCACCCTCCCCGTGAGGACCCAACCCCAGAAGGCAGAAGGTCCGGGCCGCAGACGCGCGACAAGACCAACACCCGTCCCCAGTGCGCCCTCGTCACCCCAGCCCGAGACAGCCACCCCGGAAGATCCGGTCGGCAGACGCTTGACGAGACCGGTGTCCACCCCTGGAGCGACCGCGCGCCCCGTCCCCTGACGGTCACTCCAGAAGATCCGGGCCGCGCCCGGCAGCGAGGCCGGATGACCCAGCCCACCTTCCCCATAGCCCCGCTTCCTGGGCCGTCCGGTCGTCTTCCCTCGCGCGGTGGAGGGACGGGTGTCAAGGGTGGAGCGCAGCGGAATCGGCGCAGCCGACGCGACCG